>JAJRVY010000101.1 GCA_024277065.1 Planctomycetota bacterium
GAGATCAGAGGGCGCGCGCGCCTCTGCGCTATGAGGTCGGTCGCCTACTCGTACGAGCCCTTCGTCTTGATCTTGCCGCGCACACGCTTGCCGACCTCGGCGCCGGCGGTCACCTGCCCTTTCCACACGATCTGGCACTTGAACTTCTTCTTCACGCCGCCGGTGGTCTGGCTGCCCTTGAAGGTGGTCTTGGACTTCGTGACCTGGATCGTGACTCCGGTGCGGTCGAGGATCAGGGCCTCGACGAGCGCGGCCACCTGTTCGTCGCTCTTGGCCTTCGCGCGAGCGCCCTTCTGGCCCTTGATGTTCACGGTACCGGTGAGGGTGCCGTACTCGCCCACGCCGATGTCGAACGTGCCGTCGAGGCCTCCGATGGTCACGTCGAGATCGACGCCGAGGTTCTCCTTGAGCTTCGCCTTCTTCTTGGACTTCTTCTCCGCCGAGGGGCTCTTCGGCGCCAGGTTCACGAAGATCCCAAAGACGGTGTGGACGTTCCGCGCCCCCGGCACGCATCCCGACGTGCTCAGCGGCAACGCGGCGGCGAGTCCGAGGAGTGCCAGTCTGGTCATCGAACGCAGCATCGTTCCCTCCCTGTCGGGTTTCAGGCTACGGCACAGTACCGCGACGAGAACAGGATACCCGCTGCCCCACGGGACGCGCCGCACGGGGACTCGGTCAGCTCACGGTCAGCCGGTACGTGACGCCGCGCTCCTCGAGGCCCGCGAGGATGAACTCGACGCAGGACGTGCTCCGCCCGAGGTACTCCGGCGGCGACACCCCGACGCGGTCGTAGTGCCCCGCGACCACCGCGCGCAGCGCCATCGTGGCCGTGTAGCCCGTCGTCCGCGCCATGGAGTGGGCGCCGGTCGCCGCGTCGTACGTGTCGAGCAGGTCGTACGTGTGACGCACGGGCGCGCCGTCCACACGGCCCTCGACGAGGACCTGCATGACGGTGAGGTCCGCCTCTCCCGGCTCCAGCGCCCAGTCGGCGAAGAGCAGCTTGGCCGTGACGTCGATGGGGCGCACCCTGACGCCCCCCACGTCGATCTCGTCCTTGCCGAAGAACCCTGTCTCGCGCAGCACCGCCATCTTCTCGATGTGGCCCGGATAGCGCAGGGTCTTCTCCTTCATGTCGGGGCAGTCGATGGTCCGGGCGAGCGTGCGCAGTCCGTCGCTGTTGAAGGACTCGAGGGTGCCGATGCCCGGGAACTCGAGCAGTTCGGGATCGGACAGGGCGGGGCGCACGACGAGCCGCCCGTTCTCGACGTAGCGCGCCGGCCGCGTGTACTCCTCGATCACGTCGATCGGCGAGAAGACCGCCTTGTACTCGAACGGCCAGCGGCGCACCACGGGCAGTCCGCCGACGTGGACGGCCACCCTCGTCGTCTCGTCGAGGTGCTCGTCCACGTGACCCACGAGGATGTTGCTCATCCCCGGGGCCACCCAGCAGTCCACGATGGCGACGACGCCGTGCTGCTGCGCGAGGTCGTCGAGCGGGAACGGATCCTCCGGGAAGAACGCGATGTCCACGACGCTGCGCCCCGCCTCGATGACCGTCTTCAGCGTGGCGTAGCCGAGGAAGCCCGGCACGGCGCTGACGACGAGTTCGTGGCGCCCCGCCAGCGCGCGCACCTCGGCGGCGTTCGAGAGATCCGCCGTCACGAGGTCGATGCCGAGGTCCGCGGCGCTCAGCCGGGCGAGCGCGTGGGCGTCGCGATCGACCGCCGTGACGAGGAACTGCGGGTCCGCTGCGAGGTCGATGGCGATCCGGCTGCCGACGAGCCCGGCCCCGAGGACGACGACACGATGTGGTTGCGCGCACATGCGCGCAGTGTCTCACCGGTGGCCGCCCCGGTCGAGCGTGGCGTTGCACTCCGGGTCCGACGCGGCCCCAATCCTGGCCGCTCGTGCCCGAGCGAGGAGAATCCGCCGCATGACCGGCACGCTCCCCCCCGACGTCGTCGCGCGGCGCTTCGCGCTCTGCACACGCGGCGCGGACGGCTCCACGGCGACGTTCGACGCCGAGGGGCGGCTGCTGTCGTTTCGCCTGGACGGTGTGCACTTCCGCCGCGGGCTCGATGGGACGATCGTGCGCCTCGTGCCGCGCGGCGCGCACGCACCGTCGCCGTGGAGCGTGCGCCTGGAGTGCGATCCGGCGGCCGTGCTCACGCGACTAGCCGCCGCGCTCGGCGATCTGGCGCAGCGCGCGAGTGGCCCCCGCGCCCGGCGGTTCGCCGTTCGCGCGATGGACGGACTCGCGGCGGGCTGGGAGAGCGACGTGCGGCGCTTCCGCGAGGTGCTCGGCTGCGTGCCGATCGTGCCGCCCTTGCACGTGCGCAGCGTCGTCCTGCGCCTCACCGCGGGCTGTGCATACGGGCGCTGCCGCTTCTGCACGCTGTACGAGCGTGTGCCCTTCCGCGTGCGCGGGGCGCAGGAGTGGCGGGCCCACGTCGCTGCAGTGCTCGACTGGTTCGGCGCCGGCGCCGGGTTGCGACCCTCGCTCTGGATCGGCGACGCCTCGCTGCTCGAGGCCGGTGACGCGCTTCTCGCGGAGGCTCTCTCGGCGCTGCGCGAGTGCGTCACGATCCTCCCCGCCAGCCCCTCCGCCCGTGCCGCCGCCGCGGGGCCCTGCGACGATCCGCGCGTCTTCGAGGGGATCTACGGCTTCGCCGACGTGCCACGGGCGGCGGCGCTCTCGAGCACGACCGCCGCGGCGCTGGCCGAGGGCGGCGTGCGGCGCCTCTACCTCGGTCTGGAGTCCGGGCACGCCCCGCTGCTGCGCTGGCTGCGCAAGGCCCACGACGGCTCGCGCGTGGCGCAGGCCGTGCGGCGGCTCCACGACGCGGGGATCGGCGTCGGCCTCGTCGTGCTGGTCGGCGCCGGCGGGCGGGACTTCGAGGAGGCCCACCGCCGCGACACCGTCGCGCTCCTGGCCGCTCTCGGCCTGCGGCGCGGCGACGTCGTGCTGGTCTCGCCCCTCGACGAGCACGCCCGCGCCGGCGCGGCCGCCGGCGACGAGCCGCTCGGCGAGGCGGCGCTCGCCGCCGCCACCGAGCGCCTCACGGCCGCCGCAGAGGCCGTTCTTCCGCGCGGCGTGCGCGCTGCGGACTACGGTCTCGAGGGCTTCGTCTACTGATCCGTGACGCGCGTGGCGCCTGCCGCGGACACGGCCCATGCCCCACGTGAGCTGCGCCGGGCGTGGCGCGCCCGGCGCAGCGGTGGGGACGACGCGTCATCGTGACCCGCACCATTCATGACGACTCACGCACCTGAACGGACCAGAGCGCCGAGCTCCGCGTTGCGCCTGCTCTACGAAGCTACGGCTGGGAATTCGCAGGCGCGCCTTGATCTCGGGCGCTCTGTCCTCGTTCAGGACGGGCCTCGCGGCGCGGGCGATGGCTCCCGCATCCGCGCTCCGCCTCGGGTTCGCTTCGACCGTCGTCAGGAAGTGCGCGAGCCTCATGAATTGTCCGGGTCTACAGGATGGTCAGCAGCTCGGTCAGCGCCGGGACGGCGCCGATCGTGCGGAAGTTGATGTCGCGCGCCACGCGGGCGAGGACGGGCACCTCGCGGCGATCACCGATCTGGCCGAGGGCCACGGTGGCGAGCGCACGCGTGATGTCCGGAAAGCGCTTCTCGGCGTCCCGCGCGATGCGCAGGAGCGGCGCGATGGCCCGTTCGTCGCCGATCTGGCCGAGCGCCAGCGCCACGGAGCCGAGCACGTACTGGCTGTCCTTGCCGCTCTCGAGGATGGCCACGAGATCATCGACGGCGGCGCCGTTGCCGAGCAGCCCCGCCGCGACCGCCGCCTGCGTGCGCAGATCGCGGTCGTTGTCGTCCGTCAGCACGTCGCGCACGACGGACCCGGACGCCGGATCGCCGATCATGCCGAGCGCCACGGCCACATAGGCGCGCAGGCGCTTGTCGGTCCCGCGGTCGCGCAGCGTGTCGGTGAGCGGCGCCACGGCCAGTGGATCGCGCACGAGTCCGGAGGCGATGGCGTACGCGGCGCGCGCTCGTGGATCGCCGCGCGCCGCGCCCGCGAACTTGTCGCGCAGCGGCTTGCGGACGTCCTCGTCACTCGCCCGCGGGCCGCCGGCGAGTGCCAGCGCCAGTCCGGCGAAGGGCTGCACCAGGTTGGTCTGGCGAGCGTGCTCGAGATGGTAGCGCAGCGTGCGGGCGATGTCCGTGCGCACGTCGCCTGCGACGCCGTCGGCCGCGAGACGGCCGAGCGCGATCAGTGCGAACGCCTGCTCGGACGAGTCCTTGGCGCCCTCGGCCTTGCTCTTCAGCGCCTTGATGACGGCCGTGCGCTCACGGTCCGTGCACGCCGGGGCGAGCTGGCCGAGCGCGATGATCGCCGAGCGCCGCACGTGGACGGGCGTCTTCTTGCCGCGGCGCTTGGCCGTCAGATCGAGGACGGCCTTCACGACGGCGTGGTCGTCGTCGGCGTTGCCCGGGTAGCCGATCTTGCCGAGAGCCTGCACGACGAACGACAGCTCGACGTCGCTGAGGTCGTCCTTCGCGTCGCGGGCGCGGCCGTTCTCCAGCATGAAGAGGAGGTCCGGCACGGCGCGGTCGTCGCCGAGCAGCCCCAGCGCCAGGAGCGCCGCGGGCTTGACGTCCGGCTTGGACTCCTTGCCCGCGACGATGGAGAGCAGGGCCTCGATCTTCACGTCGTTGGCGCGTGGGTCGCGGTTCAGGAGGCCGAGCGAGATGGCGGCGAAGGGACGCACGAACGAGGCGTTGTGGTCCTTGTCCGTCAGGACGTCGATGAGGATCTCGCGCACCTGCTGCGTGTCCGCCTGCATGAGCCCGAAGGCCAGCGCTGCGGACTCCTCCACGACGTTGTGGTACGAGCCGCCCTCGTTGCGCGCCATGCGCGCGAGCGTCGGGATGGCCTGCGTGTCGCCGATCTTGCCGAGCGCGATGGCGGCGGCCGACTGCATGTCGAACGTGAGGCTCTCGTCCGCGAGCATCTCCCGCAGCGCCGGGACGATGCGGTTCTGGATCGCGGCGACGGTCGCCGAACGGGTCGGCGCCACCGACTTGCGGCCGGCGAATGCGTGCGTCGTGCGGCCGGTGTCCGCGCGCGCGCCGTCCAGCCGGCCCTTGAGGCGCAGGATCTCGTCCTTGTTGAACGTCCACCAGTACGTCCAGTCGTCGTAGCCGGGGCCCTTGGCGGCGCCGCGGCGCAGCGGCGTCCCGCCCGTGCGCGGTCCGCCGCCGCCGCCGTTGCCCGCCGTCGGCCCGCTGCCGCCGCCACCCGTCGTCGGGCCGCCGCCGTCACCGTTGCCGGTCGTGGGGCCGCCGAGCCCGTCGCCACCCGTCGTCGGCCCGCCGCCGGGCGTGCCGCCCGGCGTCGTGTCGGGGCCGCCCTCGGGAGGCGGCGGCGGGTCCTCGGGGGCCCGTGACTCGGGCGGCACCTCGCCGGCCGGGCCGCGGTACATGCCGCCGTGGGCGAGTGCGTCGGAGGCCAGGAACGGCGCGCCGACGAGTAGCGCCGCGGCGGCCGCCGTGGTGAGTGTGAAGCGCATCGTGAGTCTTCCTTCCCGCGCGGAGCTCCGCGCCAGGGAGTGACGGTTCGCGCGCCATCACCGACTCCGTCCTCC
>JAJRVY010000102.1 GCA_024277065.1 Planctomycetota bacterium
GCGCCGCGTCCGCCATCGGCCGCCGAGCCGCCGGCGACGGACTTCGGGACCGTGCCCGTGAAGCGCCCGCGGGCCGCCCCACCGCCGCCCCCGGCGCCCACACCGGCGGCGATCCTCGCGAAGGTCGCGCCGCGCTACCCTAGCACGGCGCGTGAGCGCGGCATCGAAGGCGTCGTGACGCTGCGCGTCGTCGTGCTGGCAGACGGCTCGCGCGGCGACATCATCGTCACGGGTTCGTCCGGCTCGGCCCTCCTCGACCGCGCCGCCGTCGCCGCCGTGAAGAGGTGGGAGTTCCGCCCCGCGACCGTCCAGGGCAAGCCCGTACGATCGACCCTCGACCTCCCCCCGATCCGCTTCCGCCTGATCGACTGATCAACCGTCCTCGGGCTCTTCGAGGCCCGGACCGATGCCACGGACGGCGAACTCGGGGACGGCGCCCTCGACGGTGCGGGGCTTGCCGCCGGCGTCGCGGAAGCGGCGCTCGGCGCGGCGCCGCAGGTTGCCGAGGCCCCCGAGGACCGCCTCGCGCCAGGTCCCGTCGCCGTCGGGCACACCTCGGATGTCGAAGCCGTAGACGCGAGTCTGCAGCATCGCCACCCACGTGCCGTCCGAGGCGCGGATCGGCACCGAGACGTCCTGGCCGGCGAGCCAGTAGACATCCTCCGACGGCGAGAACATGTCGGTCACGAGGTGCCCCTCGTCGTTCAGCGACGTGCGGATGCGAACGTCGCAATCGACCGTGCCGTAAGGGAACGGGACGTCGCTGCGGAACACCATCCGCACGATGGTGCATGCGCCCCACCCCTCATCGGGCGTGCGCACGTAGCCGCCCCGCACGGCATGGATCAGCTCGTAGTTGGCGTTGACGTTGCCCGTGTAGGTGGCAAAGTCGTTCTCCGCGTCCTTGATCGCCTCGAGGTCGGCGTAGATCAGCGTCGCGGCCTGGTATACGTCCGTCGTGCCGCCCACCTCGCTCCAGAACGGGTCGCCGGACGCGGAACGGTCGAAGGGCTCGGCGAGCAGCAGTCCGTCGTCGTCCTCGTACTCCTCGGAGTCCCACGCGTCGCCGTAGAGGCGGTCGTCGTTCACGAGCGCCGGCAGATACCCAGCGACGCGCTGCCACACCGACGGGCGCCGCGCGCGCAGGATGCGGAGCATGCGGCCGCGGCGCGCCGGATCGCCCTTGGCCTGGCGCAGTCCCCGCACGAGATCGCCGAAGGTGTGGCTCCAGGCCAGGTCGCGCTCACCGCGCTGCAGGGGGAACTCCATGGCGGCGAGTTCGCGCATCTCGCGCGCCAGGTCCACGCGCAGCGGCGGCTCGCGGGCGGACTCCGAGACGCGCAGCACAGGGAGCCGCCACTCGTCGTGGAACAGCGTCCGCGCCGCGTCGCGGCGCACGATGCGCGGCACGAGCAGATCCTCCGCTGCGATGAGCGGAGCAGCCACGGCGGCGGTCAGGGCCAACAGAAAGACGGGGCGGCGCATGGAACGTGAGTCCCACGATACGCGCCGCCCCGCTCGTTTTCCCGTAGCAGTCGAGTTCGGGCCGCCCTGCTACATGATGCCGCAGGAGAGCACGGCGTCGGCGACCTTCGCGAAGCCGCCGACGTTGGCGCCCTTCACGTAGTTCACGTAGCCGTTGCCGTCGTGGCCGTACTGCACGCACTGCGCGTGGATCTTCTTCATGATGTCGTGCAGCCGGGCATCGACCTCCTCGCGCGTCCACATGAGGCGCTGGGCGTTCTGGGTCTGCTCGAGACCCGAGACGGCGACGCCACCGGCGTTCGCTGCCTTGCCCGGCCCGTAGAGGACCTTCGAGTTGAGGAAGATGTGGATGCCGTCGAGGTTGGTCGGCATGTTCGCGCCCTCGGCGACGGCGATGATACCGTTGTCCACGAGGAGCTTCGCCTCGTCACCGACGATTTCGTTCTGCGTGGCGCACGGGAAGGCGAGATCGGCCTTGACACCCCAGGGCTTCTGGCCCTCGACGTACGAGGCGCCGGAGAACTTCTCGGCCATCTCGGTGAGGCGCCCGCGACGGACCTCCTTGAGGTCCTTCAGGTACTCGAGGTGCTCCTCGGTGAACCCGTCCGGGATGTGCAGAAAACCGTCGTACTCCGAGACGGTGACGACCTTCGAGCCGAGGTGCAGGAGCTTCTCGACGCAGTAGATCGCGACGTTGCCCGAGCCCGAGACGAGGGCCGTCTTTCCGGCCGCGCTGTCGCCGCGCTCCTTGAGCATCTCCTCGACGAAGTAGACCGTGCCGTAGCCGGTGGCCTCGGTGCGGATGGGGCTGCCGCCGAACGACAGGCCCTTGCCGGTCATCACACCGGCCCAGCGCTCGGTGATGCGCTTGTACTGGCCGAAGAGGTAGCTGACCTCGCGGCCACCGACGCCGATGTCACCGGCCGGGACGTCCACGTCCTCGCCGATGTAGGGGTAGAGCGCCGTCATGAACGACTGGCAGAAGCGCATGACCTCGCGGTCGCTCTTGCCCTTGGGGTCGAAGTTCGAGCCGCCCTTGCCGCCGCCCATCGGGAGCGTCGTGAGCGCGTTCTTGAACACCTGCTCGAAGGCCAGGAACTTCAGCGTGCCGAGCGTGACGCTCGGGTGGAAGCGCAGACCGCCCTTGTAGGGTCCGATCGCGTTGCTCATCTGCACGCGCCAGCCGCGGTTGACGTGGACGCCGCCCTTGTCGTCCTCCCACGCGACACGGAAGGTGTACGAGCGGTCGGGCTCGGTGAGCCGCTCGAGGAGCGCGTTCTCCTGATACCTGGGGTTCTCGAGGATGAACGGCATGAGCCAGTCCACCACCTCGGAGACCGCCTGGTGGAATTCGGGCTGGCCCGGGTTGCGAGCCCGCACGCCCTCCATGAATTCCGCAGTCGCCCGCTGTGCTTGACGTTCCAACGTGTCCGACACGAGCCCCTCCTTGGTCAGGGGTCAGGGGGTGAATGAAGCGCGTGATCCTAGTCTCATGGGATCGCACGCCCGTGAACGCATCGAGGGTCAGCTTCATCCCGTCATCTCGGCCCCGGCGGAGAGCGCCGCGACCTCCGCCGGAGCGACCGGAGCGCCGACCCAGGCCCGACATGATGCCCGAACCCGTCGCAGACCGCGTGTGAGCGGAATCACGATTGCGAGGACAGTTGCGTGCGTCTCTCCCGCGTGCCGTGATCGTGAACGAGAACACGTCTCGCGATTCGCGCCACCAGTGTCGGCGCGGCGGTCCACTACGCTGGGTGCTCACATTGGGCGCTCGACGCGACGGAGCGCAACTCGTCGGTGCGCGAGGACGACTTCGCCGACACGATCGTGATCTTGTGCGACGGCGAGCCGAACTGCGGACCGATCGCCGCCGTGGAAGACGTGCTCGACGAGGTGCACCGCAAGCGCTGAGAAGGTGTGGCTCGGGGCGGCCCGGCCGGGGCGCTACCCGAACGCGCTCACGCGCTGGATCGTCCAGTACACGGCTACGGCGCCGATCCCGTAGGCGGGCACCCACGCCGCCCAGCGCGGCGTGACGCCGACACACCGGCGGGCCAGGGCGAGCACAGCGAGGACGGCCCCGACGAAGAGCAGTTGGCCGGCCTCGACCCCGACGTTGAAGAGGAAGAGCGCCACGGGGATGGCGTGTCCAGGGAGCCCCACCTCGCGCAGGGCGCTCGCGAACCCCAGGCCGTGGAGCAGACCGAAGACGAGCGCCACGATCCACGGCGAGCGTGCGGTCACGCCTTCCTGCCCGCGCAGGCCATGCACGATCTCGGCGGCGACGAAGACGATACTGAGCGCGATCACGGCCTCGACCGGGGCCGGCGGGACGCGCAGCCAACCGAGCGTGGCGGCCGCGAGCGTGATGCTGTGCGCCACGGTGAACGCCGTGATCGTGAAGAAGAGACGGCGGCGGCCCTTCACGAGCATGAGCAGCGCGAGTACGAACAGCAGGTGGTCGATCCCCCCGAGGATGTGCTCGACGCCGAGCGCGAAGTACGTTCCGGCGAGGGACCAGAGGCTCGGCTCCGACGCGAGGACGAAGCTCGGGTGCGTCGGCTCGACGCGGCTCACGAACGACGTACCGCTGCTCTGCTCGACACGCACGAGCACGTCGGTCATCGTCCCGCCGAGGCCGTCGAAGTGAATCGTCTCGCCCGTCAGTCCTCCCGCGCGGCGCACGCTCCAGCGATCGACGAACGCGCCGCGCGCGAAGACGCCGCGGTGCTCGCTGGTGTCCTCGGTCCCCGCCGGAAATCGCAGGTGGATGCCGAGGCGCATGCTCTCGCCCGCCGCCGGCACCTTCCACAGGACGTCGTACGTCTCGGGGCCGGTCTGCGTCAGCTCGAGATAGCCCGGCCGCACCTCGTGCGCGAGCGCCGTGCCGCTCAGGCAGAGCAGGGCGAGGAGGCACGCCGCCCACCAGCGCGTCACGGCTTCCGCGCCCCGTCCGTCCCCGCCGTCCCGCCCGGGTCGCCGCTTCCGTCAGACGTACCCTGCGGCCACTCGACGACGACGCGGTAGCGCGCCACCAGACCGTCGTAGAAGCGCTTCGAGGCCTCGTCGCGTTGCGCCGACGCCCAATCCCGCTCGACCTCCGCGCGCACGTCGTCGAGGGGCGGAAGCGCCCCCGGATCGCGCGCATCGACGCGCACGATGTGTAGGCCGAAGGCCGACTTCACGGGCCCGCTCCACTCGCCGATCGGCAACTCCGCGACGCTCTCGAGGAACGGCGCTCCGAACGTAGCGATCACGTCCTGCGCGCTCGCGTCCCGATACGCGTGCTCGAGCAGCGACGGATCGCCGAGTTCGCGGGGGTCCGCCTCGTCGCCGAGCGCCCGCACGTCCGCGAGGACGGCGCGCGCGTCTGCCGCGGGATCGTCACCGTGCAGTTCCGGGTTCACGTAGAGCTGACGGAAGCGGAACCGTGCCGGCCGCGTGTAGCGATCGGCGTGCTCCGCCAGCCACGCCTCGAGCTGCGGCTCGGTGGGCGCCGCCTGCTCGATGATGTCGTCCACGGCGAACTCCATCTTCTGGCGCACGCGACGCCGAATGATGGTGTCGTCCACATCGACACCGAGCGCCTTGCCCTCACGGTAGAGCGCCTCCTCGAGGACGAAGTCGTCCACGAGAGTGCGCAGCTCGGGCGCCGACGGCGGCCGCTGCCACGTCTTGGCGAAGAGGGCCGCCAGATTCTCGATACGGCCCCGGGAGACGACGATCTCGTCGCCACCCGCGGGGGCCGTGCGCCGCCCCATCAGGGCGTCCAGCGCGAAGAGGGCCGCCCCGAGGAGTACGAAGTGGAGCAATGGCTCCCGGATGAAATGTCTCACTTCGCCGGCGTGAACCAGATCGGTGAGGTGTACGCCAGCTCCTGCAGGACGGTCGTGGCGCCCTCGGGGATCTCGACGCCGAAGCGGTAGGCGTCGTAGACGACCCACCGCGGTGTCGGGATCTCGATCACACGCGCGTAGTAGAATGCACGCTCTGCGGGGTCGAACTCCGGGTCGGTCCAGACCGTCGCGAGCTCCGACGCACCAATCGTGTTCGTCCAACTCGCGCGCTCGATGTCCACCGTGTTGCCGACCTGCGTGGCGCAGTTCCCGTCCGTGATCTCGCGGCCGGCCGACACCGACACGTCGTAGACGCGCTCGTGGGTCCGGCCCTCGCCATCGAGCCAGCCCTTGATGATCTGGATGCGATCGAGGTTCGCCCCCTCGGGGTCGCGCAGGGCGTAGACCATGAAGCTCGGCGCCCCGTCGCCGTCGTGGGCGCGCAGGTCTCCGCCCATCGGAACACCCTTGGCGTAGCCGACGAAGGCCGGCTGACGACTGCTGAGGTCGGCGGCCACGAAGTCCCAACCGCCGAACAGGCGCACCGTCATGCGCGGACCGGTCGTGGCGTAGACCTCCTTGCGGGCCATCGCATCGAAGATCGACTCACGCGTGTTCTCCTTCGCCCACACCGCCGCGAGCCCGGAGGCCGACTGCTGCCACGAGTAGAGGACGCCCTGATCCGTCTTCATGAACGGATGGCTCATGCGCTCGGGCGAGGGCTCGTAGCCGGAGTGCTTGCCGAAGAAGTTGTCCTCTCCGGCGGTGGCGAGCGACGTGTGCGAGTCGGTCGAACCGACCATGCCGAACTTGTAGGGATTGGTGCCGAGCCGTTCCTCGAGGGCCAGTCCGTTCTTGAGGGCCTCACGGGCGTACTCACCGGCGAGCATGGCGTCCGTCTTCGCGACGGACAGGTCAAGGTTGCCGACGTCCCATGCCTCGAAGTCGGCGAACCCGTCGTCGGGAGAGAGCTTGGGGTGCGTCTCGCTGTCGCCCTTGATCTGCGTGACCTCGTAGAGCGGCTCCCATTTCGCGCGCTGCTCGACGTAGCGCTTGTCGAGCTTGCGTCCCGAGTACTGGGCGTCGATCGGGAACATGATCCCGTTGGACAGGTTGCCGTTGTGCGCGAGCGCCAGGACCGAACCGCCGGTCTTCTCCTCGTACGACGCCATCCAGTCGTACAGATCGAGGGGGTCGGGGCTGCCGACCGGCGCCTGCGTCGTGTACGGCACGATGCGCTTGGCCTGCACCGGGCCGTCGCGGAAGATGACGTTGCGGTGCATGTTGGCCCCCTTGACGAGGGAGGTCCACTCGAAGCCCAGCAACGCCGTGAAGCGGCCCGGCTCGTTGTACTTCTCGGCGGCATCGACGGCCCGCTGCCAGATGCTCTTGTACTTGTTCGAACCCGGCGAGTAGTGGCCGAACATCTCCGGATCCATCTTCGCCTGAGAGAAGGTGGTGATCAGGTCGAGCGCCGCCTTGACGCCGGCCTGCCCGCCCTCGCGCATTCCCGCGAACCAGCGGCGCCCCTGCTCGGACCTCATGATCTCCGGAGCGCCGGCCATGACGTCCTGGACCATGCCGAGTCCGTCGGAGTGATCGGAGACGAGGATCCAATCGAGGGGCCGCGTCAGCTTCACGGGCTGACCGGTGGACGAGACGACATCCTCGCCGCGGGCGAACCGATGCGCCTCCTCGGGGCCGAGCCGGTTGCCGAAGAGGCCCGCGTCCATCGACAGCGCCGTGTGCACATGGCTGTCGCCCCACAGCGGACGTGTGGGGAACGCGCGCGCCGCGTACGGGGAATACACCTTGCCGGGGTAGGCACCCGGTTCGGGCGTCTCGGACGCGCTGTCCTGGGCGGCTGCGATGCTCGACAGTGCCAGAACTGCGAGGGACGCGGTCGCAAGGGCGATCTTCATGGGCAAACACTCCTCTCTCGATGGATGGGGTCGTGCGCGGCGGTCACGCCGCCGCGTCCGGAGCGGCCGCTGCCGCTGACGCGCACCAGCACACTCCGACACACGACGATCTCACGGTAGCACGGGAGCACGGGGTGGCCGGCGCGGGGATTCGGGGCAGATTCGGGGCAGTCCGGGCCATGGAGCGGGGCATGGCAACCATGAACGCGGAGACGGTCGCAACGGCCTCCTCGGGCGGAAGCCGTCCGCGGCGGCCGCGCCGCCGGAGCGGCCCGGGAGCGGTCGTCGCGGCGGCCGCGAAGCGTCAGCGCCCGCAGACGCAGTACGCCTGGTCGGCGCCGCCGAGGACGGAATCGAGGGGCGGGCCCTGCGGCAGCTCACGGCGCTCGGGCAGGATCTGGGCCATGACGCGCGCGTCGTAGAGGCGGCCGTTCGCGACGACGTAGGTGATCCGCTCGGACGCCGAGACGTCCTCCAGCACGGCGTCGTCCACCACGATCAGATCCGCGAGGTACCCGGCCCTGACGGCGCCCAGTTCGCGCTCCAGGCAGAGAGCGCGCGCGCCCTCGTACGTCGCGCAGCGCAGTGCCTCGTGGGGCGTCATGCCGCCCTGCACGAGCATCCAGATCTCCCAGTGCGCGGCGAGTCCCTGGAGTTGGCCGTGGGCGCCGATCTGCACGTGGCCGCCGCGGCGCTCGACGTCCGCGCACGTGCGCGCGAGACGGAAGTGATTGTAGTCCTCGTCGTCGGTCGCCAGCACGCGGCGGCGGGCGGCGGGATCGATCACGCTGCGCGGCACGAAGCGCGCCAGGCGCTCGTTCTGCCAGACCTTCGTCTTGGCGTACCACCAGTTCTCCCCCATCAGGCCGCCGTAGCCGACGACGAGCGTAGGCGTGTAGCCGGTACCGCTCTCCGCGAACAGCCGTAACTCCGGTTCATAGAGCGGCGCGACGGGGATCGCGTGCTCGATGGTCGTGTGGCCGTCGAGCAGATGCGTCATGTTGTAGTGCAGTGTCGAGCCGCCCTCGGGCACGACGAGGATGCCGAGTTCGCCCGCCGCCGCCATCACCTGCTGGCGCTGCTCGCGCCGCGGCTGGTTGTAGGACTTCACCGAGCGCGGGCCCCAGGCGATGGTGCGCGCGATCTCCTGACGCGCGTCGTCGAGCGAGTTGATGACCGCCTTCGCGTCGCCCTCCGCGCCGTAGAGGATCGTGCCCGTCGAGAGCAGCCGGGGACCGAGCCGCAGGCCGGCGCCCACCATCTCGGACTCGGTGTAGATGCCCTGCGTGTCGTTGCTGGGGTCGTGCGTGGTCGTCACACCGAACGCGAGTTGCGCGACGAGCTTCCAGTTCTGCTGCGGCAGGACGCCGCCGGACGGTGAGCCCGAGTGCGCGTGCACGTCCACGAAGCCGGGCATCACGACGCGGCTGCGGCAGTCGATGTCCACGGCGCCGTCCGGAATCGCCACCTCGCCTTCCTTGCCGACCGCCTCGATGCGACGCCCGCGCACGATGACGACACCGTCCTCGATGACGGTGAGGTCGTCCATGGGCAGCACGGTCCCGTGGCGCAGTGCGAACAGCGTCTGCGGCGCGTCCGCGGGCACGGAGAACCCCACGCGCTGCGCCGTCGCGCCGACGCCGCGCGGCGCGTCCTCGCCCTGCACGGGCGCCGCCGCCATCACGTCCGCGACGGTCGCGGCGAACAGCTCCGGACCGAGGCTCCAGCGCACGACGGACGAGTCCGCCGACCACGACAGGTACGTGCCACCGGGGTACGACAGACGTCGCACGGGACCGCCCTTCGCGTCCGGCCCCAGCTCCAGTGCACGCGGCTGCGGCGGCAGCGGCGCGACATACGTCTGCCACAGCTCCTCGAACGCGATCCAGCGGCCGTCGGGCGACACCGCGAAGTCCCGCGCGTGCTCGGATGTCGCAAGAACGCGGCGGTCCGAGCCGATGCGATCGATGCCGACGAGCGCGTTCTTCTCGCCCTCGCGCGAGAGCAGCAGGATGCGGCGCCCGTCCGCCGAGAAGCGCGGCTTGCGGCCCTCGCGCCTCAGGAATCGCGGCTGCGCCCCGTCCTTGACCTTGATGCGGTAGATACCCGGCTCTGCCGCCCACTGCCCGCCGCGGAAGCCGTCGCCGGCGCCGCGGTGGTAGACCACCTCGGCGCCGTCCGCGGAGAGGTCCGCCGACAGGTAGTGCCCGGGGATCGCGACCACGGTGCGCCCGGCCCCACCGTCGATGCCGATCGTCTTGACGCGGCCCCCGGCGGCGTCGCTCCAGGTGACGTAGACGACCGTCCGGCCGTCGCGGGACAGGCGCGGCGCGAACTCCAGTTCGGGGGCGTCCGTAAGGCGCACGGGCGCCCCGGCCCCGCTCCTGCGGTAGAGATGTCCGAGCGCGGAGAAGACGACGGTACCGTCCGGCGCCACGCTCGGCCAGCGCACCACGTTCACGTCGAACGTGTCGCCGGCGATCGAGTGCGGTGTGCGGCGCAGCGGCAGCAGGCGCTGCCGCACGGCGGCCCGGAAGGGGATGGGCGTGGCCGCGCCACTCGCGACATCGACGCGAACCAGCCCGCCCTGCGCCCAGATGACGATCGACGCGCCGTCCGGCGTCCAGTCGAATCCCGGATACGGACCGAAGATGGCCCACGTCTCCTGCTGGTCGTGGGAGAGGCCGTCCCAGACGTCGCGGATCTCCCCCGACGCCAGGTCGAGCACCGCCAGCACGCTGCGATTGCGCTCACGGCGCACGAACGCGAGCGACGCGCCGTCGGGCGAGGGCTCGGGGCGTACGGCGCCGCCGGGCCGCCGGATCAGATCGCGGATCTCGCCGCTCTCCATGTCCAGCCGGCGGATGACGTAGATCGTTCCGTGCGGGTCCTTGTTGTACTGGAACGTCTTGCCGCCCGACATGTCCTCGGACCAGTAGAGATACCGGCCGTCGGGCGAGATCGCGGGCTCGCCGACGTCCTGCTGGTCGTTCTTGCGCTCGGTAAGGCGCAGGCCCTCGCCGGCGGTCGACTCGCCGTCGGCCGGCAGCCGGTACATCCACATCTCGCCCGCGCCGAGACTGCGGCGCGACGTGAAGTGCTTCTTCGCGACGACGTAGTCGCCGGACGGATGCCAGACCGCATTATTGAGGAGCCGCAAGCTCTCGGTCGTCAGCGCACGGCGCCGCGCGCCGTCCGCGTCCATGACCCAGACGTTGTCACCACCACCGCGGTCGCTCGTGAACGAGATCGCCGTGCCGTCCGGGCTGTAGCGCGGCTGCACGTCGTAGGCGAGTCCGCCCGAGAGCAACGTCGCCTCGCCTCCGGCGATCGGCACGGTCCAGATGTCACCGAGCAGGTCGAAGACGAGCTGCGTGCCGTCCGGATGCACATCGACGCTCATCCACGTCGCCTCGGTGGCGTCGAGCGCGAACTCTCGATACGGCCCGCCGGGGTCATCGACGTTCCAGTCGGGCGCCGCGGGGCGGCCGGCGCCGTCGCCGGCGTCGTCCCGGGAGCCGTCCGCGGACGGCTCCCCGCCTCGGGCGCTCCCGGCCGGGAGCGTGAGGAGTGCGGCGAGTGCAAGAAGAGAGGCTGCGCGAATGCTCATCCACGCAGCCTACCCAATTCGATCGAACAGGTCGCCGGAGGTTACTTCTCCTCGAGCGCCTTCGTCGCGTCGTCCGCCGCGTCGTTCGCGGCGTCGCCCGCATCGTCGGCCTGATCGGCCGCGTGGTCCATGGCGTCGTCCAGCTTGTCGCCGGTGCTCTTCTCACCGCAACCGGTGAGTGCGAACAGTCCTGCTACGGCGAACAGCGCCGCGAATGTCATTCCCTTGCGCATCGATGAACCCTCCTGAACTGCAAACGTTCTGGGTGCCGTCCCGCCACCTTCTGGCGGGCGACATCCTCCCAAGCACTCAATCCTAGCGCGCATGCGCACTGCGAACCGCGGTGTTTACGGCAAATTCGGCCCGGATCGTGCCTGACCGCTACCTGCTGCGGAGCTGCATGAGCAGGCGCAGGATGTAGAAGAACAGCAGCATCACGGAGGCGAAGAGTTCGACGGCCGCGCCGACGTACTGCCCGGTGCCGTAGGTGCGCAGGATCTTCGACGTGTCGTAGAGGATCGCGCCGCACGCGAACAGGATCATGGCGCCGCTGAACCAGATGCCGAGGTTCCAGCCGAAGATGACGCTGAAGATGACGCAGCCCATGGCGATGAGGCCGGCCACGGCGAGGATCGGACCGAGGAAGGAGAAGTCCTTCTTCGTGGGCATCACGAACGCGGTGAGGCCGCCGAAGGTGACGATCGTCAGCCCGGCGGCCTGCGGCAGGACGCCCGCGAACTCGGGGGCGGTCGCGGCGATCCAGAGGATCGGCGAGAAGAAGAACGCGTAGAGCCCCGCGTAGAGCACGAGCCCGAAGTACTGCACGGTGGTCGAGGCGGAGTGCGCCATGCGCGAGGCGAGCCAGCCCGCGATCATGAAGCCGCCGACGAAGAGGAACATCCCGAGCCGCCCGCCGCTGAACATCCCGAGCACCTGGGCGGCGAGCTGCGAGGTGACCATGAACCAGGCCATCGCGAGGAACAGGGAGACCGTGCCCGCGAGGTGCAGATACGTCTTGCGCAGGAATTCGAGCCGCGCATCCAGCGGCTCGTGCGCGACGGGGACCATCGTGCCGAATGCCTGCATCTGTCGCATTTTCGCCTCCTCGTCCGTCGCGCGGACCCATCGACGACGTCGCCGAACAGCGGAACGGTACCGGGCAACCGCCCGCACGACATAGTTCGACGAGGCCGGAGCACCGAATGGGAAACGCCGCTCGGAGCCTGCCCCGCGCCGTTCGTCCCGCGCCCTGGCAATCCGTCCCTTGCCGCCGGATGTGCGCGGCGCCCCCTCTATGCTCGGCACCGGGGCGCCACATCGACGCCCGCCCGTCCCCGTGAAGGAGTCGCTCATGTCCGCCCGCCCGCTCGTCCCCGCTCTCGCGCTCGCAGTCGCCGCCTCCGTCCTCGTGGCCGCCACGGCGCTGTCCGGCTGCTGCTCCGACACGACCACCGACGGCCCGGACCTCGGCGCCGAGCTCCGCGCCCTGCGCAAGTCGCTCGATGCCTCGCGCGATGCCACCGCGCGCCTCTCCACGGAGGTCCAGCGCCAGAATCGCCGACTCAACGACCTCTCGCGACGCGTCACCGAGAACGGCGAGCGGCGACGGATGGTGGGAACACCGTCCGCGCCCGCGGCGCCCGGCCACGAAGGCGAGGCGGCCGCGGCGGGCGTGGGGAGCGACGCGAGCGCGCCCACGAGCGAGATCGCGTCCGAGGTCGCGGCCGTGCTCGCCTCGGAGGACGGCCGCAAGGTCGTGGCGGCCGCCGCGCGGGGCGCGATCGCCGAGCGCGCGTCGCGGGAGCGTGACGCCTTCGTAGCGTACTCGCTGTCCCGCTTCGCCGACGAGGCGGGCCTCAGCGAGACCCAGAGCCGCGAGGTGCGCAAGGTGTGGGACGACGTCATGGCGGACGCGCGCAAGATGATGCGTGACGCGGCACCGAAGCCCGGGATGACACCGGAGGAGCGGGCGCAGAAGGTGCAGGAGATCAGCGCCGGCATGCGCGATCTCGGTACGCGCCGCCAGGAGGAGATGAGGTCGATCCTCGACGACACGCAGTGGGAACTCTACGAGAAGCGCCAGGAGGACATCGACGCCGGGCTCCACGGAGCCCCGCCGCGGGGTCGCACCGAGACCGGCTCCGGCGACGCGCCGCAGCGCTGACGCGAGTCACGGGCGCATCCCGCTTGTGCCGCCGGCCCGGCGCCGCGAACCTCTGGTGATGGAGCAGTCCGAAGCGCACGTGGAGAACGGGGGCGAGACCGCGCTGGCGGCGCTGCGTCCGCGCGTCTGGCTCTCGTCGCTCGGCGTGTGGGCTCTCGTGGCCGTTCTCGTGACGGCGACCGTCGTCCACACGCACTCCCGAGCGGCGGACTTCGTCGCACTACTGAGCGCGGCGCTGCCCGCGTGGATCGCGTACGTGCTGCTGACGCCCCCCGTCATCGCCCTCGACGCCTGGCTCGCGAGCCACCCACGTCCGCAATGGGTGCGAGTCGGCGCGCTGATCCTCGGCGGCGCACTGTTCGTCACGCTGCTCCACCTGCTGTCGCGCGTCGTCGGCAGCAACGCGACGATGCCGTGGTCGTGGGTCGTGTACGCCGTGCTCGTCGTGCTGGCACGCAGCAGGCGGCGACGCCGGATGCTGCGCGCGCGCGAACTCCAGGCGGAGAGTCTGCGGCGCCAGCTCGCGGAGGCGCGCGTCGCGGCACTCCAGTCGCGGCTCCAGCCGCACTTCCTGTTCAACACGCTGCACGCCGTCTCCGCCACGCTCGAGGACGATCCCGGGAAGGCCCGGCGCATGCTCGTGCGGCTGAGTGACCTGCTGCGCTCGGTCCTGCGGCTCGACGCGCCGGAGGTCTCGCTCGCGAGCGACATCGAGATCCTGCGCCCCTACGTCGAGCTGCAGTCGATCCGCTTCGGGGAGCGCTTGGACGTACGCATCGACATCCCCGACGACCTGCGCTCGTACTCCGTACCGGCGTTGCTGCTCCAGCCACTCGTCGAGAACGCCGTGACGCACGGCATCGGTCCGCGGGCGGAGGGGGGCACGATCGTCGTGACGGCGCGCGAGGAGCACGGCGTGCTGGTCGCCTGCGTCAGCGACGACGGCGTGGGGCCGCCTGCGGACGGCGCGCGAGAGGGAATCGGCCTCGGCAACCTGAGGGAACGCCTCGACACGCTCTACGGCCCGGCGGCGCGTCTCACGATCGCGCCCGCTGCGCCGCGCGGCACGCGCGTCGAGGTCCACATCCCGGAGCGCGCGCCATGACGGCCATGGCGCGCGTGCTCCTCGTGGACGACGAGCGCCTGGCGCGCGACGAGGTCCGGCGACACCTCGGCCGGCATGCCGGAATCGAGATCGTCGGCGAGGCCACGGACGGCGCGGCGGCGGTCGAGAGCATCGTGCTCCTGGCGCCCGACATCGTGTTCCTCGACATCGAGATGCCGGAACTGGACGGCTTCGAGGTGCTCCAGGCGGTCCCGGACGACGAACGCCCGGTGGTGGTGTTCGTCACGGCCTACGACGAGTTCGCCCTGCGCGCGTTCGAGGCGCGCGCCGTGGACTACCTGCTGAAGCCATTCGACGAGGAGCGCTTCGACGCGGCCCTCGCCCGCGCTCTCGTCCACGTCCACGGCCGGGCCGCGGCGCTCGGCGAGCTCTTGACCGACGTCGCGCGCGCCGGCCACCGGCCGACGCGCATCGCGGCCCGCGCCGGGCGCCGTTTCCACCTTCTGGACGTCGCCGACATCGAGCGCCTCGAGGCGTCACGCAACTACGTCCTCGTGCACACCGCCGGCGGCGAGTACCTGACGCGCACGACGCTGACGTCGCTCGCGGAGCGGCTCGACCCGGGCGAGTTCCTGCGCATCCACCGCAGTCACGTCGTGCGCATCGAGTCCGTCGCAGCTCTCGATCGCGCGAGTTCCGGCGACCTCGATGTGCGCCTGCGCGACGGCACCACGCTGCCCGTCGCCCGCAGCAAGCGAAGCCAGGTGCTCGAACGGTTCCAGGCCCTCTGAGGTCCGCGATCGGGAAGGGACGTGGCAGACCACGGGGACCGCGAGTCTGCTCGCATCTTCCGCCCCCCCCCCTCCGTGTGCGGCGCCCGGGCGTCGCAGCGAACGAGTACGCCCGCCATCCGTTAGCCCGGGAGGAGAGCCCGTGCGCCGCACTCTGACGATCTGTCTATTCGCGACCTGTCTCGTCGCCGCCGGTTCGGTGACCACCGCGCAGGTGCGCGCGGGCGGGTTCGAGCCGGTCGTCGTGCCCGACCGCAAGGGGCGTGACACGCTGTACGCATGGCTCAGTACGATCGGCTACCCCGACGGCGTCGGCACCGAGACCGTCGTGCTGCGATCGCGGGCGAACGAACTGGCGTTCGTCGTGGGCGACAGCGACGAGAGCCTGGATCTGTTCTCCGTGGACGGCGCGGCTGTGACGATCACGCGCGCCGACGCAGACGGTACACCCGAGCGCGCTGCGGGTGCAGCTCATCGCCGAACTCGGCGGCGCCGAGGACGACAGCGTCACCGACGTGCTGCGGGGCGAGTGCGCCGCGGACCGTCCGTTCGCCGTGCGGCAGATCGCCGCGCAGCGACTGCGTCCCCGCGACCCTCGGGCGGCCCGGCAGATCGTCCTGGATCTCTGGCGCACGGACGCGGGGCCGATCGCCATCGACTATCCGGCCGCGCAGGCGGTGGTCGTGGAGCACCAGGATCGCGAGAGCGCGTGGAGTCGTCTGATTCCGGATCTCGTCGCGACGGAGGCGTGGAGCGCAATCGCGATGGAACTGCCGCAGAAGACCCCGTGGACGCGCGTCCACGTGCTGCGACAGATCGCCACCTCGGCACCTGCGCCACTCGCGGAGCGAGCCGTGGCGGAGATGCTGCTCGACGGCCTGCTCGACGGAAGCGAGCTGCCGGACGCCGTGGGCACGGGCGACATCGGGAACTGCCCGGACCCGCGCGTCTGCGACGTCATCGGCACAGCACTGGCCGGACGCGGCGACGCGGTCGCCACGCTCCGCTCGTTCCCCGCTCTCGCTGCGCGTGAAGACCGTGATATCGCCTTCGCTACGGCGCGCGCCGCCCTGCGCTCGGCGCTCGGGCAGGAGCCGCGCCCCACGCCCACCGCGTTCCGCGTCACGCCTCTCGCCGACGCCGACGTGGCGCCTCTCGCGCTTGCCTGCCGGACCGGCGATCTCGCTGCGCAGGATCGTGCAGAGGACGCGATCGCCGCCGCGGGCCTGCCCGCACTGCCGCCACTGCGGCGCGCGTTCGGGGCGCTCACGAGCGGCGTTCCGGGCCGGCGTGCGTTCGCGCGCGCACTGTCGCGGCTCGCCACGACGGTGGGCCGCGTGATCGTGCGCCCGGACGTGGACGAACACGTCGCTGCGGCCGTCTTGCCTCTCGCTGACCGGCCACTGGACGTTCGCGCACTCGTCGCGTCGTTGCGGGCGCTGCTCGACGACGGCCGTGCTCTCACGCTCTTGGTGCATCGACCGGCGGACGGCACCGGCGTCACGATCGTGGTCGCGGCGCCCGCGACGTCCCAGCGCTACCGGCTGGAGATGAACGGTGCGCACGGCCGGTCATCCCACCGCAACTTGGATGAGGCTGCCTGGGACCGTGTGGAGGAGGAGCTGCGCGCAGCGGTCACGACGCCCCACGACACGGGCTGGGCGGTTCGCATTCGGCTGCGCTGACGCCGGCTCGCGGAACCCTGTGCGCCTCCACTCACGGCGTTCCCCTGACGGCGCAGGCACGACCTTCTCAGACCATCTGGCGCGCCATCATGCGAGCGAACGGTCCCTCGCTCGCGGTGAGTTCCTCGAAGGTGCCCTGCTGCACGATGCAGCCCTCGTCGAGCACGTAGATGCGGCTCGCGCTGCGGACCGTGCTGAGGAGGTGCGCGATGACGATGCGCGTCACGCTGCGCCGCGCGAGGCTCTCGCCCACGACGCTCTGCGTGCGATTGTCGAGCGCGCTGGTGGCCTCGTCGAAGAGCAGGATGCAGGGGCGCACGACGAGCGCACGGGCGATCAACAGCCGCTGACGCTGCCCGCCGGAGAGGTTGCCGCCACCTTCGCTGACCACGGTGTGCAGGCCCATGGGCATCTGTGCGAGGTCGCTCTCGAGGCCCGCGTCGCGCGCCGCCTCCATGGCCTCGTCGAGAGACACGAGACTGCCGCACGCGATGTTGTCGTAGATGGACCCGGTGTTCAGCCGCCCCGACTGCAGGACGACGCCGAGCTGCCTGCGCACGGCGGTGACGTCCAGGCCCGCGACGTCCTGGCCGTCGAACAGCACGGCGCCAGACTCCGGTGCTTCGAAGCCCAGGAGCAGCCGGAAGACCGTGGACTTGCCGCTGCCCGACGGGCCGACCAGGGCGATGAACTCGCCGGGCTCCGCCCGCAGGCTGATGTCGTCGAGGATCTTCGGTCCGTCGTCGCGGTAGCGGAAGACGATGCGCTCCAGCTCGACGCGGCCGGCCAGTCGTCCGGGGTCGGACTTCGAAGGGTCCACCTCCGGCTGCGCCTCGAGGATCGGGCGAATGCGCTTGCCGCGCGTCATCGTGTCCAGCATCCCGATGATCGTGTTGCTGAGCGACGTCGCGCCGCCGAGGAACGTCCCGAACGCCGCGTTGAACGCCAGGAACGTGCCGATGCTGAGCGGCTTCGCCGCGCCCTCGGCGAGCATCTGGCCGTAGCCGAACCAGAACAGCGAGATCGTGCCGAGCGTGGGCACGACGCCGTTGAAGATCACGACGTAGTCCTCGAGCCGCTGCGCGGCGAACATCACCCGGAGTTGTTCGGTGTAGCGCCGCACCCACGTCGTGTACGCGCGCTGTTCCGCGCCGGCGACGCGCAGTTTCGAGACGCCGCCCACGAGCTGGATGACGAGCCCGTAGAACGCCCCGCGCAGGTCCTCGAGGACGATGATCTTGCGCCGCACGGCCGCGCCGAACGACGCCGTGACGGCGAGGGCGACGGCCGTCACCACGACGGCGATGAGAGCGAGTTTCGCGCTGTAGTAGAGGAGCAGCCCCAGGTTGAGGAGTGCCAGGAAGCTCGTGAAGATGGTCCGCAGGGTCGCGCCGTTCAGCTCGCGGCCGACGTCGTTCGCGGCCAGCGCGCGGGACTGCAGGTCCCCCGATGAGTACTTCCTGAAGAACGACGGCTTGAGCGAGAGGAGGCGGTCCCAGACGGCCGCCTGGCTCGCGGCCTCGGTGCCCAGCCCGAGGCGCATGCTCACGACGCCCTCGGCGAGCGCGAAGACGGCCTGGCCGAAGGCCGCCGCGGCGAGCGCCAATCCCAGTTCCAGCAGCAGCCGGACGTTGGCCTCCGGGATGGCCTGATCCATCAGGAGCGCGGTGGCCTGCGGTGTGAGCATGCCCAGCAACGTGGCCGCCGTGCCGGTCATCAGGATGAACGCCAGATCACGTCCGCGGCCCGCCAGGGAGAAGCGCACGAGATCCCACAGAGTGAGCTTCCGTGCCGGGAGCGGGCGATACAGCATCACCGCCTCGGGATCGAGGGTCGCCGCCGTCGCTGCGTCCACCGGCGTCCGCTCGCGCGTCACCGGATCGAAGATCTCGTAGCGCTGGCGCCGCCCCTGGAGCAGTGCCAGCGGGCGCCGCTCTTCGTCCGCCGAGTACGCCACGAGAGGCCCGCAGTCCTGCCGCCACCACGCGCCCGAGAGCAGCACGCGACGGGTGCGCACGCGCGAGGCGCGGGCGATCGCGTCGAGCGGATCGGCCACGCGACCCATGTCCTCGGATCGCCCGGGGGGCTTGATCTCGACGCCCAGCGCGTCGCCGACGGCCGTGAGCACGGTGAGCAGCGACGTGTCGCAGGTGGCCGGGACGTCACGGGGATCCAGCACCGCTGCGAGATCCTCCAGCGCCGCGTCGGTCAGGTGTGCCTGGCGCCGACCACGCTCCTGCAATCGCCTGCGCTCGGCGTCGTCGGCGGCCAGCGCCTCACGCTGGAGATGCGCGAGCACGATGCGGTCGAGGTGCGAGAGTGCGGCGACGAGCTCCGCCGCGTCCGTGAGGGAGTTCGTGGCGCGCGCGCGCACGGTGGCCGCTCCCGCGGCGGTCACCCACATCGGTGAGCCGACGGGAAGCACGCCGTCACCGGCGGCGAGAGGCATCTCCGCGGCGCCCATGCAGTGCACCGTGCCCCGCTCGACGGCCATCCAGGCGACGCGGTCACTCGCGGGACGCAGGCACTGGCCGTCGTCCAGCGCAACCGCGCCGTCGTCCTCGACCTTCCGCGTGACGACGGGCGGCTCGAAGCCCGTGAGCAGTCGTCCGACGCGGTTCACCCACTGCTCGATGCGCGTCACGAACGGCGCCGGCAGAGTGCCACTGCGGCCGCGCGCCGTCGCGAGCGGCACGTCGCGCAGGCGCGCGGCCGCAGCGGCCACGGCGATGAGGCGCAACCGACGACCGGGCGCGCCCGGCACGGAGATCAGGGGCTCGCCCGCGCCGACGCGGAACAGGAAGCGCCGCGGCCCGACGGCGACGCCGCCGTCCGTCTCGGCGCAGAAGACCGCGACCGTGCCCGAGACGACGACGTGCATCGTGCCCGCACCATCCAGCAACAGGGGTTCGTTGCCGACCAGGGCGCGCTCGTCCTCGCCCGTGCCGGAGTCGCGCCGATCGGGGGCCGAGGTCACGGCGCCTCCCCGGCGCCGTCGGCCGTGCGCAGCAGCGCGGCGTAGGTGCCGCCACGCCGCCACAACTCATCGTGCGTGCCACGTTCGACGACCTTGCCGCGATCGAGCACGATGATCTCGTCGCAGTCGCGAATCGTGCTGAGGCGATGGGCGACGACGATGCAGGAGCAGCCCCGCAGCCGCAGTCGATCGGAGATGTTGCGCTCGGTCTCCGCGTCGAGGGCGCTGGTCGCCTCGTCGAGGACCAGGATCGTCGGGTCACCGACGAGCGCACGCGCGATCTCGAGCCGCTGGCGCTGTCCACCGCTGAGCGTGTTGCCGCCCTCGCCGAGTTCGCTGTCGAGGCCTCCCGGCAACGAGCGCACGACATCGTGGATGTCCGCGTCGCGACACGCACGGACGAGCGTCTCCTCGGGAACCGTCGCGTCCCACAGCGTCAGGTTGTCGCGCACGGATCCGCCGAAGAGCGAGATGTCCTGATCGACCAGCGCGAGCGAGTTGTGGACCAGATCGCGCGGCACGTCCTCGCGCCGCGTCCCGTCGAGCAGGATCTCGCCCGACCACGGCGAGAAGAGGCCGCAGATGATCTTGGCGATCGTGGACTTGCCGGACCCGCTGCCACCCACGAGCGCCACGCGCTGGCCGGGTTTGAGCACGAAGCCGAAGTCCTCGATGAGAGGGGGATCGAGAGGGCTGTAGCCGAACGTGACACCACGGAGCTCGATGGCCCCGCGCAGGCGCACGCGATCGGTGAGCGCTGCGGGCGCGGCGGACTCCTGCGGCTCGCCCGGCGCGGACGGATCGACCGAGTGGGCCAGCACGTCGTCGAGACGGGCCATGTCGCCGTGCAGTTCCTGGATCGTGCTGCCGAGTCCCACGAGGCTGTTCACGGGTCCGAGGAAGCTGAACATGAGGCTCTGGAAGGCCACGAGCATGCCGATGGTCAGGGCGCCGTCGATCACGCGGTATCCGCCGACGACCAGGATGAGCAGCGTGGCCAGCCCGGTGAGCAGTGACGGCACGACGCCCAGCGCCTGGTTGGCGGTCTCGATCTCCTGCCGTGCGTTGGACGCGTTCGCGTAGTAGCCGTTCAGCTTGGCGAAGAAGCCCGACTCCTGGCCCGACGACTTGATCGTCTCCATGCTCTGCAACCCGGCGATGGCGGCGCCACCGACCTTGCCGTACTCCTGCAACAGACGCATGTTCGCCTCGACACGCCGTGACGAGAGCACCTTGAGCAACAGCACGTTCAGCAGCGCGAAGGCGATGCCGATGAGCGTCAGCACACCGTCGTAGAGGAACATCATCGCGGCGTAGAAGACGAGCATCACGACGTCGATGACGGTCGATGCGAGCTGCCCGGAAAGTACGTCGGCGACCTTGTCGTTGAGCTCCGTCCGGGACGTGATCTCGCCCGCGTAGCGCTGGGAGTAGAACTCCGCGGGCAGCCGTAGCAGGTGCCAGAAGAACTTCGCCGACATGCGCACGGACAGCGCGAGCTTGAGGCGCCGCAGGTAGCGCAGTTGCAGGAAACGCAGCGAGCCCTGCATCAACACGGTGCCGCACATGGCCACGACCAGCGGCCGCAGCCACTCCGAGCGTCCCTCGGCGAGCACGTTGTCGAGGAACACCTGCATGAACGCCGGCACGGCGAGGCCGGGGATGACGAGCAGGAACCCCGCCAGCACGCAGTACCAAACGGCCGCGTGGTTGCCGTGAAGCCGCTCGCGCAGCGCGGGCAGCATGCGGGGCCGGCGGCCGCCCTTCTCGAAGTCCGGTCCGGGGGACATGACGAGCGTGACGCCCGTGAACCCCTCGTCGAACTCCTCGAGCGTCACGGTTCGGTGGCCCACCGCAGGGTCGTTGAGGAAGACCTTGTCCTTCCCGAAGCCCTCCACGACGACGAAGTGGTTGAAGTGCCAGAAGATGATGTACGGGAGTTCCACGTCGCGCAGCGACTCGACGCTCTTCGAGAAGCCCTTCGCGTTCAGCCCGTAGCGCCGCGCCGCCTTGACGACGTTGGACGCGCGGGAGCCGTCGCGCGAGACGCCGCACTCCCGGCGCAGTTCGGCCAGCGGCACGATGCGGCCGTGATGGCCGAGGATCATGCCGAGAGCCGCCGCGCCGCACTCGACGGCCTCCATCTGGATGACCGTCGGCGTGGACCGCCGCCGTGGCACCGCACGCGACCTGTCGGTCAGGAAGGGCAAGCAGCTACTCTCCCGAGATACAGGACCGCAGGAACGGAA
Organism: Planctomycetota bacterium; assembly: GCA_024277065.1. Lineage (GTDB taxonomy): Bacteria > Planctomycetota > JAJSAM01 > JAJSAM01 > JAJVHW01 > JAJRPF01. Next base: position 21,789 of record JAJRVY010000102.1, read on the forward strand.
GTACGAACGTGATCGGGGCGCGCTCCTCGGTGGTCACGCGAATCGTGGCGGTGGTGCCGGCCGTGACGTCCAGTTCGGGGCCGCCGGACGACGTCCACTCGAGGCCGCTGAAGGTGGTGGCATCCGGTGCCAGATCCGCGAACACCTCGATGCGGTTGCCGCCGCCGGTGAGCACCTGCGCCATCTCGCGATTGCCCACCTGGTTGGCGGCGGCGTCGGTGGTCACCGGGTACGCGGAGACCGCCGTGACGGCGCCGCGGATGCTGCCGAAACGCTCGCGCGGCACGGTCGAGGGGCTGATACGCGCCTTCATGCCCGGCTCGATGCGCTTGCCGTCCGCCACGAGGAAGTAGGCCACGGCGAGCAACCGGCTCGCAGGATCCTCCGCCTCCATCGCGCCCAGCCTCTGCCCCGCAACGACGTAGGTGCCCACTGCCGCAGTCACCTCCAGGATGCGCCCGGAGTACTCGCTGACGATCCGTCCGCGCGTCTCGAGCTGACCCTCCAGCCGCGTGATCAACCTCTGGATGCCCTCCACCTCGCTCGCGCTGGACAGGGAACCCGACAGGAGGCGCCGGTCGATCTCGGCTTCCTTGATCTCCAGCGTCTGCAACTGGATGCCGAGGTCGGCGATGCGATCGAGCTGCTCGAGGTAGGTTTCCTCGCTCTCGATCTCGCGCAGTTCCACGCCTTGCAGCGACACGCCGAGCTCGGCGAGCCGCAGTTTGTTCTCGATGAACGCGCGGCGCGAGTTCACCACCGCGTCCTCGGAGCTGAGTCCCTCGGACCTGAGGGCCTTGTAGCTCGCGAAACGCTGCTGCAGGGCGAGGTCCAACTCGTCGCACAGACGCCGCGTCGTCGCGAGATTCGCGCGCTGCTGCTCGATGTACGCACGGTTCTTGGCCAACACGCTCTCCGCCATCTCGCCGAGTTTCGCGACGCGCTTCTCGATGAGTTCCCGCTGCCGGGCGAGGAAGCGCTTCTCCTTCTCGGCCTGCTCCTTCTCGAACGAGGTCAACGTCGCGTCGCGCGTGCGGAACTGGGCCAGCTTGCCGCGCTCCTCGGTGAGCTGCCGCTCGATCTCGGGGAGGTTCAGCGTCCCGAGGAGCTGCCCCTTCTTCACGAAGTCCCCCACGCGCACGTCGAGCGAGACGAGCTGTCCGCTCGCGGGCGACTGGAAGGCCACGACCTGCCGAGGATGGGCGAGAAGCGCGGTGCCGGTGGCCGTGATCGGAATGCGCCCGACGAAGCTCCAGGCGACGGCCAGCGCCAACGCGACGCTCGCGGCCACCAGCGGCAGCCAGTTTCGCCGCTTGACGACCCGCAGTAGTTCGTCGAGCCGGTCCGGGGTTGACAGACGTTCCAGGGACTTCTTCCTGAAGATGCTCTTCGCGGCCATGTCCGCCTCCTGAGCTGCGCGATCGCTATACGGTCCGCAACTGCCGCATGAACCAGTCGAATCTCGCCCCGGCGAGCGAGACGCTCTCGAGGAGTTCCGGCGAGAGCTCGTCCTCCTCGCGCTCGTTCTGCGCGAGCGAGTGCTTGCCGCCCTTGGCGTGCATCGCCGTCGTGGCGGTCAGGCGGTTCGCGAGGAACAGGCACAGCGCACGGTAGAAGCGCGCCGCGAAACCGTTGTCGCTGCGCAGTTTGGAGCGGAGCGTGTCGTGCGGGATGGCGAACACCCTCGAATCGAGCGTAGCCGTGACGGTCGCGCTCGCTGGACGGGCGTCCAGGAGCGCCATGTCGCCGACGACCTCACCGCAACCGAGCCGCGCCACCTCCTCGCCACGAAGAGCGGCAACGGTGATGCGGAACTCGCCGTCCAGGATGACGTACAGCCGGTCGAGCTGCCGGCCCTCGTGGATGATGGCCGTGCCCGTCGCGACACGCGTGGACGTGCCGGAACCCACGAGCCAGTGGAGGTCGTCCTCGCTGAGCTCGCCGAAGATGAAGAGGACCTTGCGCATCGACGCCCCTCCCCGGCTGCCGGTACAGCGCCCGCGGCGATCGCGAGTCGCATTGGGCAGCGCCTTAGTGATATCACCTTTCGCGGCGTAGTCTGTAGGCCGGAATCCAGGAACGGACTCGCACCAGAACCATGCTCACGGCCCACGACGTCTTCCGCGTCCCGACGGCACTGACACTCACGGTCGCAGTTCTCGCCGCCTCGTGCCAGCGGCCGTTCCTCGCCGACGACCCGCTCCTGTCACCCGACGCCGACGCCCGCTTTCGCACGATCGAGGCAATGGCGCTCGAGGACCGGTCGCGCACGCCACCCGTGACGCCCGACGCCGCGCAGGCGACGACGCCCGAGGAGAGCGCCACCGCGGAGAACGAGAAGCCGTCGCTCTCGATACGGATCGAGGACGTCCGCAGTGACGCGCTGGCCAACAATCTGCTGCTCGAGGTACAGATCATCGACCCCGCCATCGCGGGCGCCGTCCTGGACGAGGAGGAGGCCAAGTTCGAGGCCGCGTTCTTCGCGCGCGTCGAGGCGCAGCGACGCGAGGTGAACGGCCCGCTCGCGCCGCCGCTCGACGCCACGACGAGCCGCCTCGAGCCGGGCATCCGCATCCCGCTGCGCGGCGGCGGAGAGGCGCGCGTCAGCCTGCCCGTGGAGTTCCGCGACGTGGACCCGCTCGGCGCGCCGTCGATCGACGCGACGGACAGCGGCGTGCGCTTCTCCTTCTCGCAGCCACTGCTTCGCGACGCCGGAGTCGGCGTCAACACGGCGTCCATCCAGGTCGCCCGCTTCAACGACCGGCGCGAGGAGGCGCGCAGCAAGCTCACCGCGATCCGCGTTCTCGCCAACGCGGAGAAGGCCTACTGGGAGCTCTACGCCGCGACGCGCGAAGTGGAGATCCTGCACGACCGCTACGAGTCCACGCTGGAGCAGCTCGCCCAGGCCCGGCGCCTGGTCGTGGGAGGCGTCGTCGCCGAGATCGAGATCGTGCGCGCACAGGCGGGCGTCGCGCGCCGCCTCGAGTCGGTGATCTTCGCGGAGACGCGGCGCCGACTGGCCGAGACCGACCTCAAGCGCATCGTCAATCGACCGGACCTCCCTCTCGAGTCCGTCACCGTTCTCGTGCCGCAGACGGAGCCGCGCCCGCGCGGACTCGATCTGGACCCGCGAGCCATCGCGGCGCTGGCCATCACCAATCGCATGGAGCTGCTCGAACTCGAGATCCAACTCGCCATCGACGCGGTGAACGTCGAGGTGGCACGCAACGCAGAGCTCCCCGTGTTCGCACTGGACTTCGACTACTCCTTCAAGGGCACCGGAGACAGTTTCTCGGACTCGACGAGCAAGCTCGCGGACAACGACCTCGCGGACTGGGTCGTGGGCGCCACGATCGACATCCCGCTCGGCAACCACGCGGCGCGGGCACGCTTCCGTCAGGCCGTACTGCGCCGCACGCGGACCCTGGCGACGAGGGCGCTGCGCGAGCTCGCCATCCGCCAAGAGGTGAGCGACGCGCTCGACCAGCTCGAACAGGACTGGCAGCGGGTGCTCGCCGCGCGCCGCGAGACGATCCTCGTCGGTCGCAACTTCGAAGCCGAGCGCAGGCAGTTCCAGGCGGGCGTCCGCACGAGCACCGAGGTGCTGGAAGCCGCAGACTTCCTCGCGGAGGCGCGCACGCGGGAGGTGCGCGCGCTGGCCGACTACCAGGTCTCCATGGTGAATCTGGCGTTTGCGACGGGTACCGTCTTGGGACAGAGCCGCATTCACTGGCCCGCATTCGCCGCGGCCGCGCGGGAGGATCCCGCACAGGACTGACTGCTGCCGAGCGAGTGCGCGGCCTCCAGCGGGCATCGGTTCTCCGCGCAGGACATCGACGATCTCGTCCTCGCCGCAGCCGTCACCGAGGCGCGCGAGGCCGGCGGCGAGCTGAGTCTGGAGGCGCTGGACGCCGCCGCAGGGGGCGTGGTGGGGCTCGGATCGAGCGCGATGCTCTCCCCGTCCTCGGCGCTGGCACGCCTCGGAAGCAGGGCCAGCGCCATGGGGATGCACTTCCAACAGGCCATGCAAAGGCAGTCCCAGCTCACGAACGTGCTCAGCAACATGTTGAAGCAGCGGCACAACGCCTCCATGTCGATCATCAACAACATGCGGTGATCGCCCGGGCCAGGTCGGCGCGGCAGCCGCTTGCAGATGCAATGCGCCGCGCCCGGCGCGCGGCGGCATCGATCCGCGTCTTCCGCAAGTCGCCGCGGACGACACCCGGGCCACTCGGGGATGCCCTGGCACGCTGGATCGACGGACATTCACTGGTCGCCGGGATGGACGACGAGTCCGCGCTGCTCGATGTCGCGCTGTCACCGGCGCCCGGCCTCGAGCGCATCCATCGCGCGCAGCCCACGGGCGACGGCTGGAACTCGACGTCACAACGGTTGCGCATCCGCGCGGGACTCTGCTGCGAGTCCGACGTCGATTCAGTGGCGGCCGAGATCGTCGGCCTGCTGGGCAACGGACGAACGCCCCGCGAGGCGCTCGCGGTGTTCGCAAAGCGTCACGTCATCTCCGTCGAGCCGTTCCTTCCGGGTCTGCCGGCTGCCCTCGCCAAACTCCTGGGCATGGGCGTGCTCACGCCGGGTTGAGAGGAGCACGCGGCCATGGCACGCGCAGACCTCGGGTCCGGCGCCGTCCCGCAGGAACCGGCGCTCGTCGCCGGTGCGCGTGGGACGTCGATCAGAAGTCCCACTCCGGCGCCGGGGCGGGCTCGCTCTTCTTCACGATCATCCCCGCGCCGACGGTCTGGTTCGTACTCTCTTCGATGAGGATGAAGGCACCTGTCGCGCGATTGGCCGAGTAGTCATCACAGAAGAGCGGCTTCTGCACGCGGATCAGGACACGACCGAGCTCGTTCAGATCGAGTTGATCGACGCCCTCGTCGCGATGGAGGGTGTTCACGTCGATGCGGTAGCGCAGCACCTTGATGCGCGCCCGCACCTGCTTCGTCGTGTGACGCAGGAGGTACTTCTTCGCGGGGTCCATCTTGGAATCCGACATCCAGCAGACGGTGGCCTCGATCTCGTTCTCGATGCGCGGCACGTTCTGCGGGCGCACGATCATGTCGCCGCGACTCACGTCGATGTCGTCCTCTAGCGTGAGACAGACCGACTGCGGCGCGACAGCCGTGCGTAGATCCCCGTCGTACGTGACGATCGACGCCACCTTGCTGGTGATGCCCGACGGCAGGTGGACGACCTCGTCGCCGACCGACACGGCGCCGGACTCGATCTGCCCCATGTACCCGCGGAAGTCGTGCAGTTCGTCGGTCTGCGGACGGCTCACGTACTGCACCGGGAAACGGAAGTCGATGAGGTTGCGGTCGAACGACGTCTCGAGGTTCTCGACGAGGTTGAGCAGTGTGCGGCCGTGATACCACGGCATCTTCTCGCCGCGCTCCACCACCATGTCGCCGTTCAGCGCGGACAGCGGGATGTAGCGGATGTCCCGCGCCTCGAGCTTGGCGGCCCACTCGCGGAACTCGCCACGGATCTCCTCGAAACGCGCCTAGGAGTAGTCCACGAGATCCATCTTGTTGACGGCGATCACGAGGTGCGGGATGCCGAGCAGCGCGGAGATGAACGCGTGGCGCTTGGTCTGCGTCAGGATGCCGTTGCGGGCGTCCACGAGAATGATCGCGACCTCGGCCGTGCTGGCCCCGGTCACCATGTTGCGCGTGTACTGGATGTGGCCCGGCGTGTCGGCGACGATGAACGAGCGCCGCGGCGTCGAGAAGTAGCGGTACGCGACGTCGATCGTGATGCCCTGCTCGCGCTCGGCACGCAGGCCGTCGGTGATCAGCGCGAGGTCCACGCCCTCGCCGCCACGCCGGCGGTTCACGTCCTCGACATGTTCGAGCTGGTCCTCGAACACCGCCTTGGTGTCCACCAGCAGCCGCCCGAGCAGCGTGGACTTGCCGTCGTCCACGGAGCCGGCGGTGGCCATGCGCAGCAGCTCGATCTTGCGCCCGAAGACCGCCTGGGCGGCGTTCGGTGCGGCGTCCCGGGGGGGGCGGGCGGCGTTCGAGGGCATCAGAAGTAACCGTCCTTCTTCTTGTCTTCCATGGAGTCGGCGCCCTGATCGACGAGGCGCGTCTCGCGCTCGCTGCGCGTCGCCGTGAGGGCCTCGGCGACGATCTCCTCGAGCGTCGTGGCCGTTGACCGGATGGCGCCGGTGCAGGTCATGCAGCCGAGCGTGCGGAAGCGACAGACGATCTTCTGCGGCTTCTCGCCGGGCCGCAGGAGTCGCGTCTCCTGCGCCGACAGCAGGATGCCGCCGCGGTCCACGACCTCGCGCTCGGCGGCGAAGTACAGCGGAACGATCTCGATCTTCTCCTGGCGGATGTACTGCCAGATATCCGCCTCCGTCCAGTTGGACAGGGGGAAGACGCGGATCGACTCGCCCTCGTGGATGCGCGAGTTGTAGAGGTTCCAGAGTTCGGGCCGCTGGCGTTTGGGATCCCAGGCCCCGAATTCGTCGCGGAAGCTGAACACGCGCTCCTTGGCGCGCGAGCGCTCCTCCTCGCGACGGGCGCCGCCGATGGCCGCATCGAACGCGTGCTTCGCCAGGGCGGCCAGCAGCCCCTCGGTCTTGAGCGTCCGGGAGCAGTACGAGCACACGCGCGCCGGGTTCGAGAAGTCGGGCAGACGAGCGATGCCCGCCTCGTTCTTCTCGACGATCAGCCGGAACCCGCGCTCCCGCGCGACGCGCTCGCGGAACTCGTACATCTCCGGAAACTTGAGCCCCGTGTCCACGTGCAGCAGCGGGAACGGGATCGGACCGGGATGGAAGGCCTTCTCGGCCAGGCGCAGGAGAACGCTCGAGTCCTTCCCGACGGACCAGAGCATGACCGGGTTCTCGAAGCAGGCCGCGACCTCACGGATGATGTGGACCGACTCGGCCTCGAGCTGCTGCAGATGGGTGATCGTGTTCGACATTCAGGGCTTCCGCGTGTGTCGTCGCGTCATTCCGCGCGCACGGCGCGGGACCAAGCGGCGCAGCCTACCCCCGCGGCCTGCGCGTGTCAGACCTTGCGGGAGGGAAGACGCGAGCGAAGGGCCATGCGCCGACCTGCGCGCGGGCTCCGGACTTCGCGCGGCTGCGGCGGCGCTGCGGGGAGAATGGCCGCGACGGAGGCCCGTGACGAGGGGTCCCCCGAGAGACCGTTTCCCGGTGACGCGGCCACGATCGGCGCGATCCACCCCGGCCCGGAGCCCGCATCATGGACGACCTGCTTCGCTACAACGGCGCGGACTGGACGGGTTTCGTGCTCACGCTGCTCTCGCTGCACATGCTCGGTGACCAGAAGCGCGCGGGCTTCGTGCTGGGCGCCGTCGCGTGCGTCGCCTGGGCGGCGTTCAGCGTGCAGGCCGGCAGCACCGCCACCCTCATCGCGAACATCGCCTTTCTGGGTCTCAACGTGCGCGGATGGGCGAAATGGCGGCCCGTGCCACGGGCACCAGGCGACGCGGAGGGCGCGGGCGGCCAAGGGCCCGCGCAGGAATAGGTTCGTAGGACCGAGGGCGAGCGAGGGCGGCGCGGGGCAAGGCGCCTCGACGACGCGACTCATCGCGGAGCCGAGTCGGGGAGGAGAGGCAACGCCGCCCCGCGTCGTCGCAGCCGGCCGAATCCCGAAGTTATTCCTGCGCGGGCCCTATCGTCTGATTCGGAGGACTTGATGGACAAGCGTGCAAAGAAGCGGATCCAGGGACTGCGAACGAAGATCGGCACGCTGCGCAAGAAGCTCGCGGGCGCGCAGCAGCAGGCCGACGACCCCGGCGAGGAGCAGGCCGTCCGCGACGAGATCGCCAAGTGCGAGGCCGAGATCGAGCGTCTCAAGAAGGGCTGAGCGCGCGGCCCGCCCCCGGCGGCCGTGCGCGCCGAGCCGCGATCGCGCACGACCGCATCTCCGTTCGCACGTCGAACCGGATGACGACGCGGCGGCATCCCTACCATGGACGCGGCATCCCTCCCATGGAAGGGAGGGCGATCAGAGGCCGCCGTTCTCCAGACATGTCGGACTTCCTGCACTCGATCGAACCGGACACGCTCCTGGCGCATCACGAGTGGATGCGGCGGCTGGCCCGCCGTCTGGTGCTGGACGACGCCGAGGCCGACGACGTGGTGCAGGAGGCGTGGCTGCGTGCCACGGAGCGGCCGCCCCGTGAAGCCGGCGCGCTGCGCGCCTGGCTCGCGACCGTGGTCAGAAACGCCGCCAGGCAACTCGCACGCGGCGAGAGCCGGCGTGGTCGCCGCGAATTCGCCGCGGCGCGCTCCGAGGCGCTCCCGCGACGTCCGAACTCGTGGCGCGCGCGGAGGCCAGGCGGCTCCTGATGGACGCGACGCTGGCGCTCGCCGAACCCGGCCGCTCGACGATCCTGCTGCGCTTCTTCGAAGGCCTGCCGCCGCGCGAGATCGCCGCGCGCCAGCGCGTCCCGGTCGAGACGGTCCGCTCGCGCGTACGCCGCGCGCTCGCGGAGATCCGCAAGACGCTCGATCGCCGCGCCGGCGACCGCAGCGCGTGGGCCGTCGCGCTGCTGCCCCTTGCGGGCCCCGCGCTGCCCGGCGCCGCCCCGCCGGGTGAGCTGCCGATCGACGGTCCGGCGCCGGCTGCGCCCACCGCCGGACTCTTCGCCGTGGCCGCGGCCGTGGTGATCGTCGCCGTGGGCGGCGCCGCCGGATGGATCGCCGCCGCGACACGGCGGCCGGCGACGACTGCCACCGAGTTGCGCGACGCAATCGGGGACGAGCGCGCACGCACACGGGAGTTTGAACAGGTGACGTCGCGCACGGCAGCGCGGACGCGCGCCCGCGACGCCGCGAACGCGCCACGGGCCGACGCCGCGGGCGGCACGCCAAGGGGAGCGCCGGCCATCGCGGCGCGCGCGGTGCCGGGCGCGGATGCGGCGGCGCCTACGACCGACGCCCCCACGCCGTTCCCCGCATATCGCGCCGCGCTCGCGGGCGAGGACTGGGGCGCGGCCGGACGCGCGTTCGCGGCGCTCATCCGATCCGTGCGCCCGATCGCCGAGGCCGCCGCCGCGGATCGCCAGCCGTCACCCGAGGAGATCGGGACGCTGCAGGCGCGCAGCGGTCCGGTCGCGGCGCTGGCGCTGCGTCTCCAGGCACGCGGGGTGCCGGGCGCCATCCCCAATCTGGTCCTCGCGCACCCGGCGGTCCTCACGAACCTCCTGCCCCCGACACTGGCCGCCCTCGGCGAACCGCTGACCGCCGAGCAGCGCACGCGACTCATGCGCGCGGCATGGGACGGCGTGAGCGCCGTGGACAGTGCGCACGACACGCTCGGAGACGACGAGATCCTGTTGCGCCGCATGGCCGTCGAGGCGGCCGCCCTCGGCCCCTGGCTCGCCGCGGTGAACGACGTGCTGACGCAGAGGCAGCGCGCCGTGCTACGTCCCGAGCGCTTCCGCGGCCGCGCCGGCGTCGATCTCGTCTCCCCGGGCTTCCTGTGGCCGGCGCTCCCGCCGCGCGTCGAGGCACGCGCCGCCGAGGAGTACGTGCGCAAGGTCGAGTCCCTGCTGCTCGCACCGCAGTTCCCGGCAGGCACGCGTGCGCGGGACAACGCACGCGACATCCTCGACACGTGGGCGGCCGCGTTGCCGGCCGGCGCCTTCGCGGGCACGCGCTCGCCGCTCGACGCAAGCGGCTTCGCGCATGCCGAGCGTCTGGCATTCTGGGCGGCGCAGACCGCCGACCTGCTCGAGGCCCTGCGCGACGGCGCCGCCGAGACCCGCCGCCAGCGCGAGGCGCTCACGCGGCGGCTGATTCTGCTCATGCCGTTCCTCCCCGCGCAGTTGAACGGCGACCCGCCGCGATGAGGGCGGTGGCCGTCGCCTGCGCGCTCGGCCTGCTCGCGGCGAGCGCCGGCGCCGGCTGGATGCTGCGTTCGCCGGACGATCCGCCCGGCGACCTCTCGGCACTGCGGCTGGAGCTCGCCGAAGCGCGTGCGGACCGCGCGCGCGCGGGCGCGGCGGCCCACGAGGCACGGCAGCGGGCGCGGTCGGCGGAGCACAGCGCGGCGGTGTCGCGCAGCGAGCGGCCGACGACGCTCGCGGGTCGCGCCGACGCGACGCCCGCGGACGCCGGCGGCGCCCCCGCGGTGACACCCGACGAGACCGCGGGCCGGCGTGCACGTGTCGCGCTCTACCCGCTGTACGCGTTCGACGACGCGGCCCCTGCGGTGCGCGACGCACTCGCCGCGACCGACTGGCCGGCGGTCGCGGAGAACCTCGCGGCGATGCTGCCGGTGGCGGACGAGATCGTCGGTGCACTCGCACGCGGAGAGCGACCGTCGGCGGAGTCCATCGGCCGCTCGCAAGAGCTCAACGGCCCACTGATCACGATCGCGATGCGACTCGAGGCGGCCGGCGTCCCGGGGACCGGCGCCAACGGCGCGTTCACGCATCCCGCGTTCATGAGCAACGCCATCGCGGCGAGCCTCGAGGCACTCGGCATGCCCCTCGACAGCGCGCAGCAGGCCGCCCTCGGGCACGTCGGCGCGGAGTTCGCGCGGCGCGAGAGACAGCGCGTCGCGGCCCGTACGGTTGACGCCGTGAAGCTCCGCCGCCTCGTCGAGGAGGCGGAGCAGAAACGCGACTACTTCGCGGCGGCGCGGGCTCTGCTCTCGGACGAGCAGAGGAACGCCCTCTGCCCTCCCGCCGTGCGCGGCCGCGTCGCTGCCGATCTCTTCTCCGAGGGTCTGGTCTGGGTGGGCCGCGCACAACCGCTGACGTACCGCGACGAAGCGCACCTCGCCGAGCTCATCGAGGCGCGACTCCTCGGCGACGCCGACGAGACCGCGCGCGGCGCGGCCCGCGACATCGTCGCGGCGTGGGTCGCCGCCCTGCCACGCGAGATCGTGGACCACCATGCCGATGCTCTCGACCGCGTCGGCATGGTCGATGCCGCGTACACCACGACCTGTGCACGCCATGTCGCGGCCCTGACGGAGACGCTCCTGCGCGACGGCGGCGTCAGCGCAGGTGCCGCAGCGCGGTTGCGCGACCTCGGCGGCACGGTCGTGCTGTTCCGCGCGCCCTCGGAGTGACGGCACCACCTCGCGACGGTTTTCTGTAGCATCGGCGCTCCGACGACGGCGACTCATTGCGAAGCCGCGTCGCGGAGGAGGCGCAACACAGCCCTGGACGGTCGCAGCTGGCGAATGGAGCAGTTGCTTCCGGACACGTCCACACGGGAGGCAGCGGCGATGGCAACGACGATCGACTGGCACTACCGCCGCAGCGGCTGAACCGGCTGCAAGCGCTCCGACGCGGTGATCGCCGCGCGGGGTGCAACCGTCCGGGAGACGGTGAAGGCGAGCACGGGCAAGCTCTTCGACGACGCCACGCGCGTCCTCGTCGGCACGGAATGGCCCGTCGGCTTCGCCGGTGAGATGTGGAACGAGGTGCTCACATGATCCGCGCACTCCTCTTCGCGGCGTGCTACGCGCTCTTGGCGTCCCCCGCGTTCGGCGCCGATGAAAGCTGCTTCGAGTGCCACGAGAAGCCGGCCGCGGATGGCTCGTTCATGCCGATCGTTCGCGCCGAGCAGTACGCCGGCGGCGTCCACGCCGCACTGCCGTGCGCGCAGTGCCACGAGGCGCGAGACGGTGGCTTCGACGTCGTCCCGCACGATCTCGTCACGCAGCGAACGCCGGAGTGCATGGACTGCCATGAGGACGATTTCGCCGCGATCGCGCAGGAGACCACGCGCAGCGTGCATGCCGGCGGCGAGCGCCCGTTCACCTGCTCGCGCTGCCACGACGTGCACCGCATGCTGCGCACGCCGGTCGATGCGCCGCCCGCGGTGCGACGGGAGTTGGCGAACGGACCGTGCATCGACTGCCACCGCGACACGGTCGTCGAGGTCGGTGGGCGCGAGGGCGCAACCGGCGTCGGCGTCGCGCACGAGTGGCTGCCCTACGCCGATTCGCACGCGATCATGCGGTGCATCGTCTGCCACTCACCGGTGAGCGAGGCGGGCATTCACGAGGTGCTGGGCAAGGACCGCACGACGCGCAGGTGCGAGCAGTGCCACACGGACCAGTCGGGGCTGATCGACAAGTTCGTCGGCCGCGACGACCGCTCGTCGTGGATCACGAACCCGGGGCTCTTCGAGTTCGCGTACGTGCGCGGTGCGACGCGCAACCGCGCCGTGGACAGCGCTCTCATCGGGCTCCTGCTACTGACGCTCGCCGGCGTCGTCGCGCATGCGTTCGGGCGAGCGGTGCTGCGCCGCCCGGAGTCCGCCCCGCACGTCGTGCGCGAGACGGTGCTCTACACGCTCACGACGCGCCTCGGCCACTGGATCAACGCCGCGCTCATGCTGGCCCTGATGGCGACGGGGATGCGCATGCATTTCGGCGGCCGCGAAGGAGCGCTGATCGGCTTCGAGAGCGCGTTCCACGTGCACAACATCGTCGGCGCAATCCTGGTCGCCGTCTCCGTGATCTTCTTCGTCGTGCACGTCGTCGGCGGTGGCGCGCGGCAGTACCTGACGTTCCGCGAGGGCCACGTCCGCGGGGGCGTCGCGCAGGCCAAGTGGTACCTCGTCGGCGTGTTCCGCGGCGCGCCGCACCCCTCGCATCCGTCGCCGGAGCGACGTTTCAACCCGTTGCAGCAGACCGCGTACGCGTCGCTCATGTGGGTGACACTCCCCGCGCTCCTCGTCTCGGGTGTGCTGCTGCTGTTCCCGGCGACGATCCCCGACGAGGTGTTCGGGGTCCGCGGCACGTGGCTCGTCTCGACGCTCCACTACCTTGTGTCGTGGGCGTTCGTGCTGTTCCTCGCCGGCCACCTCTACCTGATCACGATGGGCGACAGGCCGTGGTACGGGCTGACCGCCATGATCACGGGCGTTCACCGCCACCACGAGCCGGCGCCGGCGGCCGACGAGAGTGCCGCAGACGCCGAGAGTGGCGCCGACACCGAGAGTGACTGCGACGCCGACTGAAGCCGAACTGGACGTCGCACTCGGCACGCTCCGCGACCGCGCCGCGGTGTGGGCGTCGTCTCCCGTCGGCGAGAAGATCCGGCACCTGCACGCACTGCTCGCAGGAACGCTGCGCGTGTCCGCGCGTCAGGTGCGCGCAGCGTGCGAAGCGAAGGGGCTGGCGGTCGGTACTCCCGCCGAGGGCGAGGAGTGGTTCGCGGGCGTCCTGCCCCAGGTCCGCACGCTGCGGCGCCTGATCCGCACGGCCGAGGAGATCCGTGACAGGGGGACCGTCCACGTCCCGGCGTCGCGACTGCGCGCCCGCCCGGGCGGGCGCACGGCCGTCGTCGTCCTGCCCGAGGAACGCCACGACCGGCTGCTGTTCGCCGGCTTCCGCGCCGAGGTCTGGATGCGACCGGGGGTGGCCGCGGCGAACGTCGCCGACGGCGCCGGAGGCGCACTGGCCCGGCCGCCCGAGGAGAGCGGTGTCGCGCTGGTACTCGGCGCCGGCAACGTCGCCGCCATCGCCCCCCTCGACGTCGTGCACGAGCTGTTCGCCAGGGGGCGCACGGTGCTGCTCAAGCTGAACCCCGTGAACGACTACCTGCAGCCGTTCCTGGACGCAACGTTCGCGACGCTCATCGACGCGGGGTTCGTGCGCATCACGACGGGCGGCGCCGACGTCGGCGCGTACCTCTGCGAGCACCCCGACGTGGACGAGATCCACGTCACCGGCAGCGCGGCGACGCACGATGCGATCGTGTGGGGCGGCGGCGACGAAGGCGCCGCTCGCCGCGCCCGCGGCGAGCCGCGGCTGCGCAAGCTCGTGACCAGCGAGCTCGGCAACGTCAGCCCCGTCATCGTCGTCCCAGGACGCTGGAGCGCCGCCGACCTGCGCTTCCACGCCGCGAACGTGGCCACGCAGTTGACGCAGAACGGCGGCTTCAACTGCAACGCCGCGAAGGTACTCGTGACCCACTGCGACTGGCCGCAGCGGACGGCGTTCCTGGACGCCCTGCGCGACGTGCTGCGCGCGCTGCCGCCGCGGCGTGCCTACTATCCCGGCGCGCGCGAGCGCTGGCAGCGCTTCGTCGATGGTCACGACGGCGCCGAGGTGCTGGGCCCCGTCACGAAGGGCTGCCTGCCGCCGGCGCTGCTCGTCGATCAGGACGCGGAAGATGCGGACGTCCTCGCGTTCCGCGAGGAGTCGTTCTGCTGCGTCGCCGCCGAGACCTCGCTGCCGGGCCGGGACGCCGCGGAGTTCCTGCGGCACGCGGTCGGGTTTGCGAACGACCGCCTGTACGGCACGCTGAACGCCTGCGTCATCGTCGATCCACGGACGGTGCGCTCCCTCGGCGCGGCGCTCCGCGACGCCGTCGCGGATCTGCGCTACGGCACCGTCGCCGTCAACCACTGGCCGGCGATCGCGTTCGCGCTCGGAGGCACGACGTGGGGCGCGTATCCCGGCCACACGCTCGCCGACATCGGCAGCGGCATCGGCTCCGTGCACGGCGCCTGGCTGCTCGCGGACACCGAGCGCAGCGTCGTCCACGGCCCGTTCCGCGTACGGCCGACGCCGCCGTGGTTCGTGACGCACCGCCGCGCGCACGAGGTCGCCCGCCGCCTCGTCCGCCACCAGGCCGCGCCGTCCCTCCTGCGCCTCCCCGCCATCGCGTGGCACGCCCTGCGCGGCTGACAGCGAACGCGCAGGACCATGGTCCACGGACTACGGACGGCGGACGCGCGTCAGCCGCCGAACAGCAGGAACACGGCCACGCTGCCGAGCAGGAGTCCGCCGATCAGCAGCGCGGCGATCACGCGTCCGATCGGCTCCACGACCCCGTCGGCCGTCGCTCGTGCCGGCCGCCGCGGTCTCGGGCGCCGGTCGGGCCGCAGCGTCGTGACGTCCGGCCCGTTCACGGGCTCCCGACCTCGAGATCCCGGAAGAGCGTACGCGCATCGGCCTTGGCCCAGAGACCGACCTTGCCCGCGGCGGGGAACGTCGTGTCCTCGACGCGCAGCAGCGGCTCGTCGTCGAGGGAGCACTCGATGACGCTGCCGACCATGCGGACGTGGAGCGTGCGCGCGGCCGCGCCGGGCTCCGTCGCCGCTCCGCCGAGCTGCGTGCGCACACCGTCCACGACCTTGTAGACGCGGTAGTTGTCCTCGAGAGGGTTCCAACGCGCGACGTAGTAGTTGTCGGCGTCCTGCGCCCGCCACAGCGGGCCGCCGCCGCGGTCGATCTCGCCGTCCACCGCCTCGACACGGACGACGATGTCCACGTCGGCGTAGTTCGTGTCGTCGATCAGGACGACGTTGAAGACGGGGCGCTCGTTCTGCGCACTCTGCAGCAGGCCGCCGCGCGCCGCCAAACCCCATCGCCCGCCGGCCGGCGTGAACCCCGCGGGGAGCGCCGCAGCGACGCCTTCTGAGAACGACCAGCGACGCGGCGCGGGGGCACCGGGCACGTCCCCAGCGGGCACCTCGGCCGACGGCGCGGGCGCGTCGCCGGAGGCGGCAGACGCGGCCCTCTCGGTGCGTCCCGCGCACGCGGCGAGGAGCGCCACGGCGAGTGCCGGGACGAGTGCGATGCACAGCGCGTGCGATGATGAGGCAGGGGGCATGGCGGTTCTCCTGGCCGCTCCCAGGATAGACTGCGACGGTTCCGGATGCCGAGGAGGATGCGTCGTGAGCACGAAACGACTGCCGCCGTCCGTGGACGGCTCGCGCGGCCGCAGTTCGGCCGTTGGCGCGGCATCCGAGGAGCGTGGATACCGCACCGCGCGTCGGACACATGGATCTCGGTATCGACACGCAAGGCAGCGAAGTGCTGCTCTTCGGCAACGACACGACCGACTTCCTGTCCATGCAGGACCTCGCGACCGGGCGCGAGACACATCTTCTGTCCTACGTCCACGGGACGACGTGGGCGGAGTCGCGCACGCTCAGCGGGCAGGGGTTCCACATCTCGGGCAACGCGTACGCCACGCCGGGGTGGATGGTGGTCTCGACCTACGGGTACGAGAAACAGCGGACGCACTGGAACTCACACGCCATCTACCTGCTCGAGCTGAACCCGGACGCCGATCCGGCGCAGCCGGTCATCTGGCGGGTCGCCCACGCGCGCTCCGTGTGGGACCCCGATCTGACCAAGCACTACTGGGCGGAGACGCACGCGTCGATCGACCCGCGCGGCCGCACGATCATCTTCGCGTCGAACTGGAGCAATCCCAAGGCCGCCATCGAGACCTATCGCCTCGACCTGCCCGAGAACCAGCACGACCGGCTGATGGGCAAGCGAGCGGCGGACGAGGCCCGCGCGAGAAGTGCGAAGCTGCTGGGGATGACGGGGCGCGGGATGACGGGGCGCGAGTTGACGGAGCGCTGAAACGTCGTCCGACCGCGGCGTTTCCCATCACGCCGATGCACGCGCGGCAAGATCTGGTACGGTCTCGGCTCGGGAAAAGGGCTTGACGCTGCGGTTCCCCATGCCCGCTCGGCGTCGGGACGCGACGTTCGAATCCGCATCGTCCACTCATGCGTCGGCGTGGGCCGGCACCGCGAGCGCGCAGTGATCAACGGAGGTATCGAGTCCATGGCAACGCGCTTCACCGTCCTCCTGGCCTTCATCGTCGTCTGTCTCACCGCGGCTCTCGCGCCGGCGCAGGTCACACCGGAAGAGGGCACGATCGGAACGACCTTCACGGTCGAGACCGGCGTGGACATCGGCGCCGACCCCGCTCGCAAGCCCAAGGTCATCCTTCGTTTCCTGGGGGCTGCGGCCAAGAAGAAGGCGAAGACCCCGAAGGCGAGGGCCAAGGTCACCCGCTCCTTGGGAGGCAGCGTCAGTTTCTTCGTGAAGTCCGCCAATGGCGGCGGGCGCTTCAGCATCGAGGTGCGCGGGACGGGAAACGGACGGAGCATCCAGAAGATCGTGGGTGAGCTGACCCTCGCCGGCCCGCGCATCGATGCGGCCGGAGTTGAGTCCGTGGCAGCCGGCGGCCAACTCACGATCACGGGTCGGCTCTTCGGTGGGATCATCAAGAAGCGCGCCGCTCCGAAGGTCTTCGTGGGCGGCCGGAAGGCGAAGGTCAAGGCGTTCAGTGACACGCTGATCACCGTCGTCGTCCACAAGAAGACGCGCGTCGGTGTGGCGGACATCACCGTGCGCACGAAGGTGGGCTCGGACACGCTCGCCGGGTCGATCACGGTGACCGAGCGCAAGCCCCCGAAGAACGGCGCGAAACTCAGCGGCCCGGACCGGCTGACCATGGCCATCGACGGCGAGTTCGTGCGCGCAAACGAGGGCGTCGGCCGCGGGATCGAGGTGAGTGCGATGCACGTCACGGCGCGGAGGCAGATGAACATCGGGATCAACGTGCTCACCGGGTCGGTGGGCGTTGGAAACTCGTGGCGCGTCCAGCAGTTCTCGATCACGATCCCGGTCCCCGACGATCTGGCGACACTGCCCATCCCGTCCACGTTCCTCGACGACGAGGTCCGGGACATGACCTACCGCGACCTGCGAGCGTCGAGGGTCAAGAACAAGGAGACCGGAGAGATCACCGAGACCGAACGCAGCACCCTGTGGTCCAACCGGTCGGGACTGTCGCTGCTGGTCAAGATCACGGCGTACGACGGCAAGCGCATCGCCGGATCGTTCAGCGGCGAGTTGCTCCGGACCGCGGGCACCGGGCCCTCGAACCTGATCGTCAACGGCGGGGACTTCGTGATCGAGGTCGTCTCGGTTCCGTAGCGGCGGCGGCAGGGCGCACGGCGCGCGTGAGCGGCGTCTCTCGCCGACGGTGAAGAGCGTATGCGACGCCGGAGGGGCGTCCGGGCAGGAGGACCAGCCATGGAACGCGGCCCCGTCTCTCGGTTCGTCGAGCACCACTACCGCCACTTCAACGCCGCGGCTCTGATCGACGCGGCGAGAGCGTGGGAGCAGCACCTCGAGCAGGGCGGCAAGATGCTCGTGACGCTGGCCGGTGCCATGAGCACGGCCGAACTCGGGTTGTCGCTGGCGGAGATGATCCGGCAGGACAAGGTGCATGCGATCTGCTGCACCGGCGCGAACCTCGAGGAGGACATCTTCAACCTCGTGGCGCACGACCACTACGTGCGGCTGCCGGACTACCGCGATCTGACGCCGCAGCAGGAAGAGGATCTCCTGGCGCGCCACCTCAACCGCGTCACGGACACGTGTATCCCGGAGGAGGAGGCCATGCGGCGCATCGAGGCGGCGGTGCTCGCCGAGTGGCAGGCCGCCGATGCCGCCGGTGAGCGCCGCTTCCCGCATGAGTTCATGTTCCGCATCCTGCGCTCGGGCAGGCTGCGGGAGTCGTACCAGATCGACCCGCAGGACTCGTGGATGGTGGCCGCCTGCGAGAAGGACCTGCCGCTGATCGTGCCGGGCTGGGAGGACTCCACGCTCGGCAACATGTTCGCCGGTCACGTGATCGCAGGCGACATCGCGAACGTGCACACGGTCCGCACGGGCATCGAGTACATGCAGGGACTCGCGCGCTGGTACGCCGCGGAGAGCGCCGCGCACTCGATCGGCTTCTTCCAGATCGGCGGCGGCATCGCGGGCGACTTCCCCATCTGCGTGGTGCCGATGCTGCACCAGGATCTCGGCCGCACGGACACGCCCGAGTGGGGCTACTTCTGCCAGATCTCCGACTCGACGACGAGCTACGGCGGCTACTCCGGAGCCGTGCCCAACGAGAAGATCACGTGGGGCAAGCTGCGCGCGGAGACGCCCAAGTTCATCATCGAGTCGGACGCCACGATCGTCGCGCCGTTGATCTTCGCCTGGCTGCTCGGCTGGTAGCAACGCCCGCGCGGTCACCCCGGGGTAGACTCGGGAGTTCCACCGACCGTACGAAGGAGCCTTCGATGTCCATGCCCCGGCGCACCGTCTTCGTCCTTGCCGCCGCCCTTGCCACGGCCACCGTCTTCAATGCCGCTCCGCCGGCCGAGGCCGGGCGGCGGGGGGACGCGCTCGCCGGGGCGGCGAAGACGTTCCGCAAGGGCTTCAAGAGCGACGCCAAGATCGCGGAGGCGACGTTCGCGCGCGTCGCCGCCAACCTGGCCAAGGGCGTGGCGGCGGGCACGACGTCGAGCGAGAGCGCCGTCAAGGACTTCGGCACGGCACTCGCGTTCTTCGCCTCGTCGCTCCACGAGGCGGCGGCGGACGCCGCAGAGGGCTTCGCGGGCGAGGCGGTCACGGCGATGTCGGTGGGCGGCGACCCCAGCCTGCCCGGGGCGGCGGCGGGCGACGGCGGCTCCCTGGACGTGTTCGCGGAGAGCATCCGCGCGGACCTGGCGAAATTCCGGGCGAAGACGCGCAAGCGCGCCGCGAAGTTCCAGAAGGCCCTCGCCAAGGCCGGCGGCCAGAGGCGCGGGCTGCGCGTGACCTTCGAGGACTGGACGTTCACGATGCGTCCGGCGCCCGATGTCGGCGGCGCGGCCAAGCTCATCCCAGAGCCCGTCCGGCTCTGGGGCGCGCTGGCCACGCGCCTGAACGACGGGCGCATCATCGTGACCGCGTTCGGCAGCGCAGCGCCGGAGATCGACGACCGGTTCGACGTGCGGCTGGCGCGCGGCTTCGACGTGCGCGCCCTCGGCGACTTCCTGCGCTCCGGCGGCATGGACGTGGACGCCACGGGATGGTGGTCCTTCACGGACGTCATCAACGACCCGTTCGGCGGCGACACGGTCGTCGCGGGTAACGCCCAGATCCACTTCGGCGTCGATCACGACGAGAGGGGCGAACCGCAGCGCCTCGTGCACGGCGGGATCATCAGCATTCCGTAGCCGGCCCGGGGGCGATCCGTGCAGGATGGCCTGCCGGGAGGGACGTATGGGCATTCGATCGACGTTGCTCGGCGCGCTGTGTTGCGTCGTGGCCGCAGCCTGCGGTGACGACGCCGCGCAGCCGGGAGACCGCGCGGTGGGGAGCACGCCACCGGGCGCGCCCCCCGCGGCTCTGGAGCGCGTCGTCTACGCCGGCTCCAACTGGTACGGGCACGCACCGGCATGGGTGGGGATCGAGAAGGGCATGTTCGCCGCGGCGGGTTTCGACGTCGAGGCGAGCCCGTTCGGATCGAGCCCCAATCGCGTCACCGCGCTCGAGAACGGCAACGCGCAGTTCGCGAGCCTCGGCGAGGTCGCCATGCTCGAGGCGATGGCCGAGGATCGCACGGACTTCTACTGGATCGGCAACCAGGACATCGCGCCCGGGGCCGAGGGTCTGGTGGCCATCGGCATCGAGCGTATCGAGGACCTGCGCGGCAAGACGATCGCCGTCAACGTCAACACGTCGGTGCACATCACGGTGTACGAGTTGCTGAAGGGCGCGGGCCTCGACCTCGCCACCGACGTCGAGGTGCTGCGCGGGAACGACTCGGCCATCGTCGATCTCGTCCGCAGCGGCGAGGCGCAGGCGGGCATCATCTGGGAGCCGTACTACACCAAGCTGCGCGAGATCCCGGGCGCCGTCGTGCTCGGCACCGACATGGACACGTCGATCTACGAGCGCTTCAAGACCATGACCGGCCCGGACATGATCTGCGCGTCGAAGGAGTGGGTGGACGCCGATCCCGCGCGCGCGAAGCGCCTCTTCCGCGCCTACTTCGAGGCCGTGCTCTGGTGCCGCGAGAACCCCGACGCGCTGATCGCCCTGATCGCGCAGCACGTGAACGAGGACGAAGCCAAGGTCCGTCCGGTGCTCGCGAACTTCAAGTGGCTCACGCTCGAGGATCAGGCCGTCGTGATGAGCGACGCGATGTTGTTCGGGCAGGCGCAGGTGGCATCCGAGATCCTGGTCCGCATGGGCCTCGCGAAGAAGGTCCCCGACTTCCGGAAGTGGACCCGGCCGGATCTCCTGGCCGACTGATACCGTCCAGGGATGCAGGCGTTTCCCCGCACTCTGCCGCCCCGCCGCCGGCTGCTGCTCGGCGTCGCCGGTGTCCTCGGTGTGATCGTGCTGTGGTGGGCGCTGACGTTCCCGTTCTTCACGGAGACCGTCACGCGGCACGAGCGCGTCGCCACCGGCGAGATCGTCACCCGCACGCACCCCGTCACCGGCGAGACGTTGCAGATGCCCGTGTTCGACACCGTCGAGCGCACGGAGTCGCGCCACCGCGCGCTGGTCAACCCCCCGGCGCTCGACACGCCGGGGAATACACTGCGCGATGCGTGGACCCTGCTCACCGTGGAGCGCCCCGGCCGCCCGACGCTGCTGACGCACATGCTGCGTTCGACGCTGCGCATCCTGCTCGGCTTCCTGGTCAGCGCGTCCGTCGCCGTGCCGCTCGGCATCGCCATGGGGCTGTTCCCGACGCTGCGCGCGCTCGTGTCCCCGATCATCAGCTTCCTGCGTCCGCTGCCCTCGATCTCGTGGGTGCCACTGGCCATGATCTGGCTCGGCGCGGGTGAGTTGCAGAAGCTCGCGATCGTCTTCATGGGCATGTTCGCCGCAGCGCTGATCTACACCATCGAGGCCACGATCAAAGTGCCTCCCGACCTCATCAAGGCGGCCCGCAACCTGGGCGCGAGCGACCGCCAACTGCTGTGGCGCGTGCTGCTGCCGGCGGCCCTGCCGAACATCGTCAGCGGTCTCAAGGTGGTCGTGGCCATCGGCTGGACGTGCGTCATCTCGGCCGAGATCGTCGGCACGCAGGAGGGCCTCGGCGCGCTCATCTGGCTGTCGAAGGAGACGGCCGACACGTCGGCGGTGCTCGTGGGCATGGCGTGCATCAGTGGCATCGTGCTGCTGCTCGACCTGGCGACGACGCGCATCGAGCGCCATCTGCTGCCGTACCTCTTCCTGCGGGAGCGCGGCTCGTGACCACGGTGCTCGAGGCCCGCGACGTCACGATGCGCTTCGGCGACGTCGTCGCGCTGGACGGGCTGTCCCTCGCCGTGGCGCAGGGGGAGTTCGTCGTCGTGGTCGGCGCGTCGGGCTGCGGCAAGTCCACGCTGCTCAACCTCTTCGCGGGCTTCGAGGCCCCGACGCGGGGCGAGGTACTGCTGCACGGCGCGCGCATCGCCGACATCGAGCCGCGCTGCGGGATGGTCTTCCAGAACTACGCGCTGTTCGAGTGGCTGACCGTCGCGCAGAACATCGGCTTCGGCCCGCGCATGCGCGGACGCGCCGATCCGCAGCGCGTCGCCGACCTGCTGCGGCTGATCGGCATCGAGGACTTCGCGGACCACTACCCGGCCCAGCTCTCGGGCGGCATGAAGCAGCGTGTGGCGCTCGCGCGGACGCTGGCGAACGAGCCCGAGGTGCTGCTCTGCGACGAACCGTTCGCGGCCCTCGACGCCATGACACGCCAGGTCCTGCAGCAGGAGTTGTCGCGCATCGTGCAGCATGAGAAGCGCACCTGCGTCTTCATCACGCACTCGATCGACGAGGCGCTGCTGCTGGCCGACCGCATCGTCGTCATGTCCGCGCGGCCGGGCCGCGTCAAGCAGGTGCTGGACAACGATCTGCCGCGCCCACGGACGGCGGACGTGCAGCTCTCCGAGTACTTCCTCGACCGTAAGCGAGCGATCTGGGAGAGCGTCCAGGAGGAGGTTCTGACGAGTCTCGTTCGGGCACCCTGAGCGCGCGACGCCGCCCGTGCGGTGCCCGACGTGGGGCCCGCGCAGGGGAGCACGCCGCGCCGCGTCGCTGGTAGCCTGACGCCATGCTGCTCAAGGCACTCATCGCCGCCCGCGACCTCGGCCGGCTGAACTAGATCGCGGGCGTCCTCGTGCGACACGGGTTCGGTGATCTCGTGCACCGCACGGGCGTCGTCGCCGTGCTCGAGGCGACGGGGCGCGCCCTGCGCATCGACCGCATGAAGAGCCTGCCGCACCTGCCTCCTCCCGAGCGCCTGCGCAGGGTGCTCGAGGAGCTCGGGCCGACATTCGTCAAGCTCGGCCAGGTTATCGCCAGCCGGCCCGATCTCTTGCCGCCCGACTGGCTGGCGGAGTTCTCGAAACTCCACGAGGACGTGCTGTCGGTGCCGTTCGAGAAGCTGCGCCCGCAGATCGAGGCCGTCCTCGGGCGCCCGCCCGAGGAGGTGTTCGAGGAGTTCGACACAACGCCGCTCGCAGCCGGTTCGATCGCGCAGGTGCACCGCGCGCGGCTCGCGGGGCGCGGGGACGTCGTGCTGAAGGTCCGGCGCCCCGGGATCTCCACCGAAGTGGCCGCGGACCTGAGGCTGCTGGAGCGCTTCGCCGAGGTGCTGGAGCAGGAGGTCACCGAGCTGCGGCGCTTCCACCCGCGACGCATCGCGAAGCAGTTCGCGCGCTCCATGCGGGCCGAGCTCGACCTCTCCCTCGAAGCCCGCAACCTGCGGCAGATCGCAGAGAACCTGGAGGAGCGGCCGGAGATCGTGATCCCGGAGGTGGTGGATCCCTTCGCGGACCCGCGCATGCTGGTGCTCACGTACGTGGAGGGAACGTCGGCTGCGGAGTGGCTGCGCGGCACACGGCCGGAGGGCCTGGACACGCGTGCACTCATCGGCGCGGGCGCGGACGCCATCCTCGACATGGTGTTCGTGCACGGGCTCTACCACGCCGATCCGCATCCGGGGAACGTGCTCTTCCTGCCGGACTCACGCATCGGCCTGCTCGACTTCGGGATGGTCGGGCGGCTCTCCGAGGAGCGACGCCGGGAGTTCGTCGAGCTGCTCGCGGCGGTCGCGGACCACGACGAGGACGCCATCGTCGATGTACTCCTCTCGTGGTCCGACGGCGGCAGCACGGACGTGGAGTTCCTGACGCAGGATGCGCGCGCGTTCCTCGACCGCTACCACGGCGTGCCGCTGCGGTCGCTGGACGTCACGCGCATGCTGGGCGACGTCGCGGAGATCGTGCGCGAGAACGAACTCGCGCTCCCGAGCGACGTGGCGATGCTCGTCAAGGTGTTCATCACTCTGGAGGGACTGGGGCGCTCGCTCGAC
This sequence comes from Planctomycetota bacterium, assembly GCA_024277065.1. Classification (GTDB taxonomy): domain Bacteria; phylum Planctomycetota; class JAJSAM01; order JAJSAM01; family JAJVHW01; genus JAJRPF01. Next base: position 45,711 of record JAJRVY010000102.1, read on the forward strand.
CCGGACTTCGACATGGCTGCCCACGTGGAACCCGCGGCGCGGCGCATGATCACGCAGCAGCACAACCCGGTGGCGGTCGCCGCGCGCGGTATGCGGGACGTCAAGAAACTGCTCCTCGGGCTGCCCAAGGACCTGCGCTCGATCATCGCGCGCGCGCGCCGCGGCGGCCTGCGCATCGAGCTCGACCTCAAGCGCCTCGAGGAGTTCGGGCAACACCTCTACCGCAGCGCGAACCGCGTGACCGGGGGCGTCGTGACGGCGGCGCTGATCGTGGGCAGCGCCATCACGATGACGGTGGATCAGGGGCCCAAGCTGCTGGGCTTCCCGGTGTTCGCCCTGTTCGGCTTCGTGTCGTCCTTCGCGCTCGGGATGATCCTCGTCTGGTCGATCATCCGCAGCGGCAAGTCGTAGCGCGGACGGCCCGCGAGCTGCGCCGCGCGCCGGCGCGCTACTCGACGTGGATGACGGCCCAGGCGAACGGGCGCATGAGGGAGTACATGTCGAGCGCGCCCAGCAGCGGCTCGTCGTCGCCGCCCCTGAAGCCGTTGCCCGCGAGCGCCATGCGGAAGCGGCGCGGGAGGCCCTCCGGGAAGAGCGTCGCCACCGGGATCTCGATCACCATCGAGACGGTCCCGTTCTCGCCGGCGGCCTCGACCGAGATCGCCTCGGCGTCCACGAGCGACTGACCGCCGCCCAGGTCGATCGCCACGGCGCCGACCTTCTGCAGCGGCGCGAGCACGATCGCGATCTGAGCCTCGCCCGGCGTCACGCGCAGGCGCGGCTCGCTCCCGAACGTGAGCAGCAGCGACGTCCCGAGACGGTCCGTGCTCGGCACCAGCTCTCCGTCGATCTCGAGCGTCGCCGCGATCACGAGGCGGCCGCGGGCCAGGCCCATGCGCACGTACTCGCCGTCACGCCGGTTGCGGACGGGAAGGTCCGCCAGGAGGTCGAGCGCTGGCCGGCCGTCGGCGCCGCTCGGCACGCGCTCGAGTTGCACGCGGTCGGCGACGGCCAGCCACGGATCGAGCGAGCACGCGAGCGGGCGGTCCACGAAGTATGCGTCGCGCTGCTCGTTCGTGAAGATGATGCCCGTCTCCGTCCACGCGAGCGCCTCGCACTGCCGCGCGTGCAGCGTGAACGCCTGGCGCGGATCGCCGCTGACGTCATCCGCGGGCCAGATCAGGAGCTGGGAGTAGGTGAGCAGGGCGACCACGCCGTCGGCGTTCGAGTCGGCGGCGGTGACCTGCTCGCCCTCCGGGATGTTGACGGAACCGATGCGCGTGGGCGTGTTCGTGGCGCCGTCCCGCAGGTCGTCGAAGCGGTAGACGTACGTCGCGTCCTCGCCGCGGTTCTTGATCACGATGTGAACACGTCCAGCCCAGACGAAGACCCCCTCGGCGTCGTGCTTGCCGTCGGGGTACGTGACCGGATACGTCGCAACGCGCTCGAGGCCCGAATCCGTCGGCCTCGCGCGGTAGATGGTCACGTCATCGCGCACGCGATCGTTGTCGCCGATGTCGCAGATCAAGAGATCGCCGTCGAGGACGGCGAGTTCCTCCCAGTCCACCGCCGTGGCGCCCGGGACCTCGATGCGCTCGGCCGTGTCGAACCACGGTGACTTCGAGCGGAAGAGGAAGGGGCCGTCGCCGCTGTCGTTGTGCGTCCACCAGTAGCCGCCGGCATACGCCAGCCCGCTGCCCTCTTCGATGCGGTCGTCGCCGATGCGCGCTGCCGGCACGAGCAACGCAGCGCCGTCGCCGAGCGGCTCCAGCGAGTCGGCGCGCGCCGCTGCCGCTGCCGCTGTCGGCGACAGAGACGGAGACGGTGTCGCCGTGGAGGGCACGCCCACGTCGGCGCCGCGCGCCGGCGCGCGCGGCCGCGGCGTGAGATCGTGGGACGGACCGCCCGCGCAGCCGGTAGCGGAGGCGACGATGGACGCGGCGACGAGAGCCGCGGCGGCAGGGAGCAGCGGACGGTGCATGGTCTCCTCCCTCCGGCACCCGCGAACGCCGCGTGCGCCGGACGAAGCCGTCACGGTACGGTCTCTCGATGCCCTCGCCACTCTTCGTCCCGCTGCCCGATCGCTTCGATCCCGGCATTCCGCCCACCGACGCGCTGCGCGGCTTCCACGACGTGCTGCGCCGCCGACGCAGCATTCGCGACTTCTCCGACCGCCCGGTACCGCGCGAGGCCATCAAGTGGCTGGTGCGCTGCGCGACGACGGCGCCGAGCGGCGCCAACAAGCAGCCGTGGCGCTTCGTGTGCGTCGCGGACGCGGGCCTCAAGCACGCCATCCGACTCGCCGCCGAGGAAGAGGAGCGCGCGTTCTACGCGTCACGGGCGAGCGAGGGGTGGTTGGCCGATCTCGCGCCACTCGGCACGGACGACCACAAGCGATTCCTCGACGCCGCCCCGTGGCTGGTCGTCGTGTTCAAGCTGACGCAGGACGACGACGGCGGCCGCGTCTATTACGCCGACGAGTCGGTGGGCATCGCCGTCGGGATGTTCCTGGCCGCGGCGCAGATGGCGGGACTCGCCACGCTCACGCACACGCCCAGCCCGATGCGCTTTCTCAGTGATGTTCTCGGGCGCCCGCGGCACGAGCGCCCGTTCGCGCTGATCCCGGTCGGCTACCCGGCCGCGGACTGCCGCGTGCCGGCGCACGCGCTGGAGCGCAAGCCGCTGGAGCAGGTCGCCATCTTCGACCCCGCGTGACGAGCCGCTCCGCCGCCCCTGCGCCCCACACGGCGGAGCGCGCGATGACGCAAGGCCGCCACGGCCGACTGGGACGCCCGGTCTGGGGACGCCCGGTCTGGCGGTCACGGCTGGCACGGTCACATGCCCCACATGGAGCCGGTGTGCACGGATTTGCCCTGCAGTTTGAGGTAGTATAAGAGCTGCGCGCGATGGATGCCGACGTGCAGCAGGCACTCCTGCAGGTTGTAGCCGAGGGGCCGCGGCTCCGGATTCCACGGAGCCGAACCCTCCTCGGTCGTGATGCGCTCCTCGCCGGCCGCCTCGACGGCGGCCACGAACGCGGCGCGGTCACTCGCCAGCGCCTCGCGGAAGGCCGCCACGCTCGTGATGGTAGGCAGCGCGGTGGCCGGGTGGAGGCCGGTCTCGGGATCGCGCTGGGACTCGTCCATCTCGCCGCACTCACCGAGCCCTGACCAGTCGCCGGCCACGAAGCACTTCGCGATCAGGCCGCAGGCCATCTGCAGATGGCTGAGGAGTTGCCCCGTGGTCATCCAGTTCGAGCCCGTCTCGGGCTTCCAGTCCAGGTGCTCGTCCTCGACCAGCGCCGCCAACCCGTCGGTGGCCCGGTAGACATCCTCGGCCTGCCGCAGCAGCAACTCGCTCACGTTCATCACACACTCCTCGCTCGCCCTCGCCGGGGCTCCAGGTCCAATCCACTCAACGTACCACGCCTGTCGCGTTAGGTCAATGTTATCGATCGATGCCGCGTGCCCGGTGCCGGCACGTGGCGACGAGCGGCGACGCCGGGGCGTGGCGTACGGGATCAGACCAGCTCGCCGACGAACAGGCTGCTGTTCTTGACGAAGAACACCGTGGGCAGGCCCTCCGCCAGGCGGTCCAGACGCTCGGCGTACGCCAGTTCCACGCCGGACTCGGGCACCTGGAGTCCGAGGAACACCGCCGCCGCGTCGCGACTCTCGTAGCGGATGATGTCGGCGATCGGTGTCTCGCGGGCGCGCAGCAGCAGGCGCGTCTCGGCGTCGATGCGGATCTCGTCGATCAGGTGTGCGAGCGACGCCTCGGCCTCGGCCCGCTCGGTCTCGTCACGGACCACCGAGAGCACCTTGATGGTGGCATGCCGCCACTCGGGGCTGCTCTGCAGCATGTGCGCGAGGAGCAGCATGAGGTCGCCGTTGCGTTGCAGGCCGCCCCACCACACGTGGATCTCGGTGCGACGGGACCGCGCGGGGATGCCGCTGCCGCTCACGCGCGCGATCACGATCGACTTGTGCACGCGCTCGAGCCGGCGCGTCACGACGAGGATCTCCGCCAGCCGGTCCATGTGCTCGGGCCAGCCGATGACGATGACGTTGCTCTCCATCCCGGCGATGCCGTTGGCCTGGGCGACGTCCGCCAGTCCGTGGATCACGTTGCGCACGACGGCCACCTCGGGGAAGGCGACGAGCCCGGCGCGACGCAGCACGTCCTCGGCGCGTCGCTTGCGCCCGCGCAGGTCGATGGTGTCGTCGGTCAGGTCGCCGATCACGAGTTCGCAGACCGTCACGACGCCGCGCTGCCGCGCGAACCAGTTGCCGAAGCGCACCTCGGTCACGCGGTCCTCGACGTTGCCGGCGAAGACCAGTACGTGCGGTCGCCAGGACCGGGCCTGCATGGGATGGCGCCGCAGCTTGATGAGCGACCAGCGAATCAGCGCCTCGTAGGCGCCGCGGCGGGCGTCTCCCCAGTCGCCGCGCCGCTCGCGCCGCGCGAGCACGACGAAGAGCAGAACCTCGGCGACGATCGCGGCCACCGCCGCCACCGGGTGGATCAGGAACATCACGCCGACGCAGGCCAGACCGCCGAGGAGACTGACCGGCCACGGAATCCGGAGCTTGGGGCGCCAGGACGGATCTCCGGCCACCGTCTCGAGCGCCGCGACGATGTTCACGCTGCCGTACACGGTCAGGAAGAACATCGTCACGAGCAGCGCCACGTGGTTCAGGTCGCCGAGGAACACGGCACCGAGGGCGATCGCGGTGCTCACGAGCAGGCCGAACACCGGCCCGCGGGCCTCGTTCTCCGCGCGCGCCAGGAACGCCGGCGCGATGCGGTCGATGGCGAGCGCCTGCAGCGTTCGCGGAGCCCCCAGGATGGACCCCACGGCCGACGAGAAGATGGCGCCGATGAGTCCCGGGAACACGAGCCAGGCGCAGAGCGGCGCGACCTTCGTCCAGATCAGCGAGTCGTTGCGCAGCGCCTCGGCGTCGGCACCGCCGACGAGCAGCAGCGGCACGATCATGTAGATCACGAGCCCCGTGAGCGTGGCCGTGATCGCGCCGACGGGAATCGCGCGGCCGGGGTCCTTGAGGTCCCCTGAGAGCCCGAGACCGGCCATCACGCCTGTCACGGCGGGGAAGAACACGGCGAACGTGCCCCAGAAGCCGAGGCTCGCGTCCAGGATGGGCTCGCCGCCGGCGGCCGCGGTCACACGATCGGTGGTGACGACGCCCACGAGCAGCGCCACGAGCGACACGCCGATGAAGACGAGCAGCGGGACCTGCGCGCGCAGCGCCAGGTGCGGCCCGGCGTACGCGAGCGCGGCGACGGCCAGCACGATCACGAACGCCGCCGGTTCGACCGGCAGCCCCGGCCAGAGCAGCGTCGCCGCCTCGGCCAGGCCGTACGCGTACAGCGTGACGCTGAACGCCTGCGACAGGAAGAGCGGCAGCCCGATGGCACCGCCGGTCTCGAGCCCGAGGCTGCGCGAGATGATGTAGTAGGCGCCGCCGACGCCGACCCGGATGTTGGTGGCCACGGCGGAGAAGCTGAACGCCGTGATGAGCGTGATGGCGTTCGCCAGCAGGATGATGCCGATGGTCTTGCCGAGCCCGGCGTGGCCGACGACGGCGCCGAGGCGCAGGTACATCATCACGCCGAGGATGGTCAGGATCGTCGGCAGGTAGACGCCCAGGAACGTCCCGAGCCCGGCCCCGCCCCTGTCGGCAGGCACATCGCCGCCGTCCCCTGAGCGCGCCCGGGCGTCGCCGCCCCCTTCGGTCGCCGTCTGATCTTCCATCCGCGGCCCGCAAACTACACAGGGCGACGCCGATTCGCTGCATGCCGGTCCGCGCGAGGCGCGGCGCGTGCGGCGACGCTTCTGCGGTGTGGGCGCTCACGGCGTCCCCCGGGCGCTCGTCCGCGGCTCCCACGCGAGACTCGTGGCCGCGCACAGGAAGTGCAGCAGCGGAGTCGCCGCGCGCCAGATGCGCAGCGCCGTGCCCGGGAACGTTCCGGCCGCCGCGTCCTCGGGCGTCAGCTCATGGGCGGCGATGAAGTGCTTGCGGCGCAGATCGGCTGCGAACGCATGCTCCGCCGACCAGCCGGCAGGCACGCGCACCAGTTCCGGCGGTGTGAGGTCCCCGAACGCGGATCGGAAGCCGCGCGCCCGCCGCACCGCCGCCCACGCCTCCTGATCGGCGTCGATCGCGGTGCGGATGACGCGCAGCGTGTGCGCTCCGGGCACGCGCAGCCCTGCCGACAACGTCACGGCACGCGACGTCAGCCGCAGCGTGCAGCCCGGAGCCCAGCGCGGTTCGCTGTCGGCGTGCGGGAAACGCAGGATCACGGACGTGTGGTAGGGCCGCTTGCTGGCGCTGAATCGCGTGTCGCGGTTGATGCGCAGCATGGCCCCGCCGGCGCGGGCGTCCGAGGCGACCAGCCGCGGACAGACGCTCGCGATGCGCGGCGCCACCGCACGCACGAACGCCAGCGACGGCGCGCGCACCTGCTCTTCGAAGCGCTCGCGGTTGGCGTCCATGAACGCGCGCTCGTTGTGCTCTTCGAGTTCCCGCAAGAACGTGAACAGTGCGGCGGAGAAGCCCGCGAACGGCGGGCACTGCGGTGTGCGCGCAGTCCGCGGCGTACGCTCAGCGCGCGGCGGGCGCGGCGCCTCGGCGGTGGGACGGCCACCCTTGGTAGCGGTGGCGCCATCGGTGGCGCGATCGGTATCGGTGGCAGCGTCGCGTCGGGTGTCGTGCATTCGGATCTCCGGAGACGGTCCTCTGGAATCCAGGTCGCACGAGAAGCCCGAAGGTTACGTCGAGGAGCCCGTTTTCTTTTTTGCCGCGCACGCCCGCGAGCGCCGCGCGGCGGACTGCGCGCGGCGCGCCGCGCGCTCCCCACTACCTGGGGACGGCCTTCGCGAGCGCCTGACCGAGGTCCGCGACGAGGTCGCCGGGGTCCTCGACGCCCACCGACAGCCGCACCATCGAGGGCAGGATGCCGAGCTCGGCCTGGCGCTCCGGCGGGATGTCGGAGTGCGTCATCGTCGCCGGGTGCTCGGCGAGCGATTCGGTGCCGCCGAGGCTCACGGCCAGCTTCACGAGCCGCAGCGCGTTCAGGAAGCGGAACGCCTCGGGCTCTCCGCCGTCCACGTCGAACGAGATGATCGATCCGGGCGCGAGACACTGGCGCGCATAGACCCGCCAGGCGTCGCTGCCGTGCGTGAGGTTGCCGAGGTAGTGGACCTCGCGCACCGCGGGATGCGCGTTCAGGAAGTCCGCGACATGCTTGGCGCTCTGCATCTGCTTGGTCATGCGCAGTTGCAGGGTCTCGAGGCTGCGCATCAGGAGCCACCCGGTCCAGGGCCCCGACATGGTGCCGAGGAACGTCCGCAGCGCCGTCACCTGGTCCATCAGCTTGCGCGAGCCGAGACACGCGCCGGCGATCACGTCGCTGTGCCCGCCGAGGAACTTGGTCGCCGAGTAGATGACGAGGTCCGCGCCGTGGTGCAGGGGATGCTGGAACACAGGCCCGAGGAACGTGTTGTCCACGATGACGGGCGGGCGCTCGCCGCCCTGCACCTCGGCGGCGCGATCGGCCAGGTCCGAGCAGGCCCGGATGTCCACCAGCGAGTTCGTGGGGTTGGCCGGGGTCTCGATGAAGATCGCCGCCACGCGGCCCGTCGCCAGCGCCTTCTCCAGCGCAGCGTCCATGTCGGCGCGCGGGGAGCCGGCGGCGCATCCCAGGTGCTGCACGCCGAACTCCGGGAGCACCGCCTCGAGCAGGTGATCGGTGCCGCCGTAGAGCGGCCCGCTGTGCAGCACCACCGTCCCGGGCCGCACGAACGTCAGCAGCGTCGTGGCGATGGCGGCCATGCCGCTCTCGAACACCGCCGCCGCCTCGGCGTCGTCCCAGAGCGTCAGGCGGTCCTGGAGGATCTCGAGGTCCGGGTTGTTCAGGCGGCTGTAGATCAGCCCCATCTCCTCGGTGGGCCCCTTCTCGCGCAGGCCGTAGGCCACCTCGAAGAACGCCTTGCCCTCCTCGGCCGTGCGGAACACGAACGTGGACGTCTGGAAGATGGGCGACTTGATGGCGCCCTCGGAGAGTTCGGGCTTGTAGCCGTAGCTCATCATCAGCGAGGCCGGATGCAGCCGCCGCCCACCGATGTGTCGCTCGTCGTCGTGGGGCATGCTCGTCCTCCTCGGTGCGGGACTCCGGCCGTGGCCCGGGCCGCAGGCGCGATCGTCGCCGGCGGCCGGGGGAATGAGACTGCGCTCTCGTCCATTGTCGCGGGGCGACGGCGCCGCGCGCGAATGCTACCGAGGGGCGCGCGCCGATGGGGGTTTGAGTGCGCCGCAGCGTGACCTCGGTTACGTTGCCCACGCCTCCGTCCCCGCGACGATCTTCCGCCCCATGCGCTCCGTCCTGCCCCCCCTGCTGCTCCTTGCCGGTCTCTTGGCCACATTCGCGGCGGCGCCGCCGCCCGCGCGCGCCGAGCAGGTCGTCGAACACGACGAGACGGGGCGCGTCACGGCCAAGTACTCGACCGACGACGAGGGCCGCCGCCACGGCAACTACGCCGAGTTCCACGACGACGGCACGATCAGACTCAAGGCGATCTACCGCCACGGCCGCCTGAACGGCAAGTACGTCTCCTACCACCCCGGCGGCCGCCCGCACATCACGGCTGTGTACGAGAACGGCGAACGC
>JAJRVY010000103.1 GCA_024277065.1 Planctomycetota bacterium
CGCGGCCGCACGCTGGTCCCCGCGGCGCTTCGCGGCGCGCCTGACGCGGCAGTGGGGCGGCGCCTACGCCGTCCTCGAGCGCGACTTCCTCGCGACCACCTCGTCCCGGCGGTTCCTCGCGTTGCGGCTCCTGGTGGCGCTCATCGCGGCGTTGGTCGTGGCGCTCATGGCCGCTGCCAACACCCGCCGGCCACCGGATCAGGTCGGACGGCTGCTGTTCGGGGCGGCCGTCATCGTCGTCCCGCTGCTGGTCATGCTGATCGCTCCCGCCACCGCCGCGCCGGCGATCTCGACGGAGCGCGAAGGCGCGACGCTCGAACTGGTCCTCGCCGCGCCGGTCAGCGCCGGGTCGTTCGTCGCCGCGAAGTTCGCCGCGCGCTTCCTGTCGATCGGCGTGCTGGTGTTCGCCATGCTGCCCATTGCCGCCACGTGCTTCCTGTTCGGCGGCGTGCCGCCGGGCACGTTCCTGGCGCTCGTCGTCTTCGCGGCGACGACAGCCGCCTTCGGCGTCGCCACGGGTCTCGTCTTCTCGGCGTTCCTGCGCTCGCCGGCGGCGGCCATCCTCGGGGCGCTGCTGTTCGTGCTGCTTGCGCCGGTGGCCCCCTGGGCGCTGCTGGCCGTGCTGCACGAGACCGGGCTCGTCGGCATCAGTACGACCAGGGTGGCGGCGCTGCTTCCGGCGCAGCCGTTCTACGTCTGGGGGCAGCTCGGAAACGCGGCATTCAACGGGCAGTCCGCGCCGCCGTCGTGCTGGATGCACGCCGCGATCATGGGCGCGCTGTCCGCCGTCCTGCTCTTCGTCGCCGCGTTGCGCGTGCGGCGCGAGAACCGAGTCTCGCAGAAGGCAGGCCGCGTGCGCAGGGCCCGCGGGCTGTTCCTCGGACGCCCGCTGCTCGACCGCCGCGTGCGCGGATCGCTGCTCTGGCATCCACGCAAGCGCGGCTTCGTCCTGCCTGCGCTCGCGGTCATCGGCGACGTCCTTCTGCTCTGGGTCGCGGCGGCGGAGGGCGACCTCGACGAGGGCTGGGTGCACGTCTCGGCGCTCGGGAGCTTGGCGCTGCTGGCCATGCTCGTCGTGCTCGCCGAGACGTCCGCGTCGATCGCCTCGGAGCGTCGCCGTGGCTCCCTCGACGTTCTCATGGCGGCGCCCTTCCGCCCGCGCCGGCTCGCCGTGAGCACACTCTTCGGAACGATCCTGGCCTCCGCGCCGCTGCTCGCCCTCGGACTGCTCCACGGCACGATCGCCATGCTCCTCGGCTGGTTCGAGCCGCTGGGCCTGTTCGCCTGGGTCGTCACGACGGGCATTCTGCTCACGTTCGCCGGTGCGCTCGGACTGCGCGCGTCGGCCGCCGCCGGCTCACCGACCAAGTCGGCCCTCTGGAGCTTCGGGTCGCTGTTCGGCGCCATGGGTCTGGCGCTGCTGTCCGTGTTCGTCATGGCCGCCCTGCGCATGAACAGCGATCTCGCCGGTGCGCTCGTGCTGTCACTGCCGCCGGCGCTGTCCTACTACGTCCCGCTCGCCGGCCACCAGCTCGTGGCCCGCCCGCCCTTCCGCACGGAGCCCTGGATGGTCCTGCCGATCGCATCGCTCACCCTCTACGCCGCGGGCGCCTGGTTGCTGCTACGCTCTGCCATCGTCGTTCTCGAGCGCCGCGGGGAGTGAACCCCTCTCTCGGCGCGTCTGTTAGCCTTGCGACGACGAGGCGGCCTCCGGGGACCTCGGTGCAGGGATACGTCACGGGAAGCAGCATGCCGAACACGGAAGGACTCCTGGCGCGCGTGCGCGCGCGGCTCGCCGTCGCGAGCGCCGTCGAGGACCTGCAGCGGGGCGCCGCGGCCGGCTGCGTGCTCGTGGCGCTGCTGCTTGCACTGCGCGCCACGCCGCTCTGGCGCCCGGACGTCTCGCTGATCGCGCTGGTGGCGCTCGCCGCGCTGCTGCTCGTGCCGCTGATCGGCGTATTCGTGCGCCGCTATGACCGCCGCGCCCTCGCCGCGCGCGCCGACCGCGCCCTGGGTCTCGCTGAACGCGTCTCGACGTCGGTCTGGGTCGAGACCTCGGGGGGCGAGGGCGCGCTGGCGCCCCTCGTCGTCGAGGACGCCGCGCGCTCCGCGTCCGCCGTGACCCGCGATGCCCTGCGCCGCGCGTTCCGCCCGCGCCTGCTGCGCCGCGATCTCACCGTCGCCGCGGTCGCGCTGCTCGCCGCGGGCGGGCTCTACCTCGTGCAGCCGCCCGTCGCCGCCGGCGAGACACCCGCCGAAAAGGGTGCGCGCCTGGCCGACGAGGACCGCATCGCCGACGTGGCGCGCCGCATGGCCGAAGCGGCCAAGCGCGTCAAGGAAGCGGCCGAGCGCCAGAAGGTGCCGGAGCTCGCGCAGGTCGCCGCGGCGATCCTGCGCCAGACCGAGGTCATGGCCCGCAGGCCGCCGCGCCGCGAGGCGGCGCTGCGCAAGCTCAGCGAGCTGTCGGACCTTGCCCGCGCCGCCGCGCGCAAACGCGCCGGACTCGCCAAGCCTGCCTCGGCCCCCGAGGCGGCGCGCACCAGCCGCGAACTCGCCAAGCTGCTCGCGCAGATGACCAAGGCCGGCATCGAGAACCTCGCCGACGAGCTCGCGGAGCTGCAGAAGCGCCTCGACGAGGGCGCGGCCGCGGAGTCCCCGCCGTCACCGGACGATCTCCGCGCGATGGCCGCGCGCGTGGACGCGCTGCGCCGCGCCATGGAGGCCGCCGACGAGATGGGGGCCGAGGACCTCGAGGAGAAGCTGCGCTCCATCGCCAACGAGGATCTGCTGCGGCTGATCGCCGAGCGCATGCGCGAGCTCGCCGCGCGCATGGAGCAGCAGCCGGGCTACGAGGGGCTGCAGAGCGCATCCGGGGGCGAGCCCATGGACATCTCGCAGCTCTCGCGCGAAGAGCTCGAGGAACTGTTGAAGGCGCTCGACGAGATGGCCGGCATGGAGGACCTCGCCAGGATGATGCGCGGCGGCGGTGGCGAGATGTCCGGCGGGCGCCGGCTGCGTCTCGGCGGCTCCGGGGGCACCTGAAGCGGAGGTGGGTCGTCGTGCGGTCTGCACGGCAACGGCGGCAGCGGCGCGGGCCAGGGACAGGGACAGAGCCGCGGCACCGGCGGCAGCGGCACCGGCAGCGGCCAGGGCGTCCCGTTCGACCCGACGCTCGACACCGGCACGCGTCCGGATCGCATCCCCGGCAACCTCGACCCCAAGGGACGCATCAGCGTGACCACCTTCCGCGGCCTCCCCAAGCCCGGCGACATGACGCCCGAGGTGCGCGCGGCCATCGAGCGCGCGCGCGCCGACGCGCAGGGGCCGCTCGACGACGAGGTGATCCCGCGGCGCTACCGCGACGGCATCCGCGAGTACTTCGACGGGCTCGGCGAAGAGGGTGCGCGGCGGCGCGCCCCCGCGAAGGATCCCAAGTAGCCTCCATGCACGCGGGCGCCGGGTCGTGAACGCGGTCTTCGAACGCGACTACGTCGCGTTCAGCTCGTCGTGGCGCTTCCTGCTGCTGCGCGGCGGGTTCGCGGCGGGCATGGGCCTGCTGTTCCTCGTCCGCATCCTGATGGCCTACGCCAGCCGGGACTTCTCGAACGTCGGCACGACGCTCCTCGGGACGACCGTCGTGCTCGGTGCCGCCATGCTCGCGCTCGCCACGCCGGGGTCGTTCGCCACGGTGCTGGTGCACGCCAGGACGTCCAACGCCCTGCCCGTCCTCTTCTCGACGCCGCTCACGCCTCTCGGCATCTCCGTCGGCGCGTTCACGGCACGCGCCGGGCAGCTCTTCCTGCTGGTGCTCGCGACCTGCCCACCGCTGGCACTGGCGCTCATGTTCGGCGGCATTCGCGGGGGACAGATCCTCGAGGCCCTGGCTGCGGCCGCATCCGCGGTGCTGATCCTCGGCGCGCCGGCGTTCCTCGTGTCGGCGTGGGCCAGGCGCACGGCGAGCGCCGTGGTCACCGCGTACCTCATCGGCGCCGGGGTACTGGCACTCCTCGGCCTCGCCGGCTGGTGGGCGGACACGGCGCTGCACAGCCAGGCGATGGCAACGGCCGTCTCACCCGTCCACGCGGTCCTGCGCGCCCTCGATGTCACCGGGCGCGGCGACGGCACGGGCGTCTCGGGCGTTGTCTTCCTGCTGCTCGCCGCGCTCCTCGCCTCGGGCCTCGCCATGCTCGTCGCCGCGTGGCGCCTAGAGCGCGAAGCGCGCGGCACGGACGCGGTGCCTGCCGTGCTCTCGCGCCACGGTTGCCGCCCGCTGCGCCACGAGAACCCCGTGCTCGACCACGAGCTACGTCGCGCGTCGCTCCTCGGACGCCGCAGCCCGGCACGCGGGCTGCTCGCGCTGCTGCTCGCCTCCGAGCTGGCATACGGCGTTGCCGTCTGGGGCGCGGGCGTCGAGGCCGCCTCGATCCGCGCGCACTTCTACGTGCTCGGATTCCAGTGCGGGCTGCTCATCCTCGCCGTGTGCGCCGCCGGCGCGACGGCTCTCGCGCACGAGAAGGAGACGAACACGCTCGAGCTCCTGCGCGCCGCGCCGCTGCCGCCGTCGCAGGTCGTCATCGGCAAGCTCGCCGGCGTGCTGCGTGCGCTCCTGCCGTGCCTGCTCGTGCCCCTCGGTCACCTCGTCTACGCCTCGATCATCGGCGTCTTCTCGCCGCTCGCCGTGCCCGCCGTGGCCGTCAGCGGCACCATCGTGCTCGCCGCGTGGGCCACCTTCGCACTGTTCCAGTCCCTCGATCAGCGCGACCCGCAACGCGCCGTCGCGCGCACCATGACGCTCCTCGCGATCGTCGGCCTGCTGCTCGCCGCCAACGTCGGGTGGCCGCTCACCGGCGCCTTCTCCCAGCTCGACGACTGGATCGCGATGGCCGCGGCGTTCGGCGCCACGCCGGTGGCCACGATCCTGCTGCCGGCGGCGCTCCTGCGCAGCGGAGGATCGAGCGCCGCGACGGCCGTGGTCGCCGCGCCCCACGGCTCCGACCTCGTGGTCGGCGTCGTGGCACTTCTGGTGTGGCTCGCGCTGCACGTCCTCTTCGGGCACGCGCTCTACCGGCGTCTGGCGCGGCTGTACCGCACGAGGTTCGAGGGATGACGACGCTGGCATTGTCGTTCGAGCTCGCGCGTCCGCTGTGGCTGCTCGTGCTCGCCGCCGCGCCGCTCTTCGTGTGGCTCACGCTGCGCACGGCGTCGGGCCGCCTCCACGCGGGTGACAAGGCGGCGCTCGTGGCGCGGCTCCTGCTGCTCACCGCGCTGGCCCTCGCACTCTCCGTCCCGCGCATCCGCGTGGACGCGCCCTTCCGCTCGGTGGCCTACGTCATGGACGTCAGCGGCAGCGTGCCCCCCGCCGCACTCGACCGCGCGCGTGAGTTCATCAAGCGCTCGGCGTCCGCCCGCGGGGACGACGACGATGCCTCGCTCGTGGTGTTCGCCGACGGCGCCGCGGTCGAGGCGCCCTTCACGCGCATCTCCGCCGAGCGGCGGCTCGAGACCGTGCCCGTCGATCCCGCGCACATCGGCTCGGTCCTGCCCAAGGGCGAGAGCGATCTCGAGGGCGCGCTGCGCCTGGCCCGCGCCGGGTTCCCGCCCGGCGGGTCACGGCGCATCGTGATCGCCAGCGACGGCAACCAGACGCGCGGTGACGCCGAGGCCGCCGTGCGCGAGCTGCTGGCGAGCGGCGTGGACGTGCAGATCTTCCCACTGCGCTACGAGCGCAAGCGCGAGGTTCTCGTGCGCAAGCTCGTGGCCCCCGCGAGCGCGCCGGAGGACCAGCCGGTGCCCGTGCGCGCGGTCATCGAGAGCACCCACGACGGCGTCAAGGCGCGGCTGCGCTACTTCGTCGGTGGCGAGGAGGTCGTTTCACAGGAAGAGACGCTCTCCGCCGGGCGCAACGTCTTCCAGGTGAGCACCGCGTTCCGCGGCGCCGGCTTCCACACCGTCGAGGTACTCGTCGAGCCCGAGATCGACGGCGACCCCCGCAACAACGGCGGCGTCGCGGCGACGCAGGTGCGCGGACCCGGCCGCGTGCTCTTTGCGACGACGCGCAGCGACAGCCAGCTCGCCGCCGCGCTCGCCGAGGATCTGGCCATCCCCGTGGACGTCGGCACGCCGGACACGCTGCCCGCCGACGCGAGCGGCTACGCCCCCTACGACGTCGTCTTCCTCGAGAACGTGCCGGCCTTCGCCCTCTCGGAGGTGCAGCGCAGGCAACTGCGCGCCGCCGTGCGCGACTTCGGCGTCGGACTCGTCTGCGTCGGCGGCGAGCAGACCTACGGGCCCGGTGGCTACGCGGGCACCGAACTCGAGGACGTGCTCCCGCTGTCCAGCGAGATCCGCAACAAGCGCGTGCTGCCGAGCGGCGCGCTCGTCGTGATCCTGCACACGTGCGAGTTCGCCGGCGGCAACGAGGCGGCGCGGCGCATCACGAAGGCCGCCATCGACGCGCTGTCGGCGCAGGACGAGATCGGCGTGCTGGAGTGGGGGCAGGGCGGCGACACGTGGGTCATCCCGCTGCAGCGGGTCGGCGACAAGACGCGCCACTACGCCGCGATCGACCGCGCGGACCCCTGGGACATGCCGAGCTTCGATCCGTCGATGCAGCTCGCGGAGAAGGCGCTGCGCCAGAGTACCGCCGCCGCCAAGCACATGATCATCATCTCGGACGGCGATCCGTCGCCGCCGAGCATCAAGCTCGCCATCCGCATGCGCGAGCAGCACATCACGATCTCGACCGTCTGCGTCGAACCGCACACGCCGGGCGGCCCGGCCACGATGCGCGAGTTGTCCGCCGAGAACGGCGGCAACCACTACGACGTCAAGGCGAGCCAGCTCAGCCGCCTGCCGCAGATCTTCATCAAGGAAGCCGTCACCGTGCGGCGCTCAGCGTGGCGTGACGAATCCTTCCGGCCGGTGCTCCTCGGCGTCCACGCCATCCTGCGCGGGTTCAGCGATGACGAGCTGCCACCGCTGCGCGGCTACGTCGTCACGACGCTGAAGGAGAAGGCCGAGGCGCTGATGGGCGCCCCCCACGACGACCCGCTCCTCGCGTGGTGGCGCCACGGCCTCGGCGAGGTCGCAGCCTGGGCGGGCGACGCCGGTCCGCGCTGGTCGCCGGACTGGCTCGCCTGGGGCGGCTACGGCCGTTTCTGGGGGCAGATGGCGCGCGCCGTGTCGCGCTCCCTCGAGCGCCCCGGCGTGCTGGTGGACACGGACCTCGAGGGCGGCGTCGCCACGATCGTCATGAACGCGCTCGAGGCCGACGGCTCGTATCGCAACGGTCTCGCCGTCGAGGGCACGATCGTACGCCCGAGCGGCGAGACCGAGTCGTTCCGCGTCGCCCAGAAGGGCCCCGGCCGCTACGTCGGCAGGATTCCCGCACAGGCCGTCGGGACGCACGTCGCGAGCCTCGTCTTCACGGACCCCGAGAGCGGCGCCGTCGGTCAGGCGCTCGCCGCCGTCTGCGTGTCGTACTCGGCGGAGCACCTCGCGCAGGGCTCCAACGAACGGCTCTTCGCCAAGCTCGAGGGCGCCGGCGCCACGCTGCTCGACCCCGACCCGCCGGCCGAGGGCGACGGCGCGACGGCGCGCGACACCGCGCTCGTGCCCTGGAGCGGCGCCGTGATCTCGTCCGCCGAGCCCTTCGATCTCTGGCCGTGGATCGCCGCGCTCGCGGCGATCCTGCTGGTCGCCGACGTCGCCGTGCGGCGTCTGCGCATCAAGTTGCCGAAGCTGCGCCGCCCGGTGCGGCGGCAGGACGTGAACCTGAAGAAGCCGGTGCCCGCCGCCCGGCGCATCACGCGGCCGCGCCCCTCCGGCGCGTTCGCGCCGACGGACGACGGCGGCGGCGGGCGGCGGGCCGAGCAGCCCGCGAAGGACGCACCCGCCGCCGCGCCGCCACAGCGCAAGGTCGCCGGCGACCACGGCCTGCTCGGCGCCAAGAAGCGCGCCCGCAAGAAACAGGATTGGGAGGAGAACCGTTGAGCACGTTCGAGATGCCCCGCGACGCGCACGAGCGCGCCGAATTCTTCCGCGAGCGCTACGGCCAGGTGCGCGCACAGCTCGCGGCCGTCATCGTCGGCCAGGACGACGTCCTGGACACCGTCCTGCGCGCCTTCTTCGCCGGCGGCAACGTGCTGCTCGAGGGCGTGCCGGGTCTCGGCAAGACGATGCTGGTGCGCACGCTGTCCGACGCCATGCACCTGCGCTTCGCGCGCATCCAGTTCACGCCGGACCTGATGCCCGCGGACGTCGTCGGCACGACGATCGTCACCGAGGACGACGCGGGCCGCCGCGTCATGGTGTTCCGCGAGGGCCCCGTCTTCGCCAACATCGTGCTGGCCGACGAGATCAACCGCGCGACGCCCAAGACGCAGAGCGCGCTGCTCGAGGCCATGCAGGAGCAGAGCGTCACGGTCGGCGGCGACACACGCACGCTGCCCGTGCCCTTCCTCGTCATCGCCACGCAGAACCCCATCGACATGGAGGGCACCTATCCGCTGCCCGAGGCGCAGCTCGACCGCTTCATGGTCAAGGTGCTGGTGGGCTACGGCTCGCGCGACGAGCTGAACGAGGTCATCGCACGCACGACGCGCGGCGAGGTGGGCCAGGCCCAGCGCGTCATGGACGCGGACGAGGTCAACGCCTGGCGGCGCTTCATCCGCGACGTCGCCGTGGCGCCGCACGTCGCCGACTACGCGACGCGCCTCGTGATCGCCACCCACCCGGGATCCGAGTTCGCGCCCGAGCTCGTGAACAAGTACGTGCGCTTCGGCGCCTCCCCGCGCGGCGCGCAGTCGGTCATCCTGATGGCCAAGGTGCGGGCGCTGCTCGAGGGCCGCTACAACGTGTCGTTCCGCGACGTCGAGCGCGACGCCGCGCCGGTGCTGCGGCACCGCCTGATCCGCAACTTCGAAGCCGAGGCCGACGGCGTGGAGTCCGACCGCATCGTGTCCGACGTCGTGCGCGCCACCGAGCAGACCGACCTTCTGGCATCGACGTAGTCGCCCCGGAAAGAGAACGAGCGAGCCCTTGGCCCTCCTCGAACCCGAGTTCCTGGCACGTCTCGAACGCCTCGAGATCGTGGCCCGCCGGCTGCGCCGCGGCGTGCAGCGCGGCGAGCGCAGCTCCGTGCGCCGGGGTTCCTCGGTGGAGTTCGCCGACCACCGCCCCTACGGCGCCGGCGACGACCTGCGCTTCCTCGACTGGAACCTCTACGCCCGCCTCGACCGGCTGATGACCAAGCTCTTCCACGACGAAGAGGATCTGGCCGTCCATCTCGTCCTGGACCGCAGCGCGTCGATGGACTTCGGCGCGCCCACCAAGGCGCTGGTCGCCAAGCGCCTCCTCGCCGCGCTCGGGTACGTGGCTCTGGCTGGCATGAACCGCGTCTCGCTGTGGTCGCCCGGCGAGGGCGGTGACGTGGTCGTCAAGAACCTGCGCGGTGTGCGCAGCGCCGAGC
Source organism: Planctomycetota bacterium (assembly GCA_024277065.1). Classification (GTDB taxonomy): domain Bacteria; phylum Planctomycetota; class JAJSAM01; order JAJSAM01; family JAJVHW01; genus JAJRPF01. Next base: position 9,470 of record JAJRVY010000103.1, read on the forward strand.
GCCTGTTCGATGCGCTCGAGCGCGCGGCCGTCGGCGGTGACGTGGGGCTGGACGAGCCCCTCGGACGCTGGGTGTCCACGCGGCGTCCGCGCGGCGTGTTGCTGCTCGTCTCGGACCTCCTGCACCCGGGCGGCGCGTGGGAGCACCTGCGCGCGATCGTGCGCGGAGGCCTCGAGCCCTACGCCGTACGCGTTCTGACCCCCGCCGAGGAGAATCCCGCGCTCGAGGGCGACCTGCGACTCGTGGACGCCGAGAACGGCTCCGCCGTCGATGTCAGCATCACGCCCGCGCTCCTGCGCCGCTACCACGCGACGCGCGAGGAGTACGACCGGCGCCTGGACCAGTTCTGCCGCAGCCGTCAGATCGTGCTCGTCGCCGCGCGCACCGACGCCTCGCTCGAGACGCTCGTGCTCGAGGTGCTGCGGCACAAGGGGCTCTTGCGGTGAGCTTCCTCTTCCCGCTGGGCATGGCCGCGCTCGGCATGCTCGTGCCGCTCGTCGTGCTGTACCTGCTCAAGCAGAAGCGGCAGGAGCACCGCGTGCCCGCGTCGTTCCTGTGGCAGCACGCCCTCCTGGACCTGCGCGCGTCGTCGCTCTTCCAGCGTCTGCGCACGCCGCTGCTCTTCTTCCTGCAGGCCGCCGCCGTGGCGCTGTGCGGTCTCGCCGCCGCCGGTGCGAGTCTCGATCTCGACGTCGGCAGCGTGCCGCGCCGCATCATCCTGGTCGTCGATCGCAGCCGCAGCATGCAGGCGCAGGACGAGGACGAGCGCACGCGCATGGACGTGGCGCGCGATCTCTGCCGCGACGCCGTGGACGGCCTGCGGGGCGCCGACGAGTTGATGCTCGTGGCCTTCGACGCCGACGCCTCCGTGCTCGTCGCGTTCACGGGGGACGAGGATCTGCTCCTCGGCGCAATCGACGATCTGACGGCCCGCGACCTGCCCAGCCGCCCCGCCGAGGCGCTGCGCCTCGCCGGCTCGTTCGCCAAGGCGTCCCCCGGCTTCCAGCCCGAGGTGATCGTCGTCTCGGACGGCGCAGTCAGCGGCGATCTTCCCCTTCTCTCGTGCCAGGTGACGTTCGTGCGCGTCGGCAGGAGCGGCGCCAACCAGGGCATCGCCGACGCGCACCTGACGCACGTCCCGGGGGAACTGCCGCAGCTCTTCGTGCGCGTCGAGAACGGCAGCGAGCAGCCCGCTTCGCGCATGCTCGTCGTGCGCCGCGACGGCGAGGTGGCGGGCGCGCGCCGGCTCGAGATCCCGATCGACGGCGACGCCGTGGCCTTCTTCGAGCTCGAGGAACCGGAGGGCGAGATGCCCGTGATCCTCGACGTCCGGCTCGACGGCGACGACGTGCTCGCCGCCGACGACCGCGTGACGCTCGTCCTGCGCCCCTCCGTCCCGCGCTTCGGGCTGCTCGTGCGCGCGTCGCCGAACCTCTACCTCGACGCGCGCAAGCTCGAGGCGCTGCACCCGGGGCTGGTGATGGTCGAGGTGACGCCCGCCGAAGCGCTGACGAGCATCGAGGGCGGCACGCGCGTGGACCTCGTCGTCTATGACGGCGTGGCTCCCGCGGCGGTCCCGAAGGTCCCGGCGCAGATCTACGTCGGCGCGCTCCCGCCCGGCAGCGGGCTGACGAGCAGCGGCGCGCAGGAGTTCCCCATCGTCATCGATTGGCACCGCACGCATCCGGTGACTGTGCGCTGCCAGTTCGACGACGTGCTCATCGAGGAGTCACTGAAACTCGCGGGCCACGAGCGCTCCGAAGTACTGGTGGACACGACGGGCGGGCCGCTCGTCCTGCTGACGCCGGTGGCCGGGCGCGAGGTGCTCGTGCTCGCGTTCGATCCCGCGCGCACGAACCTCCCGCTCGAGCTCGCGTGGCCGCTGCTGCTCGCGAACTCCCTCGACTACCTGCTCGCGCACGTGCAGCGCGACGACGAGGCGCCGCTGTTCACGACGGGCACGCCCATCCGCGTCGAGGGCGCGGCGTCGTTCGACGTCGAGGCGCCGTCCGGAGAGCGCACCACCGCGGACCAGGACGCGGCCGGCCGCCCCGTGTTCCGCGACACCTACCAGGCCGGGCTGTACGTGGTCGATTCCGAGGCTGACGCTAGCGGCGGCGGCGTCCGCGCCTTCGCCCTGCTGTCGTCGGACGAGATCGACGTGGCCCCCCGCGGCGAGCTGGTGCTCGGCGGCGACAAGGTCAGCGCGTCGCCCGGCGGCATCCGCCGCAACCTGCTCCTGCGCGACCCGCTGCTGCTCCTGGCCCTCGCCGTCCTACTCCTCGAGTGGGCCCTCTGGTGCGGCCGCCGCTGACGGGCCGCGCGATGCCGTTCCGGGCACGGTCACGGGCACGGTCACGGGCACAGTCAGGGGCAGGGGCGCCGCAACCACCACCGTCACGGCCGCCGCCACGCGGGGTCTTCTTGGCGGCGCCCCGCGGCAGCCGATAATCCGCGGCACGGCGCCTGCCGCGCAGCGCGGACGAGAGACGCCCCGAGGAGACCCCATGGCGCCCGAGATCCTGATCGACAAGAGCGGCCTCACCGCCATCCGCCGCAAGGTCGAGCGTGAAGAACGCCTGACCCACGACGACGGACTCGCGCTCTACGCGACGCCCCACGTCGCCGCCCTCGGCGAGCTGGCCGACGTCGTCAACCGCCGCAAGAACGGCCTGCGCGTGGGCTACAACGTCAATCGCCACATCAACTACTCGAACCTCTGCAAGCTCTCCTGCATGTTCTGCGCCTTCGCCAAGAAGCGCGGCGACGCGGGCGGCTACGAGTTCTCGATGGACGAGATCATGGAGCGCGCGCGAGAAGCCTACGAGGCGGGAGCCGACGAGCTCCACATCGTCGGCGGCCTGCACCCCGACCACCCCTACGAGTACTACCCGCGCCTGCTGCGCGCCATCAAGTCGCGCTATCCTGAACTGCACCTCAAGGGCTTCACCGCGGTCGAGATCGACTACTTCGCGGAGCTCGCCGGCAAATCCCACGAAGACGTCCTGCGCGAGCTCGTCGATGCCGGCCTCGGCTCGCTCCCCGGCGGCGGCGCCGAGATCCTGACGGACCGCGTCTGGCGCAAGCTCTACCGCGACAAAATGGGCCCCGACAAGTGGATCGACGTACACCGTCGCGCGCACCGGGTCGGCGTGCGCAGCAACTCCACGATGCTCCACGGGCACATCGAGACCGACGCCGAGAAGGTCACGCACATGCTGCGCATCCGTGAGCTGCAGGACGAGACCGGCGGCTTCATGACCTTCATCCCACTGCGCTTCCACCCCGAGAACACGCCCATCGAGAAGCTCGGGATCGTCCACGGCGTCAGCTCCGTGCGCGAGATCGCCGTCAGCCGCCTCTTGCTCGACAACGTCCCGCACATCAAGACCTACTGGATCATGACCGGCCTCGAGGTCGCGCAGATCTGCCTCACGATGGGCGCCGACGACATCGACGGCACGGTCGTCGAGGAGAAGATCACGCACATGGCCGGGGCCACGACGCCGGAGAGCGTCGGCGAGGAGGAACTGCGCGAGGTGATCACGGCGGCCGGGCGCATTCCCTACCGCCGCGACACGACCTACGGCGAGGTCCCCTACCCCGCTCCCGCGCGCGAGCCGCGCCCGGTCGTGGCCGCAGGCTGACAGCCGGCCGCGCCGGATTGCTGGCGCACGCGCGATCGGTCGCTACGATCTCGCCCCCATGTCCAAGTACATGACCCGCAACCAGTACGACCGTCACGTCGAGGCCACCAAAGCGTGCGAGGAGAAGCTCGCCATCGCCCGCAAGAAGGTGGGCGCGGCGGCCGAGCACGGCGATCTCAGCGAGAACGCCGAGTACGAGGCCGCGATCGAGGAGTCCGGCTTCCTCGCCGGGCGCGTCGAGGAACTGCGCGCGGCGCTCGTCGGTTGCAGCGTCATCGATCCCCGCAACACCGCGCCGGACATGGTCACGATGGGCAAGACGGTCACCGTCAAGGACGCCGAGACCGGCTCCGAGGAGACCTACCACATCGTCGGCCTGGGCATCACCGACACCAACGCCGGCGAGGTCAGCTACTCCGCGCCGATGGGCGCAGCGCTGATCGGCGCGCACGTCGGCGACGTCGTCACGGCGAAGCTCCCCGGCGGCACACGCAAGCTCGAGATCACCGCGATCGCGGTCTACGAGTGATCAACGCCCCGCGAAGGGGATGATCAACTCACTCCCCGCGCGCACGTCGCCATCGCTGCCGACAGCCTCCGGGTTTGCGCGCGCGATCTCGCGCCAGAGCCAGGCGTCGCCGTACACGCGCTCGGCGATGCCGCTCAGCGTGTCGCCCGTGCGCACGCGGTAGCGAGTCTCGCCCGAGCCCGGATCCACGACACAACCGCTCCGCTCACGCGGCGGCGGCGCGTCGGCCGGCGGGGCGACATCCGTCGAGGTCCGTCGCGACGTGTCGCGCGGGTCGCGCGGGTCGCCGCATGCGAGCACGGCGACCATGGTCGTCAAGATCACGGGAATCAGGGTGCTGCGGCGGCTCACGAGGCGTTCATCGTCCGGTCGTCTGCACATCTTCTCCCCTCCCGGGGACAGCGCGCGCTCCCCACCCGATGTCACAAGAAGGCCATGAGATTCCTTCCCGGGGCTGTTACGCTGCGCCGCTTGGCGGCTCACGGGGCACGGAGTCGCCGGGGCACGCATGACGGACTATCGAGGGCACGACGCGATGGACGACTTCCGCACCGAGGACCAGAAGAACGCGGACACCGAACTGGTCGGCACGTGGTGGCGCTGCAAGGACCACGCGCTCACCGACGGACCGATCCTCCTCGGCCACGTCGCCTACTGCCCGTCGGACGGCTGTCCCCACCAGGTGAAGCTGGTCCACTCCGCGATCAACGACCCCAACGTCAACGCCCAGGCCCGCAGCGTCTGGCGCAAGTCCAGCGACCTCTTCATGTCCCCCACCAAGGGCACGAAGGCCAAGAAGAGCAGCGCCAAGAAGTAGCCCGTCCGACGCCCGCCGATCCCCCGCCGATCATGCGCAACGCATGCGCAGGCGATCCACAAGCCAGCGGTGGACGAGCAGCGTGCGATCCGCACGGCGCGGCTCGGAAACCCTTGGCGCCCCCGCCCCCCTTGCCTACTCTCCCCGCCGTCGGTGACGACATCCGCCGCCATCACCACGGCTCCTCGGTAGCTCAGCGGTAGAGCAGCCGGCTGTTAACCGGCTGGTCGTAGGTTCGAATCCTACCCGAGGAGCCAAC
>JAJRVY010000104.1 GCA_024277065.1 Planctomycetota bacterium
AGAATGCCGCCGCTACTGATCGTCTTGCGGCCGCATCGCGGCGGGAGGGACCGGCATGCAGGAGTACCTGGATCTGATCCTGGAGTGGGGGCGCGACCAGCTCCTGCCCATCCTCGGCGCCGTGGCGATCCTCGTCATCGGTTGGATCGTCGCGATCATCGTCGCCGGGCTGGTCCAGGCGCTCCTCAACCGCACGTCGCTCGACGAGAAGATCGGTAAGGCGCTCTCGGGCGAGGGCAAGCCACCCGTCAGCGTGGACCGCTGGATCACAGGCGCGGTGAAGTGGGGCATCCTGCTCTACGCGTTCGTGCTGTTCCTCGACGCGCTCCATCTGGACGCGGCGTCCAAGCCGATCGGCGCGCTGCTGGAGAAGGTCGCGGCGTATCTGCCGCAGATCGCGGGCGCGGCGGTGCTCGCACTCATCGGCTGGCTCGTGGCCGTCCTGGTGCGCAAGGCCGTCGCCAAGGTGCTCGGCGCGCTCGGGCTGGACGACCGCATCAAGAAGGCCACCGGCGACGAGGACACCGACCTCGCCGTCGGCCAGTCCATCGCGAGCGCCGCGTACTGGATCGTGCTGCTGCTCTTCCTGCTCCTCGTCCTCGACTCACTGCGGCTCGAAGGGTTGATGGACCCGCTGCAGGCGATGGCGGAGAAGGCTCTGGCGTTCGTGCCGAACCTCTTCTCAGCGGGCCTGATCCTGCTCGTCGGCTGGTTCGTGGCGACGCTCGTGCGCAAGATCGTCGCCTCGCTGATCCACGCCACGGGGCTGGAACGTCTGCTGTCCAGGGCGGGCCTCGAGAAGGTCGGCAAGGGCACCATCGCGGGGCTGCTCGGCACCGTCGCGTTCCTGCTGGTGCTGCTCCCCGTACTCTCGATGTCGCTCGACGCGCTCGCGCTCGAGGGCGTCTCCGAGCCTCTCAACGCGATGCTCGGGACGTTCTTCGCGGCGATCCCGCTGCTGCTCTATGCGGCCGTGTCGATCGCGCTCGCCGTGTTCGTCGGACGGCTCCTGGCGAACCTCGTGAGCGACCTTCTGTCGCGACTGGGCTTCGACAACATCCTCGGGCTGCTCGGGCTCTCGAAGGCCGATCCGGCAGAGATCGAGGCGAGCAAGCGCCCGTCGGCCGTCGTCGGCAAACTCGTCTTCCTGGCGATCCTGTTGTTCGCGATCACCACCGCCCTCGACCTGCTCGGCTGGGTCAAGGTCGCGACGATGGTCGATGCGTTCGTGATCCGCGCCGCGGGCTGGCTGCTGGGCCTCTTCATCTTCGGCCTCGGGCTCTGGCTCTCGAAGCTGGTGGCGGACCTGATCCGCGATCGCGACACGCCCCAGAGCCGGCTCCTCGCGAACGTGGCGCGCGTCGCCATCCTCATCGTGGCCGCCGTCGCGGCGATGGACGAGATGCAGTTCGACGCGGACGTCATCAAGTGGTCGGCCATCCTCGCCGTCGCCGGCGTGGCACTCGCGTCCGCGCTGGCGTTCGGGCTCGGCGGCCAGCGCCACGCATCCGAGGCGCTCGACCGCTGGAAGAACAAGGACGCCGACGACGAGTAGTCGCCCGACGCACTCACGCTCTCACACGCACGCCGACGCGTCCGGTGGCGGGTCCGGTGGCAGGTCCGTGATCACTCGCGGCGGCGCAACACGTGGACGTCGCTGCGCCGCTCGGGGCCGAGTCCGCCGTACACGATGACGCCGCCGGTCGCCGGGTCGTAGTCGGCGGCTGCCGAGGACAGCGCCGGCACGCCGCCCGTGGGCGGCGTGATCGCGGCCCAGCGCGGGGGGCCCGAGCGGTCGATCGCCAAGGCCTGAACGTCGGCGAACCCCGCAAGCGCCTGCCCGCCGAGCAGGATCAGTGACGGCCCCGACGGGTCGAGTACCATGACGTGGAGGCTGCGGCCGGCCGGCGCCGCGGGCCGCGCGAGGCGCTCCCAGCGCTCCTGCCCGGGCGTCGCGAGATCCAGCGCCCACAGGTCGTCCAGGAACGCGGCGCCGTCGCCGCCGCCGTGGAGCAGCATGCGGCGCCCGACCGGGTCGTAGACCGCCGCCGCGCCGGCGCGGCCCACAGGGGCATCGCCCGCCGGCGTGAGCCGCGTCCAGCGCTCGGCGCCGGGCACCCTCAGATCCAGCGCCCACACGTCGGCGAACACGGTGAAGTCGTCGAAGCCGCCGCAGACGACGAGTCGCCCGTTGGGCCGGTCGAGGACGGCCACGTGTTCGTCGCGCGGCGCCGGGGCGGGGCCCGCGGGGTCGAGCAGTGACCAGTCCGCGGTGCCCGGCGCGCCCGCGAGGTAGAGCGCCCAGACGTCGTCGAAGTACGCGAACGAACCGCTGGTGCCGTCGGAGCCGAACACCACGAGCATGCGCTCGCGCGCCGCGTCCAGCACGGCGGCGTGCGCGAACCGCGGCGAGGGGGCGGGCCCGCTCGGCGCGAGCGCGGTGAACGACGGCGCGGCGGGGTCCGTCAGATCGAGTGACCACGTGTCGGCCACGTAGGAGCCGTCGAAGCCACCGAAGACGACGGCGCGGCGGCGCGGCGGGTCCATCACGAGCGAGTGGTTCATGCGCGCCGTGGGGCCGGCGGGGTCGCTGCTCGTCCACGCGCGCTGCGTCGGGACGACCGCCCCCGCGGCCTCCACCGCGAAGGCGTCGTCGCGCAGCGCGCCGTCGTTGCCGAAGACGACGAACAGGCGCGCCGTGACGCCGTCCACGGCGCCGGCGGCCGACGTCCGCGGCGTGGGACCGCCCGCGCCCTCGGGCTGGAGGCGGGTCCAGCGCGGCCCCCCCGGTGCGGAAAACTCCAGCGCGAAGAGATCGCCGCGCAGTCCGCTCTCGTCCTCGCCGCCGAAGAGCAGCATGCGATCACGCGGCGCGTCGGCCGCGACGACGGCGCCCGAGCGCGCCCCGGGTCCCTCGCCGCCGATCGTCGCGCGCGACCACGTGGGCCCCGTGGGGTCGCGCAGATCGAGCGCCCAGATGTCGGCGTCCGTGAGCCCGGTGGCGGTGGAGCCTCCCAGGATGAGCAGCCGCCCGCGACGGCGGTCCAGCGCCCCGGGGACGAACTGCCGCGGCGAGGGTGCCGTGCCACGGACCGTCAGCTCCTCCCAGCGGGGACCGCCGGGGGCGGCGAGATCGAGCGCCCAGACGTCGTTGCGCAGCGCCGTGTCGAACCCGCCGAAGAGCAGCATGCGGCGGGCTCCGGGATCGTACACCGCGAGATGGCTGCGGCGCGCCGACGGGCCGCTTCCCTGCGCCTCGAGCGCAGTCCACTCGCCGCTCCGCAGGTCGAGCGACCAGAGATCCCCGAAGGGGGCCACGGAGGCGCCGCCGAAGAGGATCGCGCGGTCGCCCTGCTCGTCGATCACGAGCGAGTGCCCCCAGCGGCCGGCGGGTCCGGCCGCGGTGGCCGCGACCTCCGACCAGGCGCCGCTCGCCAGGTCGAGCGCGGCGACGTCCGACAGCCAGTTGACGCCCGAGCCGCCGCCGAACGCGAGCAGCCTGTTGCGCCGCGCGTCGAGCGCCGCGGCATGCCCCCAGCGCGCGGCCGGCGTGGTGCCCGTCGTGCCGACCGGGGTCCAGGCGGCGGCGTCACGGACCTCGATCCGCACGGTCCGGACGGTCCGCAGGCGCGGACGCCCCGAGTCCTTCGTGCGCACGACGAACGTGAACGTGCCGCTCTTGCGCGGCGTACCGAAGAGGCGGCCGTCGCGCGCCAATCTGAGTCCGCGCGGCCACTTGTGACGGCGCTTGCGCGCACGAAAACGGTAGGGCGCCTCGCCCGACGATGCCTCGAGGCGGGTCTCGTAGGGCATGCCCCGCGTGGCCGCGGGCAACACCAGCGGTCCGACGTCGAGCGTCTCGGCGGCCGCCGTGACGGGGGGCGCGGCGGCGGCGAGCAGCGACCCGAGCAACAGGGCCGAGGTGAGAATGCGCGCCCTCATGGCAGCAGCAGTTCCCAGACGTCGTCGAACGGCGTGCTCGGGAACCCCGTGAACCCCGAGAAGCCGACCATCCGCCGGCCGACGGGGTCGTAGACCGCGGCGTGACTGTCCCGCGCGGCGGGCGCCGTGCCCGTCGGCGCGAGCTTCTTCCAGCTCTCGGCGCCGGCCGTCAGGTCGAGCGCGTACGCGTCGTTGGTGTCGGACTGACCGACCCGTCCGCCGAAGACGATCATCGCGCCGCGCCGCGAGTCGTAAACCACCGAGTGCTCGTCGCGCGCCGCGGGCGCCGGGCCGCCCGGCGAGATCTGCGTCCAGGTCTCGGCTCCGGCGGTGCGCAGATCCAGTGCCCAGACGTCGGCGAACTGCTGCGCGTTGGTCATGCCTCCGAACAGCACCATGCGGCGGTTCGCCGCATCGAATACCGCTGCGGTGAACTCACGGGCGGCGGGCCTGCCGCTCGGCGTCCTCTGCGTCCACACACCGGCGGCGCCCGAGGAGAAAGAGAGCTCCCAGACGTCGCTGCGCGAGTTCTGGCCCGGAACCATGCCGCTGCCCCCGGCGAAGACGATCATGCGGTCGTTGTCGGAGTCGTAGACCGCCGTGTGGGCCACGCGCGCTGCAGGCGCCGTGCCCGTCGGCGAGAGCTGCGTCCACGCACCGTTGCTCGTGGACAGGTCGAGCGCCCACACCTCGCCATTGGTCTGGAACCCGTTGACGTTCCCGCCGTAGAGCAGGGCGCGCTCGCGCGAGGAGTCCAAGACCAGCGTGTGTCCCCAGCGCGCGGACGGCCCGGTGGTCAGCGTGGACCACCCGGGCGAGGAGTCGAGGGAGAGCGCGACGGTGTCGCTGAACACGGGCGGGAAACCCGACGAGCCGGTGGAGCCGAGGGCCACCACCATGCGGTCGTTGACGGCGTCGTAGACCGCGCCGGGGGAGGAGCGGCCGGACGGCGCACTCCCCGTCGGCGACAGGAGCCGCCACTCCGGGGCGCCCGAGGACGCGGCCTCGACGGTGATCGTCAGTTCGCGCGTCGCGGTCGTGGCCGGCTGCGCGGAGTCCGTGACCTGCACGGTGAAGCCGGCCTGCTCCTCGGCGAGAGGCGTCCCGACGATGTCGCCGTCGGGCTCGAGGCTCAGGCCGTCGGGCAGCGCCCCCGCGATGCTCGTGAACGTGTACACGGGCGTGCCGCCGGTCGCCGCGACCGTGGCCGCGTAGGGCACGCCGATCTCGCCGGAGGGCAGCGTCGTCGCGGCGATGGCGAGCGGCCCGCCGAGCGTCTCGCCGGGGTGCACGAGCGTCATCCTGCGCGGCCGCGGGGCCTTGGCCCGCAACGTCACCGCGATCGTTCCCGCGCCACCGCCCTCGAGGCGCACGCGCGCCACGTGTCCGCCCGTCGCGGCGCTGGAAAGGCCGGACACCGAGAGCTTGCCGCCGCGCAGCCTGCGGCGTGCGCCGTCGAGCGCGACGGCGCCCTCCTCCGCGTGTACGACGGCGGAGAGGACGGGATCGGCGCCGCGGGCGACGTCCCGCAGCGTGAGCTTCAGCCGGGATCCGGCGAACACGTCGAACGGGAACTCGCCGTCGCCCCCGGCGGGCACGGCCACGTCGCCGCGCAGGCGCGACGTCTGCTTCGCCGTGAGCTTGAGCGACCACGGGCCGAGCGTGTCGCCCGTTCCGCTGATCTCGATGCGCCACCTACCGCTCTGCGCGAGATCGCGCACGCGGCCGCTGACGAGCGCCCCCTTGCGGCGCTCGCGGAGCGCGAAGGCCGTCGTGCGCTCGCTCCCGTCCGGGGCGCGGATGACGACTCCCGGGCGCAGCGCCGACTTCCCCTTGCGGGCGACCTTAAGGCGGACCTGCGCCCCCGCGGGCAGCTCCACGATAACGACGTGGACCTCGCCGGCGCGGTCGATCTCGCCGGTGACGCGATCCTGCGGCTCGATCAGCAGTTCCTCGGCGTGAGCCGGCGCCGCCGACGTCGTCGTCGTCAGGAATCCCGCTCCGCACAGGAGGACGGCGCCGAGTCGGGCGCTGCGAAGGCGCGCGCGGTATCGCGCGCCCAGCGCGCTTCGGCCTCGATCATGGCCCGGTCGTGCTCGAAGACCGCTGCGAGGACCGGCGTCCACCAGCGGGCGCGCGCCTCCCGCTCCCGCGCGACGAGTTCGTCCAGGGCCTCGCCGGCGTGGCGCGCCAGGCGCTCGAGCGGCGCGACGAGTTCCGCCAGCGGTCGTTCCATCGACAGGACCAGGGCGACGGAGATCGAGGAGCGCTGGACCGTCGGCTGCTCGAGCAGGTGCGTCACGCCGTCCCGCAGGTGCGCCAACCCCTCGGCGGTCGCGCTGTACGTCCGGCGCGCCGGGCGCTTGCCCACGGCCTCGCGCGTGGACCGGGCCAGTCCCTCGCGCTCGAGTCGATCGAGGATCGCGTAGATCGACGAGAAGCCGATCGACGTCCACTGCCGGAACCTTCGCTCTTTCACACACGCTTCCACCTCGTAGGCATGCCGCGGGCG
>JAJRVY010000105.1 GCA_024277065.1 Planctomycetota bacterium
CGGAGCGTCCAGCCGGACGCGGGGCAGGATCTTGGTGTCGAAACGCAGGGGCGAGCGACGCGTGGCCTGCGAGACGCGCTCGCCGATGCGGATGCCGAACATCTCCCGCGCGAACGGCGCGGACACGAACACGTGCGTGATCGTGCGACCGTCCGAGACCGTCGAGAAGCCCTCCTCGAGGTCGATGCTCGCGGCGTCGGCCGCCGGCGCGCCGGGCAGGACGGGCAGTTCCTCCTCCGCCAGATCACGCGGCAGGATCTCGTTCCAGCGCCGGATCTCCTCCTGCGGCTCGTCCTCGATGAGCACGAGGTCCGAGATGCCGTCGAACGGCACGATCACGGCGTCGCCGCCTTGGCGCAGGGCGATGGCGAAGGCCGTCAGCGCCTCGATGGAGCCGAGCGTCGTGCGGCGCACGGCCGCGTCGGGGTAGTCGTCGCGATACGTCACGCGCACCACGTTGCCCGGGCGCAGCTTCAGGGAGAGCCCGCGATGGCGTTCCGGGACCCGCCGCACCTCGGCGAGCGGGCCCTCCCGGAGCACCGTGCGGTCGGCGACGCCGTCGTCGTTAGTGTCGATCGAGAGCGCGCCGGGCGCGCCCTCCACCTGGCGTCCCATGATCTGGTCGCCGGACGGCCAGAACGTGATCGCGAGCAGTTCGCGCGGCGCGATGTCGGACAGGGCCATCTCGGCCGCGCGGTCCCGGATGACGCCATCGACGGTCACGATGTCGTCCAGCGCCACCGAACGCGACGAGGGGACGCCGTTGTCGCCGATCGCTTCGAGACTCACGAGGCCGTCGCCGAGACTCGTGAGCCGCCCCTCGAAGGAGTGGCCGACCTTCGTGTGGATGCGCACCCAGTCGCCGGAGCTGATGCCCTCGAAGAGCTGCGCACGCGCGGCGGGGGAGGTCACCTCGACGTGGCGCTTCACGTCGGCCAGACGGATGGCGAGGCGCTGCTCGCCACGCGCACCGGCGATGCCGAGCCACGCCGACGTGGAGCCGGCCATCTCCATCGTCGCGATCGTGCGCTTACCGATCTCGATCGCTCCCGGGGCGGCCTCGAACGGGCGCGGCGGCTCGAACACGATGACCTCGGTGCCCTTGGGCACTCTTCCGAGCACGCGGCCGCCGATCGACGTCTTGGCCCTGGTCCCGGAGACGCGCGCCGGCGCATCCTCGGTGACGTCGGTCGTACGGCGCACGACGCGCCGCGCGCGCATGCGGCGCAGGCGATCGGAGGGCGGCGCGCCCTCGCCGGCGGGCGCTGCCTGCGTCGTGGCGTCGTCGTCGCCCTGCGCCGCGACGTCCGCTGCGTCGGCGGGCGGTTCGGCGGCGTCCCGCGCCGGCCGCGTGATCACCGGCCGACCCCGTCCCGGATCATCCGCGACGGGCGGTCCGCCCGGGCGGGGAGCCGGCGGCAGCTCGGTGGGCTTGGCGCCCCCGGGCTTCGGCTTCGCCTTGTCCGGCTGCGAACGCCGCACCTCGACGACCTCGGACGTCGGAATGCGGATGCGCCCCAGGCGCGACTCGAGGACGATGAATCGCGCGTCCTGCGAGACGACGGCGCCCCTGCGTACCTTGCCGCTCTTCAGGATGACCTCGTCCGCCGTGGCGGGCGTGGCGATCGTGAGGACGGCGACGGCGCCGAGCAGGAGCGCGGCGAGGCTGGCTCGAGGCTGGGACGGGCTCGGTTCGTGCATGGAGTCACTCCATATGAGGATGCACGTTCTCATCGGAATCCGCGCCCCTGGGGCTTGACCGCGCGGGTGTCCTCGGGCGGGTTTACGATGACGGTCTTCCCCTCGAAACGGTCGGCTCACCCGACGGAGGTTGTCATGGGTTCTTCGCTCGCACGTTGCGCTTTCTTCGGCGTGGTTCTCGCTGCGGTGCCGGCACTCGTCGGCTGTCAGTCCGTCAAGGAAGGGTATGCGTATGCCTTCCTCAGCGGCGCGACACTGACCTACGATCAATACCTGTCGCAGGACGTGGACGCCGTCCCGCCCGTCACGGTGGAATCACTGATCGACGTCCTCGGCAAGCCGGCCGACGTCTATGACCGCAACGGCATCCGCCGCCGCGTGGACTATCACTCGTTCTCGCTGACCGGCGACCTCAAGCGCGCGGAGTTCCATTTCGACCGCGACGAGAAACTGATCAAGAAGGAACTCTGGTAGCGCCCCGCGCGGATCGCGTGTCACGCCGACGCCTGTGCTGCCTCGCGCTTGCTGCGGCGGTCTCCGTCGCGGGGCGGCCTGCCGCCGGCGCCCCGTCAGGCGCTGCCGACGAGGCTCCGGAGCCGCGCTGGCTCGTCGGTGATCTCCACGTTCACGTCTCGCCGCCGGATCCCCCCGGGCACTCGACGCTGACGGTTGCGCGCGCGATCGATCTCGCCCGGCGCGCCGATCTCGACTTCGTCGCGCTGACGCCGCACCGCGCGGACGCGACCGTCGAGACCGCGGACGGCGCGGCTGTGAGCGGCCGGGAACTCGTGCGTCGGCTCGCCGCGGGGCATCTCGCGGCGAGCGCAGAGCCCACGGACGGAGAGGCTGCGGCAGTGGCGCGTCCGATCGTGGTGATCCCC
>JAJRVY010000106.1 GCA_024277065.1 Planctomycetota bacterium
GCCGGGCCATGTTCGCACGCGTGTACGGCGCCGACGCGCCGCGCATCCTGGAACGCCTCGAGCGACTCGACGGCGAGTTGCCGCAGTGGGTGCTCGAGGACGCCTACGGACGCGTGCTCTCGCGTCCGGGGCTCGCCGTCGCGCAGCGCGAGCGGCTCGCGGTCGTCTTCCTGTGTGCGCTCGGCCTGCGCAATCAACTCTCCGGCCACGTCCGCGGCGCGCTGCGCTGTGGCGCGACACCCGGTGAGATCGAGGCCTCGCTTCGTGCGGCGGGGGGGCTGCTGCCGATCGACTGCGTCGATGCCGTGCGCGCGACGCTCGCCCGCGGGCTAGACGAACGTCGCGAGCAGCAGCGCGCCGAGCAGTAGCGCGATCACGATCGCGATCGTCGCCACGCGCCGGGGGCGTCGCGGCGCGGGGACCGGCTCCGGTGGACCCGTCACGGGACCCTCGGCGAGCACGCGCTCGAGGCAGTGCGGACAGTCGGCCGCGTGCTCGGCCGTCGCGAGCAGGAGCGGACCGGCGAGCCGCCCGGCGGCGAACGCCGTCGTGACGTCCGCGCCGGGACAGGCGGTCGCCGTGGTGCGGGTCGGCGCTCGCGCGGCCGCACGACGCAGCGGCGCGAGAGCCGAGAGAAGTGCCGCGTCGCCCGCCGCCATGGCCGGTACGGACAGCTTCGCCTGCGCCGCCGCGGACCGCAGGCGCCGTACCGCGGCGTCCTCGCCGAGCCCGAGCAGCGCCGCCGCGTCCGCCAGGGACAGACCTGCGGCGAGCGCCCGTAGCAGGAATCGCGACTCCGGAGGCAGGCCGTCGATCGTCTCCATGCACCGTTCCTCTCGTTGGGAGCCCACCCGCGCGGGGCGGACATGCGTATCATGAGGCGTCATGCCCCGTAGTGACGACCTCCTGTTCGCCGAGCACTGCGTGAAGGCCGGTTTCGTGACCGACGTGCAGGTGCGCGAGAGCCTCGGCGTGCAGGAGCGGATGGCCGAGATGGGCGTCCACGAGTCGCTGCGCAACGTGCTCGTGAAGCGCGGGCTGCTGCGCGAGGGCGACGCGGCTCTCGTGGCCCGCGCCGCGGGGCTGCGCTCGGGCCGCGAGCCGATTCCCGGCTACACGCTCCAGGCGCGGATCGGGGCCGGAGCCATGGGCTCGGTCTATCGCGCGCATCAGCGGGCGATGAAGCGCGACGTGGCGATCAAGATCCTGCGCCGTGACCTGACCGACGACCCGCGCCAGGTCGAGCGCCTGCAGCGCGAGGCGACGCTCGTCGGCAAGCTCGACCATCCGAGCATCGTGCGCGGGCTGGACTGTGGTGAGTCGGGCGGTCTCGTGTGGTTCGTGATGGAGTACGTCGAGGGCCGCACGCTCCATCAGCGCATCAAGGCCGACGGCGCTCTCTCGCCCGACGAGGCCGTCACCATCGCCCGGAAGATCGCCGAGGCGCTCGCCCACGCGCACTCTCATGGCGTCGTACATCGCGACATCAAGCCCGGCAACATCCTCCTCACGAACGACGATGAGCCCCGATTGACCGACTACGGGCTGGCCAAGGGCGAGACCGACGACGCCCTCACCCAGATCGACGCCACACTCGGGACGCCGCAGTACATCGCCCCCGAGCAGGCGCGCAATCCGCGGGACGCCGACATCCGCTCCGACATCTACAGCCTCGGCGCGACGCTCTACGCAATGCTCGCCGGGCGGCCGCCGCATCAGGCCGAGTCGCTGGCCGCGACACTCACGAAGGTGCTCTACGAGCGCCCCACGCCGCTCGCCGAGGCCGCTCCGGGCACGCCGCGGGAGCTGTCGTACGTCGTGGAACGCATGATGGCGAAGGACCGCCGCCATCGCTACGCGGGGCCTGAAGAGCTCGTGCGCGACCTGCGCGCGCTCGAGGCGGGGCGTTTGCACGTCCCGGCGGGGTTCCGCGGCGACATCGGGCAGTACGTCGAGGCGCGGCGCCGGCGCCGGACCTGGATCGCCGGGACGTCGCTGCTCGTGGCCGTGCTCGTGGCCGCGCTCGGTTCCTGGGCGTGGCGCGTCCGAGAGGAGGAGCAGCGGCGGCTGGCCGCGGCGCGGGCGGACCTCCAGGCCATCCTGGAGCGACCCGGCGATCCGGAGGCGTGGAACGGCGGCACGGTGGATCGCATGATTCGCGCGCTCGGAGCCCACATCGCGACCTATCCCGACGCGCCGACGGCGGGCCGTGCTCGCTCCGAGCTGACGGACTGGACGCGCCAGGCCGACGCGATCACGCGGGTCCAGGAACTCGCGCTGCGGGCTTCGGCGGAACGCGATCCGGCGTGGCCGCGGCTCATCGGCGACCTCGATGCCGAACTCACGCGGCTCGCACGCGACGATGACGGGGGCGTGGCTCTGCGGCGCCTGCGCACCCTGATCGCGCAGACCGAGCAGGCCCGCGACCGCCGCGCCCGCGACTCCTTGCGCGCGGCGCGGGAGAGCCTGTCCGGCCTGTCGTTGCTCGAGTCGGCGGCGTCGCTGCGAAGCACGGCGACCGCGCTGCGTGACCGCTACTACGGGCTGGCCCCCGCGCCCGAGTCGGAGGCGGCGCTCGCCCTCGCCGCCGACTTCCAGCGCGCGCAGGAGCTGCTCGACGCGCACTTCCGTGCGTACGAGTCGGTGGCCGGCGGCACGGAACTGCTCGGCGCCGACCTGCGCGCCCTCGAGAAGCAGCTCTTCGTCGCCGTCATCGCCGCCGACGAGGATCAGGAGCTCGTGGATCTGCTGTCGCGCCTGCCACCGGCCGGGAGTCGCCGGCAGATGGTCGTCGATCGCCACGACCGCGAGCACAGACGGCTGGCCGAGGCGTCGCGGAGGCGCTGGGCGGAGGCGCAGACGGTGGCCTCCGAGCGCGTCGGCCGTCGCGAGTACGAGGAGACCGAGGCCTGGCTCGAGGAACTGTCGGCGCGACTCCTCGGAGCCGAGCGCGACGCGGCGCTCGCGCTGCGCGACAAGGTGGCGCGGCAGCGCGCGGCCGAGCGCCGGGAGCTCGCGACGGCGACCGACGAGGCCGGCCGCGACTTCTTCGCGGCCCTGGGCCGCCGTGACTATCGCGATGCGGCGGCCACGCTCGACGAACTGGCCGCCTTCACCGCCGGCTGGGCCGAGGTCGGGGGCGCGTCGGAGCGTCTCGTCGAGGGCGGCCGTCTTCTGCTGGCGCTCATCGAGCGGCGGGCGTGGGACGTCGTGCGGACGCGTCTCGTCACGGTCGGGTCGCTCGAACGCGGTCTGTCGATGGGCACCGGCATCCGCTACCAGGGCGTCCGCGACGTCCGCGTCGTCGGCGCGGAATTGTCGTTCACGCACGGCGGCGGGCTGAGCTGGAAGGGCGGGCTGCGAGAGCTGGCGCTCGACGATCTCCTGCACTATGCGGATCTCCCCGGACGTGACGCCGACGGCGCGCTCGTGGCTGCGGCCCTGCTCGTCACCGAGACGCCTGACGCACTGCCGCCGCGCAAGGTGCGTGAACGCATGAACGGGCTGGAACCGCTGCTCGAACGCGCCCGGTCCGCGCGCGAGGCGTCGGCGATGGTGGAGCGGCTGGCGGACCTGCGGCGGGAGATCGTCGCCACCGCCGAGGCGGATCTTGCCGAGCTCGAGCGGCGTGCGGCCGACGTGCACGATCGCGCGCGGGGGGCGCTCGCCGAGGGACGCTTCGACGACGCGCGCCGGCAGCTCGAGTCGTTGCTCTCCCTGCAGCGCCTGCGACGCACCGACTACGTCCGCAGTCGCCGCGACGAGCTCCAAGAGGAACTGGCCCGCGCCGGGCAGGGGCTCGTGACGTCGCGCTACGCGCAGCGGCTGCCTGGGGCTCGTCTCGTCGAGCGGCCGGACGGGGCGGCGACGCTCGTCCTCGACTTCGAGGATGCGGACGCCGACCGCGCCGTCGCGCTGGACGCCGGCCGCACGGCCATCACGACGCGAACCGGGATCGTCGCCGATGCCCCGGGCATCGCGGGCGACGCGTTCCCGCTCGTGGAGAACCGCATGTTCGCGTGGGAGCGTTGGGACGGCGACCCGGCGCACCATCCGACGGCCTTCCCGCTGTCGCTGGAGATTCCATTCGCGCAGCGCAAGCGCATCGAGATCTCGTTCCTCTATCGCAGCGACACGCCGTTCTTCCTCCTCATCTCGTGCTGTGGCGTCAACGCCGGCGTGCTCTCGGCCGCCGACGTGCGCGAGGGCGGGCGCGGCGTCGCGATCTGGCAGGCGGACTCCCTGGACGGCGCCGACGAGCACTTCTCGGATCGCCACCGGTCCGAGTACATCGCGCGGCATCCCGAAGTGCTGCGCAAGGAGGGCGCGACGACGTTCTTCCAGTTCGAGCCCGGCCGTGTCCATCGCGTCCGATTCGTGAAGGACGAACGCCGCGCGTCCCTCTACGTGGACGGTCGCCGGCTCCTCGAGCAGGACCTGCGCGCCTTCTCGGCCGACGACCTCCGCGGGCGGATCGTGATCTCCTCGTTCACGAGCGGCGAGATCGACGACCTGCGCGTGACGGGCGTGCTGGATCCCGGCTGGCTCGTGGAGCGCCGATGACGGAGGCGGTCGCGCCGGCGCTGCTGGTTCGCGGACGAGGGGGCCTGTTCGAGGGCGTGCGCTGCGCGCTGCGACCCGGCGCGACGCTCGTCATCGGCCGCAGCCGCAGTTGCCATCTCTCGCTGCGTCGCACGCGCGCGTTCCGCAACGCAGAGGATCCCATGGGGCTGCTCCTGTCCGACGCGTTCCGCCGCGTGTCGCGCGTGCACTGCGAGATCGCGTACCTGCCCGACGCTCGCGTCGAGATCCGCGACCTCTCGCAGAACGGGACGCTAATCGACGGCCGGCGCATCGATCGCACGCGCGTTCTGGCTCCCGGCGACCGTCCGGTGAGGCTCGTGGTCGCCGATGCGGTCCACGGCGCACTCGTCATCTCGTTCGGTCCCTGCGGCGCCGCGCCGCAGTAGCCGCCGGAGCAGTCGCCGCAGTGGCCGCCGGGGGATCGCGCTGCGGCGACGGCGTCTCGTGGCTATCCTGCGCAGCGGGACGGAAAGGAATACGTGCGCGATCATTTTGGTTCTGCGGAGACGGATCGTGCCGCCGACTCATCCGGGGAGTCCTCCCCCGACGTGCTCTCGACGGCCGACTTCGAGTCCATGACCACCGCCATCTCCCGCCCGCTCTTCGCCACGGCACTGCGCCTCACGCGCAACCGCGCCGACGCCGAGGACCTCGTCCAGGAGGCGCTCTACCGCGGTTTCCGCAGCCTGCACACGTTCATGCCGGGCAGCCGCTTCCGGGCGTGGATGTTCCGTATCCTGCACAACGCGTTCATCAATCGCATCCGGCGGGCGCAGCTCGCCACGACGGCGACCGATCCCGCCGACCTCAGCCCGGCCGACCACGAACACCCGGTCCCGGACCTACGCGGCATGGGGGAATTGCCGGACATGGCCGACCGCCACTTCGACGAGCGCGTCAAGGCCGCCGTCGATGCCCTGCCCGACAACTTCCGCACGCCGATGGTGCTCTTCGCGCTGGGCGGGCTCTCGTACCAGGAGATTGCGGACACCCTCGAGATCCCGATCGGCACGGTGATGTCGCGTCTGCACCGTGCGCGGCGGCAGTTGCGCGAGAGCTTGTCCGACTATGCCCGTGACCAGGGCCTGATCTCCGATGGGGGTGACGCGTGAACTGCGACGACTTCCGGGAGCGTCTCTTCACCTTCGTCGATGGCGAACTCGGTGCCGAGGAGGCGTCGGCGGTCGAGCACGTGGCGATGTGTGCGGACTGCGGCGGCCGGGTGGCGTTCGAGCGTGCGCTCGAACGCCGCATCGGCGCGGCGCTCCTCGCCGACGCTCCCGGGGCCGGCGCGGCCGTCGTCTCGAAGGCCGCCGACGGGCCGTCCGGCCCGGACATCGCCGAGCTCCTGCGCCGCGCACGCCCCGGCGTGGCGGATGTGGCGGGGGGCACGGCGGCGTCCGGCGGGGCGCGCGGACGTCTCGTGACGCTGCGGCGCGCCGTCGCCGTCGCCGCGGGTCTGCTGCTCGCCGTGCAGGCGGCCTGGTTCTTCTGCATCCCACCGTTCGAGTGCTCGCTCCTGCAGGCCGTGGAGCGGGGCGCGGCGGCCGGCGCCACGCCGGGCGGGACGCCCCGCTCCGAGCGGCTCGTGCGACTGGAGCCGCCGGACGAGCTCGACGGCTATGCCCGTGTGGGCGCGGCGGAGCTCGTGTTCGTGGGCTCGGCGGGCGTGGACTACGCCGTGCGCGCTCGCTACGCGAGTGCGGGCGAGGACATCACCGTGCTCTGGTGCGATCCCGTGGACCACCGTCCGTCGTTCCGCCGCCGCACCGAGCGGGGTGGCAGCGAGTGGTGGATCGCGTCCGAGAACGGCAAGAACCTCGTCGCGTGGATGTGCCCCGTGACGGAGACGATGTGTACCCTCGTCAGCGCGATCCCGGAGGACCGGCTCGTGGCGGTCGCCTCCGAGATCCGCGGAACCGAGCACTGAAGTCGAGCCGGGGTCGCGCCGCTTCTCCGCCGACTCCCACGCGGCCGTGGCCGGTGGGCACCGTGGCGACGCGCGTGATCCTCCTCCAGTGGCCGCGGACGACAGCAACGAGATGACGATGCGTGGAGAGCGTTCCATGAGCCGAGCCCGACGATCCACCTGCCTGGCTGCTGCGGCACTGCTCTGCGCCGTGGGCGTGCCCGCTCTCGCGCAGGATCTGCCTTTCGGCGACGACGACGCCGGCGGCAAGGTGACCATCGGTGAAGCGACCGTCGATCGCGCGAGCGTGGCGCCGGGCACGAGGGTCCGCGTGCGCCTCCCGCTGACGATCGTGCCCGGCTGGCACGTCTACTCGGTCACCGAGGAGATGGGGCTGCCGACGGAGATGAAGGTCGAGACGTGGCCCGAGGGGCTGTCGCTCGGTGCGCCCACGTCCATCACGCCGGCGCCCGAGGAGTTCGGTCCCGAGGGCTTCGAGCAGTCCGTCCACAGCGGCGACATCGTCGTGGCGCTGGACGTTGCCGTCGCCGACGACGCGGCGCCGGGACCGCGCACGCTCACCGGCACGATCCGCTGGATGGCGTGCGACGAGGGCTCGTGCCTGCCGCCCGACGAGGCCGGCTGGAGCGTGTCCTTCGACGTGACCGAGCGGCCCAAGGCGCGTATCGGCACGGTCGCCGTGGTGCCAGACGTGGCGGCGCCGGGAGACAGCATCGAGGTGCGCATCCCGGTCACCCTGGACGAGGGCTGGCACATCTACGGACTGGGCCACGAGGGCTCGCCGACGACGGTCACCGTCGGCGCGTGGCCCGCCGGACTCTCGGGCGGCGCGGTCACCGAGAGCCCGGCCGCCGTCGAACACGACAGCTCCGGCGCCACGGAGCTGATCCACGAGGGTGAGGTGACGTTCTCCCTGACCGTCGACGTGGCGCCGGATGCCGAGCCGGGTACGCGCACCCTGCGCGGCGTCGTCGGGTGGATGACCTGCGACGCGGCGATGTGCAATCCTCCCGAGGAGGTGCCGTTCGAAGTGCAAGTGGTCGTCGGCGACGCGGCGGCGGGAGGCGTCTCGATCTCCCTGATCCTCGAGGCAATCGGCGTCGCCCTGCTCACGCTCGTCACGCCGTGTGTCTTCCCGATGCTGCCGATCACCGTCAGCTTCTTCACGAAGCAGAAGGGCGCCGTGCTGCCCCGGGCGCTGGTCTACGGCTCCGGGTGGGTGTTCACGATCGTGGTCATCGGGCTGATCTTCGCTTCGCTGCTCGACGGGATGGCACGGACGAGTTGGTTCAACTTCGGCGTGGCGGCCCTGTTCATCGTCCTGGCTCTCTCGCTGTTCGGGATGTTCGACCTGCGCCTTCCGGGGTTCCTCTCCGACTGGTCCACGAAGAGGTCCGCAGCGGGAGGCTACGTCGGTGCGTTCTTCATGGCCGTCACGCTCGCGCTGACCAGCTTCAGTTGCTCGATGCCGTTTCTCGGCATCATGTTCCGGCGCTTCGACGGTGGTGACTACGTCGTGGCCCTCGTCGCCCTGACGGTCTACTCCATGACGCTGGCGCTGCCGTTCATGGTGTGCTCGATGTTCCCGGCTGCGTTGTCCGCGCTGCCGCGTGCCGGATCGTGGATGAACGCGGTCAAGGTGACGATGGGGTTCGTCGAGTTGGGCTTCGCGTTCAAGTTCCTGCGGACGGCCGACCTCAGCCTCGGCTGGGGCGTGCTGCCGGCGGAGTTCGTGCTCGCGATCTGGGTCGCCTGCTGCCTCGCAGCGTCGCTCTACCTGTTCGGTTACCTGGTGCTCCCGCACGATACGAAGGCCGACTCGATCGGAGTCGTGCGCATGCTGTTCGCCATCATGTTCCTCACGTTCGGTGTGTACCTCGTCCCTTCGGTGTTCGGGCGTGCGCTACCAGTCGACGTCGAGGGCTTCATCCAGCGCGGACCGGAGGAGTCCTGGACGATCGAGACCTTGCGCGCGGGCGGCGGCGGCGGTGGCAGCGAGGGCGCCGAGACGGCGAGCGTGATCCCGTGGGTCAAGAACGACTGGGACGGCGCACTCGCCAGGGCCGCTGAGAAGAAACGCCCGCTGCTGTTCGACTTCACGGCCGTGGGGTGAATGAATTGCTTCGCCCTGGAGAACGTCATCTCCAGGTCCTCGGCCGTGCGCCGAGTCCTCGACGGGTTGGAACTGGGGCAGATCTGGATCGACGACCGCACGATCGCCCCACTGGACGAAGAACAGGAGCAGCGGATGCTGGACGAGTTCGGCTCGGTGGCCATTCCGTTGCACGTCATGATCGATCCGGTGTCCGGCCTCGAACTCGCGCGCTTCGACGGCAACGACCCGCGTGAGGCGCGTGCCTACCTCGAGTTCTTGAACAAGGGTCTTGCGGCTTATCGCAAGGCACGGAAGTAGTCCACGCGAGGAGGCGCCCGCGCGCCTCCTCAGCGCAGAGACGTGCGCACGCGCAGAACCCGCGGAGGCGTGGTGCCGGTCGGCGCGGCGGTCAGGGCGTCGAGGATCTCCAGCCCCTCGGTGACCTTCCCGAGTCGCGTGAACGTGCGCGCCGCCGGCGCGGCGGCCGCCGCCGGCTCGGGCGTCTTCAGCACCACGAACCACTGCGACGATGCCGAGTCGGCGTGGACGCCTCGCGCCAGCGCCACGTCGCCGCGCTCGAGCTGCTGCTCGCCGTCCTCGGCCGGCAGGTACCAGCCCGCCGTGCCGGTGCCGTCGCCACGCGGATCGCCGGTCTGCGCCACAGTTCCCGCAGCGAGGCGGTGGAACGCCAGGCCGTCGTAGAAGCCGCCCCGTGCGAGGTGCCAGAAGTTCGCGACGGAGTTGAATGCACGGCGGCCGTCGAGATCGAACGCGAACGTGCCCGACGTTGTCTCGATGCGCGCCAGGAGCCGCTTCGCGGCACCCGGGGTCGTGACCTCGATCGTCACGGGCTTCGACGCCACGGGCTGCTCCTCGCCGCACGCGAGCGACACCACCAGCTCGAGGTCTCCGGCGACGACGGCGGGGAAGCGGATCTCGCGCGTCAGGCGCGCACCGGGACCCAGCGACGTGGTTCGCGTGGGCGCCGTCTCGAAGCGCAGATCGGCACCGTCGGCCGCGAACTGACCGTAGAGCCGCGTGACCGTGCTCGGCGTCAGACCCGCGCCGCGCACGCGCACGGAGACCGCGTCGGAGGCGAGACGCAACTCCGGCAGCGGCACCGGATCGAGCGTGGGGTTGTCCACGGACACGAGCAGCGCGATGTCCTCGCCGAGCTTCACGGACCGCGCGACGGGCTGCACGCTGATCGTGAGAGCGCCGGCCCCCGCGGCGGTGGCGCGCGAACCGCCCGAGATCGCCGCGACGGCGGCGATCGCCAGCGCCCCGAGGGCGGACGCCCACGCCGCGTGGCTCACGGGCGTCCCTCGGCCGGGACCCGCAAGGGCGCCAGCGCTGCGGCCACCGCGGGCCAGACATCGCCAGGAGTCATCTGTCTCATGCAGATCGGATCGTCGCAGCGCCGCAGCACGCACGGCGAGCAATACACGCCCTTCCAGACGGCGGCGGCCGCCGCGCCGGGCGGTGCGTAGACGCGCGGGTCCTTGGGCCCGAACAGCGCGACGGTGGGCCGTCCTGCTGCCCCGGCGAGCACGACCGGGCCCGAGTCCGCACCGACCACGAGCGTCGCCGCGGCGAGGAGCGCGCGCAGTTCGCCCATCGAGCGCGTCGCCGGCGCCGGCGACGCGGCGCCGTCCGACGCCGCAGCGATCGCCTGCGCGAGCGCCTGCTGGCCCGGGCCGAAGCTGATGAGCACGGGCATTCCCGTGTGCTCCCGGACGCGCACCGCAAGTGCGCCGAAGTGCTCGGCGGGCCAGCGCTTGAACGCGCCGAAGTCGCTCGTCCCCGCGATGAACAGCACGAACGGACGGGCTGCGCCCACCTCCGCGAGCGCCGTGGCCACGGCCCGGCGGTCGGCGTCCGTGACCTCCGGCAGCAGCGGCGTACCGACGGTCTGTGCGGCGCCGGCGACGCCGTCCAGAAGCGGTCCCACGAGGCGCAGCGCACGGGCGGCGCGGTGCTCGCGCGGGCCCGGCGCGGGCGCCACGACCGCGGTGGCGAGGAGGTGCGCGCCCTCGCGTGCCTCGCCGGCGGGGAGCGCGATGCGCCGCCGGGCCCCGGAGATGCGTGTCACGAGCGCGCCGCGCAGGTTGGCCTGCGCGTCGATCGCGGTGTCCGGCGCCCACGCACGCAACTCCCGCCGCAGACGCAGCAGCGCGCGCACGTTGCCGCCGAGCCCACCGCCCTTGCGGCGTTCGAACACGAACAGGCGGTCGATGGCCGGGTGGCCGATGAGGAGCGCCGCGAAACGCCGCTCCACCGCCCATCCGATCTCGGCCTCCGGCCGCGCCGCGCGCAGCGCCACGAGGGCGGGCAGTGTCTGCAGGACGTCGCCCATCGCCGAGAGGCGGACGATCAGGAGGCGCTCGCGGCGGTTCCCGGTGGTCACGCGGCCGAGTATGCGGTGGCGGGGAGGTTGCGAACAGGAGTTCGCGGACGCCGCGGCAGGCCGCCAACGATCGTTTGGGTCCACGCAGGAATAGCTTCGGGATTCGGTCGGCTGCGACACTGCGGGGCGGCGTTGCCTCTCCTCTCCTCTCCTCTCCTCTCCTCTCCTCCCCGACTCGGCTCCGCAATGAGTCGCGTCGTCGAGGCGCCTTGCCCCGCGCCGTCTCGCTCGCCCTCGGTCCTACGAACCTACTCCTGCGCGGGCCCTTTGCAACTTCGCGGCCGGGCCCCCGGTCGTGCCCTCGAGCGGGAAACGGCAGGGTATTCGCGCAGACTCTCTCAACCCTGCTGAACGCGGCGCGCAGCCTGCCGTACCATGGAAGGCTCGGCCGCAGCGCCGTCCCGAAGGAGAACCACGCGCCGTGAGGAACCGTATTCGCAAATCCGTTCGCCGCGCTCGCCCGCTCGTCATCGTCGCTCTGTCGCTCCTGCTCGTGCCGGTGGTGCGGGCGGGCTGCCTGGCGCCGTCCGACACGACCATCGACGGCGCCGGCGCCGTGGGCGTCTTCTGGGGCAGCAGCGCGGGCGAGTTGCTGTACGCGCGTGACGTCACGGGTACGTCGCCGCAGCTCATGCGCCGCGGGCTCGGCACCGGCTCCGAGATCGTGGCCGAGGCCGGGACGCGCAACGACTTCCAGGCGTTCGGCTCGTTCGAGACGTGGGCCGCGTTCCATGCGGGCACGATCAACTCGTCCGGCGACCTGGCGTTCGTGGCCTCGACGACCGTCGATGACGACCCCGAGACGCCCCGCAACGAGGGGCTCGCGAGGCGCGGCGCTTACGTGCAGCGCGGCAACACGATGATCGAGATCGGCCGCTTCGGCGGGCCGTCCCCGATCCGCGGCGGTCTCGGGCAGCAGATCCCCTGGGGCTCGTTCTTCGCTGCCGCGGCCGAGGCGCGCGGCGCGGGAGGCTTCCTGCGCGCTGTCTTCTCGGCACAGCTCGGCGCGCCCGACGGTCGCACCGGGATCTTCCGGTGGGACGGCGAGACGTTCGACATCGCGCCGCTCCTGCTCGTCGGTGACGCGTCGCCGTCCGGGGGCGAGATCACGACGGTCGGGCGCATGCGCGCCAATGAGGCCGGCGACGTCGCCTTCTTCGCCCTCTCGCGGGTGGGCGGCATGACGACGCCCGGGTTGTTCCTGATCCGCGACGACGGCAGCCGATTGCGGCTCGTGCGCTTCGGGCTCGACGGCGACGCGGCTCCGGGCGGCGGGATGTTCTCGATCCTGAACGACTTCGCCGTCGCCGACGACGCCACCGTCGTCTTCTCGGCCACGGTGGCCGGCGGCAAGGCCCGCTCCGGGCTCTTCCGCGCCGCGCCGCCCACGTTCCAGCCCGAGCGGGTCGTGCTCGAGGGCGACGCGACGCCGCTCGGCGGTTCCTTCGGGACGTTCGAGCCGGCCAAGGTTCGCGTCGCGCCCTCCGGGGACGTGATCTTCGGCGTGGCCCTCTCCGACGACATCGGCGGCGAGGGCGTGTTCGCCGCGCCGGCCGGCACGGTGCAGATCCTGCCGCTCGCCAACCCGGACTCGACGCTCGCGATCGCCATCCTCGGCGATGGCTCCGCGGCCTACCAGACCGAGACCGAGACGCACACGGTCGTGCCCGCGGACGGTTCCGAGGAAGGGCCGAACGACTTCCGCGTCTCGAAGCTCGACGTGAAGAACAACGTGCCGCTCGAGCAGGACACGGTGCGGTTCGCGGGCGCGTTCCGCCTGCCGCCCGTCGGCGACGGCCCCGGCCGTGTACCGCCCGTGGTCGTCGGGCCCGGCGCCTTCGAGCGCTTCTCTCCGCAGCGCAGTTTCACGGGCGACGACCTGACACGCATCCGGGACGTGAGCGTCAGCGTCAGTCAGTCGCCCGGCAACAACTTCGTCTTCGGGTTCGATGACGCCGGCGGCGGCACGATGACATTCAACGGTGTGTCGCAGAAGGCCCCGAGGGTGAAGCAGGCGCGCGACGGCTCCTCCGCCGTCTGGTCGTTCAGATCGAGCGTCGGGCGCGGCAGGTTCACGCTGGACGTCGCGCGCGGTGTCTTCGACCTGCGGCTCGCGCAGGGCACCATCAACCCCTCGTTCGAGCCCGCCGGTTTGCGCGTCGGAGTCACGCTGCGGACGGCCGCCGATCTGGCCGCCGGCCGTACCGGCGACGAGGCGTTCTTCCATCACTCGATGGCGATCGGCGCCGGCGAGAAGCCGTTCGGCCGAGGGCGGCGCATCGTCTCGCGCGGCGAGTCGGTGGCCGGGGGCACGCTGTTCGTCGATACACTGGCCGTGAAGCGCAAGCTGCGGATCGCCGGTGGGCAGGCGGCGCCGATCGTGGACAGCGACGTCGTGAAACTCACGGGAACGCTGCGGATCTGCCCCGGGGGCTCGCCACCGGGAACTCCGGGGCTGACGGCCGACCTGCGCCTCGGTGATCTCGACATCGCGGGCGTGACCCTGAGACGGCGCGGTCGCAGCGGCTCGCGTTACCGCTTCAAGAGCGCGAAGGGGGCGGCTCCCGCCATCACGTTGGACGTCGATGTCCGCAAGGGCACGTTCCGCATCAAGGCCAAGGAGCTGCCCCCGCTGTCGCAGCTCGTCGATGCGGACTTCTCGGGCGCGGCCATCGACAACGGCAGTGGCCACGACGTAAGCGGGATGGAGTTGCCGTTCCGTCTGTCGCTCGCCCGCGTCTACGAGGGCGCGTTCGACATCCCGATGACGCGTCGCCGGGGCGGCAAGATCTTCACGAAGTGAACCTGCGGTCGCCGCATCCCCGGGAGTCCCGCCGGGACCCGAGGCCCGTCGGCTCTTCCGCCTCGCTGCCCGCTCGGCTTTCATGGGGGCATGGCTGACGCAACGCCCGAGTTCACGCGCCGCGAGAGTGACGGCGTCACGCTCGTCCTGCGCGACGACGTCGCGCAGGCGCTCGTCGCCGCGGGGATCGCGAACCCGGAGTCGCTGCGACAGGGCGCCGCGGCCGTGTACGAGGGGCGCGGCGCGCCGTTCGGCGCCGAGGTGCCGGGGGTCGGGCGCGTGTTCGTGCGGCCCTATCTGCACGGAGGGTTGCTCGGCCGCATGACGGGCGACGCGCACGCCGGCGACGGGCGCTTCCTGGCCGAGCTGCGTGTGCTCACGGACGCGCGGGCCGCCGGCGTGCCCGTGCCCGAGGCGCTCGGCATCGTCTCGCGGCGGCGGGGGCTGGGGCTGCGGCGCGGTTGGCTGCTCGTGCGCGAGGTCCCTGGGGCCGTCGATCTGATGGCCTTCCTCGTCGCCTCTCCGCCCCCGGCCCGCCGCCGGGAGGTGCTCGCGTCGGCCGGCCGCATCGTGCGCCGCCTGCACGACTCCGGATTCGAGCACCCGGATCTGCACTTCAAGAACCTGCTTCTCGCACCCGGCGACGCCGTTCGCGTGCTCGTACTCGATCTCGATCGCGTGCGACGCCTGCCGGCGCTGTCGCGTGAGCGCCGGCTGGCCGGCCTCTTCCGCTTCGACCGCTACGCCGAGAAACAGGCGTCGCGGGGACTCCCCGTGAGCCGCGTCGATCGCATGCGCGTGCTGCGCGCCTACGCCGGCAGTGAATGGCCAGCGCGCGCCGAACTACGCGCGCTGGCCCGCCGGCTCGCGCGGCATGTCGCGCGCCACGCGGCGCGCCGCGGCCGCCTGATCGAGGAGCCCGCGACGTGAGCGCCGTGCGCCGCCCCCCGCTGTCCGTCTGCATCGTCGCGATGAACGAGGCGGATCGCATCGCCGACTGCCTGCGCTCAGCGGACTTCGCCGACGAGTGGATCGTCATCGACAGCCACTCGACGGACGCCACACGCGAGGTCGCTGCGGAACTGGGCGCGCGCGTCATCGAACGCGACTGGCCGGGCCACGTCGCGCAGAAGAACTTCGCCATCGATCAGGCCGCGCACGACTGGGTGCTGTGTCTCGACGCCGACGAGCGCGTCTCTCCCGAGCTGCGCGCGGCCGTGCTCGCGGCGCTCGAGGAGAGTGATCCGCCGAACGGCTTCGAGTGCGCCCGCCGCACGCTCTATCTCGGTCGCTGGATCCGCCACGGCGGCTGGTATCCCGACCGCAAGCTGCGCCTCTTCCGGCGCTCGTGCGGACGGTGGGGCGGCGTCGATCCGCACGACCGCGTCGCCGTCGAGGGGGCCGTCGGGCGGCTGCGCGGCGATCTGCTGCACCACTCCTACCGTTCACTCTCGGACCACCTACGCACGATCGACTCCTTCACGACGATCGCCGCCCGCGAGAAGCACGCCCGCGGTCGCCGCGCGAGCGTCGTGGACCTCACCCTGCGGCCGCTGTGGAAGTTCCTGCGCATGTACGTGCTGAAGGCGGGGTTTCGCGACGGGCTGCCCGGGTTCGTGGTCGCGGTGACCGGGTCGTTCTACGTGTTCCTCAAGTACGCCAAGCTGCGAGAGCTCACGGCTGCGGCGCGCCGCGAGGACGGATCGTGACGGCGACCGACGAGCCGCTCGAACGGTTCACCGAGGGCGGCCTCGACTGGGTCGCCGAGGCCCCCGCGGCGGCGATCGTGCGCGAGGAGATCGCGCGCCGCATCGATGACATCGAGAACGCGTCCGGGGCGAGCGTCCTGAAGCGCAACATGGTCCGCGCCGTCTTCCGCGTTCCGCTCACGAACGGCACGGTGGTGGTGGTCAAGCGCTACGCGGTCGGCGGCGCCGTGGACTGGGCGAAGTACACGTTCCGACCGTCCCGCGCACACGAGGAGTGGCGCGTCGGGCGCTGGCTCGCCGCGGCCGGCGTTCCGACGGCCGTGCCTCTGGCGATGGCCGAGCGCCGGGACGTGGTCCTGCGCGACGCCGCGCTCGTGACGCGCGAGATCCCCGACGCCGTCCACCTGAACGCGTACGTGGAGGCTCACCTGCAGGGTGGCGCGGACGAGGACGCGTTGCGTGGTGCGCTCTACGCGCAGCTCGCGGCGATCGTGCGCCGCATGCACGACGCCGGACTCGTACACAACGATCTGCACGGCGGGAACGTGCTCGTGAACGGCCTCCCGGACGTCGCGCGCATCCACATCATCGATCTGCACTCGGTCAAGCGCTTCGCGGATCGCACGCCTCCTGCGGGGCGTCGCTGGTTCGACCTCGTCAAGCTGCTGCACTCGATGCGCACATGTTCGACGGCGCGCGAGCGAGTTGAGATCTGCCGCGTCTACGAGAACGCCGGTGAGGGACCGTCGGGCACGCGGCTCACCGAGCTCCTGGCCGCGGGGCGTCTCTCGGACGAGCTCGAACCACGGCTGATCGCGATGGAGCGCAAGCGCGTCCGCAGCCGCACGCAGCGATGCCTGGAGCGGTCGTCGAAGTTCGACGCCACGACCCATGGCGGGTTCCGTATCCACGCTCTGCGGCGCGTTCCGGTGGCGGCGCTCCCCGCGCTGATCCGCGCTCATCACGCGACCCTCGCCGCGGGTGGACAGGGCGTGCTCAAGGACGCGCGCAAGTCGGCGTTGACGCGCCAGATGCTGACGATGGACGGCTCTCCTCGCGCCGTCGTCGTGAAGGAGTACCGCAGCGCCCGCGCCGGCGATCGCGTGAAGAACGCGTTCCGCCGGCCGCGCGCCATCCGGGCCTGGATTGCCGGCAACGGGCTGCTCGTGCGCGGTTTCGACGCCGCCGAACCGCTGGCGCTCATGCTGCGCGGGAGGGGCCCGGGGCTGGCCCTTGCCTACGTCGTCATGGAGGACCTCGGTGACGGTGAGCGCCTCGATCTCGTCGCGCTGGCGCGCTTCGCGCACGCTCTGGACGCGGACGAGCGCGCCGCCAAGCGGCACCTCGTCTCTACGGTCGCCGGCCTGTTGCGGCACATGCACCGCGAGGGCGTCTACCACGCCGACATGAAGGCCGTGAACCTGTTCGTACGCGAGCGCTGCGGCGACGCGTCGGTGGTACTCGCGGACTACGACCGCGTCGAATTCGACCGGCCGGTGCCGCTGCGCCGCCGCGTGAAGAACCTCGCGCAGCTCTCGGCGAGCATCCCCGTCTGCATCACCGTGACGGACCGCCTGCGGTTCTTATGCGACTACCTCGCGAACGACGCGCGGCGGCGCCGCGTATGGAAGCGCTGGTTCCGCGCCATCATCGATGACTGCCGACAAAAGATCGTCGTGCGGACGGAACCGATCGAGTAGTCAAAAGCCGTGCGCATCCTCCACCTGTTCGCGAACTGGAAGTGGACCGGTCCGGCCGAGCCGGCGCTCAATCTCGCGTGGACGTTGCGAAGTCGCGGTCACGACGTGCACTTCGCCTGCGGTCGTGAAGTGCGGCCGATGCCGAACTTCATCGCCAACGAGGCCCGCAGCCGTGGCCTGGACCCCATCGTCTCGCTGCGCCTCGGCAAGCACCGTCACCCGATCTACGATCCGATCGACCGCCGCGCCCTGCGCGCACTGCTGAAGGAGCTGCGGCCGGACGTCGTGCACTGCCACCTCAACAACGACCACCGCCTGGCCCTCGGTGCGACGCGCGGCTTGGCGATCCCCGTGGTGCGGTCGCTCCACGAAGGGGATGCGCCGCGCGGCGACCGCGACATGCGCACGCTGATGTCGAACTCGACCAAGGGCCTGATCGTCCTCTACGAGCGACTCGCCGCCGCCGTCGATGCGCGCTTCCCGATCGATGCCGCGCGCATCGCCGTGATCGATGGCGCCGTGGATCTGCGGCGCTTCGATGCCGGGCGCCGGGGGTTGCCGCGTCTCGCCCGCGAGTACGGTCTCGCCAAGGACGATTTCGTCGTCGGTATCGTAGCCCGGATGCAGAAGCACAGGCGCTTCGAGATCTTCTTCCAGGCGCTCACCAAGGCCGCGGCAAGGGTCCCGAACCTCAAGATCCTGCTCGTCGGCCGCGGCACGTGGATGGATGAGGTCGCGGTCAAGCCGGCTGCGCGCAAGGAACTCGTGGGCAAGGCGATCTTCACCGGCTACCGCCAGGGCGCTGAGTACGTGGCGACGCTGCGCTGCATGTCGGTGAAGGTCTACCTCACGCCGGGCTCGGACGGTTCGTGCCGCGCCGTGCGCGAGTCGCTCGCCATGGGCGTGCCTGTCGTCGCGGCGCGGCGCGGGCACCTCCAGGATCTCGTCGAGGACGGTGTCGTCGGCTACCTCGTGGAAGACGACGCCGACCAACTCGCCGATGCGCTGGTGCGGCTCGCAGAGGACACCAGGCTGCGCAACTCGCTCTCGCGCGCCGCCGCCAAGCGTGCGCGCGAGCGCTACGGACTGGATACGCAGGCCGCGCGCGTCGAAGCCGTCTACGAGCGCGTCCTCGGCGCGTAGTGTCCGGCCAGAGGTCCTCGGGGATGCAGGACGGGCCCGGGCCTCGCGGGCCGTCGTCGCCGCCGCAGCCTCCCGACATCGGCGCTGTCCTGCGCGGCCGTGAGGCCGAGATCCTGGAGCAGTTGCGGCGCAACGCCGCCGCCGCTGAGCCGCCGTCGCTGGACGAGGAGATCGGGCGCCTCACGCGGATGGACGCGCTGCAGCAGCAGCAGCTGGCGCTGTACGCTCGGCGCCGCCTCGAGACGCAGTTGGCGCAGATTCGCGGCGCCCTCGTCCGCGTCTCCGAGGGTTCGTTCGGGCGCTGCGCGCTCTGCAAGCAGGCCATCGACGTGCGCCGGCTCGAGATGGTGCCGGAGACGCCGTTCTGCGTGGCCTGTCAGACGCGCCTCGAGGACGAGGGCCGCCGGTAGCGGTCGCCGGTGGACCGCGCGGCCGCGCGGTCTCCGGTCGTTGCGGCGGTCAACGGCGCGGCTTGCTCGTCCGTCTGCGCAGCACGACGACGTCGCGCGACGGCGCGCCCGCGGCGCGTTCGAGACGCAGCGTGACGTAGAGTGGTGTCCCGTCCTCGGGTGGCCGCGACTCCAGCACGAGCGTCAACTTGCCGGCCTTGTTGCGCTTGAGTTTCAGGTCCGTGGCCTGCTCATCGACGTCGCCGTCCGCCGCCCCGCGGCGGGCCACGGCCGTGACGCCGGTGACAGTGTCGTCGAGGACGACGAAGCGCAGTCGTTGCAGAGCCTCGCGCGCGACGAACTCCGCGCCGGCCTGCGGTAGCCGGCGCACGCGGCGGGATGTCTCGCCTTCCTGCGAGAGCGCGTGTACGCGCCACGCGGTCAGCAACAGTCTCCCGCCCGGCCACGCGACGCCGTTGCGCGTGGATCGCGGCGCTTCGTCGCCGGCCTCCGGCCTCTTCTCGGGCGGCTTCGTCGTGCCGATGGCCGGCTGCTCGCCATGCGGCGCCGGTTCCTGCGCTGCTCCGTCGTCGCGGCCCGCGGTGCCCGCCGTTCCGCGGGGCGTGCGCTCGCTCGTCGGGCTCGAGCCGGGGGGGCGGCCCGCGCCGACCTTCTCCGTGGACGGGCGTTCGCCCGCGGCGCGTCCTGAGGCGCGTGGACCGAGCCACAGCGGCAGCTTGCCGTGGACGGCGGCGTCGCTCGCGACCACCGCGTGTAGTGTGACGCCGCTGCGACCCGCGGCGTCGGGGGTCTGCGGCGCCGCGTAGCGATAGCGGCCGAGTCGCAGGAACTCGAGCTTGCCCGGTCCGCGCAAGGTCACCTTCACGCGCCGGTCGGCGACGGGTACGACGCGTCCGTCGCGCGTCTCGCCGCGGAGACCGACTTCCACGATGCCGCCCCACGCCACGCGCTCGGTCGCCGCGTCGAGCCGCAGCCGCACGTACGGCCCGCGCGGCCACACGTCCAGGCGCAACGTGCCCCGCACCTCCGGCGCGTCCGGGAGGTGCGCCTCGATCAGGGCGGAGAGCGGTCCGTCGATCTTCGGCGGTGCCGTGAAGGCGAAGCGATAGGGCGGTGCGACGGACTCGATGCGGCCCACCGACACCGTCACGACGGGCGTCGCACCCGCGAAGCCGACGCGCCGTCCGTCGGCGTCGATGCCCACGACCTGCACGACATCAACGCGTCCGCCGGGTTCGACGAACGTCACGTCGGGGGGGAGTTCGATCGCGAGGCGCGTGGGGGCGCCGGCGCGTGACGTGGCCGCCACCAGCAGGACGATCGCGGCGGCCGCGAGAACCGTTCCCGTTCCGGTCGATCGTCGCATCATGTCCTCCGGTGAACGCCGGGTTCAACTGACGGATTCAACTGAAAGGCCACAGCCTGCGTCGGCGCTCCGCGCGATCCAGGATAGCCGTCTCCTCCGCGGACAGCGAGCCGGGCCGTGCACGCCGCTTGTACTTGAGCACGCCGGACTCGTCGATGCGCGCGAGCCACCGCAGCAGGCCGCCGCCGGGTCTCAGGCACAGCGCGGCGCCGAAGTCGATGACGGCGGCCGCCCCGTCCGGCCGGATGAGGATGTTGCGCCGCTGCCGCAGGTCGAGATGCACGACGCCGCGCGCGTGCATTCTCGTGACGATGCACTGCAGGGACGCGAAGAATGCGCCGTCCTGCCGGCTCTTGTCGGCCTTGCCGATGTCGCGCCCGCTGAAGTGCGTCAGGAGCAGTATCCAGCGCCCGGCCACGGCCTCGACGTGCGGCACGCCCTCGACGTCGCGCAGACGCTCGAGGGCCTTGCGCTCGCGGCGCAGGTTCCAGGCGCCCACCGACCAGCGGTAGAGCGGCGTACAGGCCCGGTAGTCCTTCGCGACCCACGTGCGGCCCGCGCGCTCGAGGAGCCGCACGGTCGGGCGGAACGGTCCCTGCTTGCCGAGCAACTGCGTCGTCGCGCGCTCGACCTCTGCCGCTGTCTGTGGGGGCCCGTCCTCGGACATGCCGGGATGATAGGGCCTGTCCGGGGACCAGTGCTCCATTCGGGGGCCGCACGGAACCCTCGGCGCAGCGCCACGCGCCGCCGATACTGCGCCGATGCGGATCGGCATCGACTGCTCCTGCGTCGCCAAGGCGGAGCGCACCGGCGTGGCGCGCTACTGCGCGTCGCTGTTGCACGCCCTCGCCGCCGTGATGGGGCAGGACGATCGCGTCGCGACGCTCTACCGCGTCTCGCGGCTCAAGAGGCGACGCTGGTTCGAGCGCGTTTCCGACCCGCGCTTCTCGCGGGCGATCTTCCAGGACCGGATCGGGGCGTTTCCGCCGCAGCGCCTCGACGTCACCCACGGCCCGGACCTGCGTCTCCCGCTCCTTCCCGGCGTTCCCGCCGTCTCGACCGTCCACGACCTCTCGGCGCTCGACCTCCCGGGGATCGCTCGCGAGTCGTTCAAGGAGCGCAAGCGCGCCGCGCTCGAGCTCGTCGCGCGCCGCGCGGCGCAGATCCTCTGTATCTCGGAGTTCACGCGGACGGCGTTCCTCTCGCGCTATCCCGCGGCGGAGGCGCGCACGCGCGTCGTGCCCCTCGGCCTCGCCGACCGTTTCCGTCCCCGTACGGACGACGAGATCCGGCGTGTGCAGGAGGGCCTCGGTGTGCGCGGCCCCTATCTGCTCTTCGTCGGCCAGATCTCCGCGCGCAAGAACCTGCTCCCCTTGCTCGCGGCGTTCGCCGAACTGCGCAACGCGCCCGCCATGTCGGATCTCGAGATCGTGCTGGCGGGCCCCGTCCAGACCGGTGGAGGCGACATCCTCGGGCGCATCGAGGACTCCGGCCACGCGGCCTTCGTGCATCTGCCGGGATTCGTCGGCGACGACATGTTGCCCGCGCTCTACGCCGGTGCCACGGCGTTCTGCTTCACCGGCAAGGCCGAGGGGTTCGGACTGCCGATCCTCGAGGCGATGGCCTGCGGCTGTCCGGTCGTCGTCGCCGATGCCGGCGCCAGCGCCTCGACGGCCGGAGGCGCTGCCGTGGTCGTCCCCCCCGACGACGTCGGGGCGCTGCGCGACGCCCTCGCGGCGCTCATCGGGAGTGCTGCGGCGCGCGCCGATCTCGTCGAGCGCGGTGTCACACGTGCCGGACAGTTCACTTGGCACGAGACGGCACGCAAGACTCTCCTCGCGTATCGCGATGCGTGCGGCGCGGAGCCGCCGCAGTGAAGCCGCTCCGCGTCCTGCACATCGACACGGAGAAGACGTGGCGCGGGGGAGAACAGCAGGCGCTCTACCTGGCCGAGGGACTGGCCGCGCGCGGCGTCGAGCAGCTCTGCGTGGGGCGACCGGGTATGCCGTACGTGGAGCGCTGCGGGGCGGCCGGCATCGATGTCGAGCCGCTGCAGTTGCGTGGCGAGGCGGACCTGCCCGGGATGCGCCGCCTCGCGCGGCTGTTCCGCCGCTGGCGCCCGGACGTCATTCACATGCACACGAGTCACGCGCACACGCTCGGTGTGGTCGCGCGCCGCCTCTCCGGCATCGGGCGGACGCTCGTGAGCCGCCGCGTGGACTTCACCATCTACCGCAACTTCTTGCGCCTCTCATGGTTCAAGTATCGCTTCGGCGTCGATCGCTACGTCGCCATCAGCGAGGGCATCAGGCGCCAGATGGTGCGCGACGGGATCCCGGCGGCGCGTATCGAGGTCGTGCACTCGGGGATCGATCCGGCGCGGATCGCGGGAGCGGCGCCGCACGACTTTCACGCGGAGTTCGATCTGCCCGCGGACGCGCGGATCGTCGGCGATGTCGCGGCCTTCGGCTGGCACAAGGCGCAGGAGGTCCTCGTGCGCGCGACCCCGCGCCTGCTCGAGGCCGTGCCGTCCGCCCACGTGTTCCTGATCGGGGACGGCAAGCTGCGCCCGAGGGTGGAGGAGGAGGCGCGAGCGCTCGGCGTCGCAGATCGAATCCTCTTCACCTGGTTTCGCACCGACGTACCCTCGCTCATCCGCGGGATGGACTGCTTCGTCATGTGCAGCGTGCTGGAGGGTCTCTGCACCAGCCTTCTCGACGCGCTCGCGCTGGGCTGCCCTGCGGTGGGGTCCGCGGTGGGCGGCATCCCGGAGGTACTCGTGAACGGTGAGACCGGACTGACTGTGCCACCGCGCGATCCGCGCGCGCTCGCCGATGCCATCGCGCGCGTGCTGACGGACGAGGGCCTCGCCGCGCGGCTGCGCGCGGCGGGGCGCCGCCACGTCGCGGCCGGCTTCACCGTGGACACGATGGTCGAAGGCAACCTCGCCGTGTACCGGCGGCTCGTGGGGACGGCCGTTTGAAGAAGTTCTTCACCGTACTGACGGCGGTTCTGGCGATCGTCACCGCTGCCCTCGCGGCGCGCACCATCTCGCAGTTCCAGAGCGGACGGGCGGCGGCCGAGGAGAGCTTGCCGGCGCTCCAGGCGGCGACCGAGGACGTCTTCGTCGATCTGCTGCAGGAGGCTGCGCGGAGCCTGCGCGAATGGCGCCCCGGCGACGCGCCGCCCGCGCCCCTCGAGATGGCCGAGCGTTTCGTCGCGTCGGCCTCGATGGACGACGTCGTGACGCTCGGCGAGCCCCCCATCGGCGTGCGCTTCCGGCGCCGCTTCCAGGAAGTCCTGCTCGAGGACGCAGAGGGCGGTGGGCTGCGAGGGCTGATCGCCGTCGGCGCGCTGCGAGAGAGAGTCCTCGCCGACCCGCGACTCGGGGCGCCGGCGCAACCCGAGCGCCTCGTGGAGGGACGCTACTCGCGCCTCCAGATCGTGCGCGGCGACAGTGGCCAGATCGTGTGGACCATCCGACCGCCCGAGCCCTCCTCCAGCAAGCGTGCGCAGCGCCTCAAGGATGCGCTCGCGGATACCGGCACGACGACGCGTGCCCTGGAGGACATCGCCGCGGGCACCCCGTCGGACGGCGTCGAGTACAAGGACCGGGCGGGGGAGAAGACCGTCGGTGCGTGGCGGCGCCTCGCCGCGACCGACGATCTGTGGGTCGTGGCCGAGGTCCGGGACAGCGCCGCGACGATGGGCTTCGCGGGTATCAGCCTGCGAGGGATCGGCGTCAAGAAGGACCTGTTCCCGTGGCACGTCACGCTCGCGCTGACGGTCCTCTGCCTGCTCGTCACGTCGTTCATGACGGTCCAGCAGCGCGGCGTGCGGATCGAACTGCTCGTCCGCGTCTTCCACTTCGTGCGGCCGTATCGCTGGGGCGCCGCAAGCGTCATCCTGCTCGGCTTCGCGTTCACGGCCCTCAACGCCGTCGTCAAGGTGTTCTTCCCGCAGATCCTGATCGACGACGTCCTCACGAAGTCGAGCGACGAAGCCGAGCACGCGCTGTGGATGATCGGCACGCTCGTCGTCGTGGTCGCCTTCCTGACGGCCGGCGTCGGCTATGGCAAGGCGTATCTCTACAACTGGTACGCGACGCAGATCATGGCGGACATCCGCTACGCGCTCGGTCGCAAGATCGTGTCGCTGCCGCTCTCGTACTTCAACAAGATGCGCGCCGGAGATCTGGTCGCGCGCATCGAGCGCGACGCCGGATCGATGCGCAAGGTCTTCAACCAGGCCTTCAAGACGGCGGCCATCGCGCCGTTCGACATGTGCATCATGATCGTCGCCGCGTTCGTGCAGAACTGGCGCCTCGCGCTCGTGCTGCTCGGCATGCCGATCATCGTGTATCCGCTGTTCCGGATCGCGAAGCGCATCAAGAAGCGTGCCGAGAAGCGTCAGGTCCTCATGGCGGAGATCAGCCACGTCATCTTCCAGATGCTCATCGGCATCAAGGTCGTCAAGGCGTTCGGCGGGGAGCAGCGCGAAGCCGGCCGGCTGCGTGCGGCCATCGATCGCTTCATGGTGCAGGCGCGGCGCATCCACCGGCTCTCCGCCCTGTCGGAGTCGCTGCTCGACCTGCTCCAGATGACCGGCGCCGCGATCGTCATGGTGGGCGGCGGCTACTTGGTGCTGGGGGGCGACGTCACGTTCGGCGAGATCGTCGCCTTCATGGTGATCATCCAGCGCATCTACAAGAGCGCCAAGCAGCTCACCGGCACCGCCAACGCCCTCGTGGACGCCGCGCCGGGCGTGGCGCGCGTGTTCGACGTGCTCGATGCGGAGAACGACCTCGAGGACGGCACCGAGGACCTGCCGACGGCGCCGCTGCGTGAGGGCATCCGTTTCGATCACGTCTCGTTCGGCTACCTCGAGAAGACCGTCCTCGATGACGTCTGCCTCGACATCCCGGCGGGCAAGGTGGTGGCCATCGTCGGGCCCACCGGAGCCGGGAAGACGACGCTCTGCGACCTCGTCGCGCGCTTCTACGACCCGACCGCAGGTGCCGTGCTCTACGACGGCGTGGACGTGCGCCGCTTCCGGCTCCAGAGTCTGCTGGAGAGTGTCGCGATCGTCACGCAGGACGCGTTCCTCTTCAACGCAACGCTCGCCGAGAACATCCGCTACGGCAAGCCGGACGCCACGGACGACGAGGTCCGGGCGGCAGCCACCGACGCGTTCGTGCACGACGAGATCATGCGCATGGAGGGGGGCTACCAGAAGGTCGC
>JAJRVY010000107.1 GCA_024277065.1 Planctomycetota bacterium
GGCTCGACCTGTGGCTGCCGCGCGAGTACGGGCGCACCTGATCGGTGCCGAGCCGCACGTTGATCGGCGGCGCGACCTGTCCGCGCCGCCGGTAGCGCGGGAGCGCGTCGCCGCCGAGCTTGCGCAGATGCTTCTCGGCCAACTTGCTGATGACCACGCTGCGCACCTCGCCGGCGTCCACCAGTTCGTCGCGCACTGCCGACGCGATGCCGTACGCGGCGTCGAAGTCGAGCCCCGCTCCCTGCAGCGACCGCGTGAGGATGCCGCGCAGTAACGGCATCGACGAGCCGCCGCCCTCACCGCTGACGTGCAGTCTAGCCACAGCGCTCCGTCTGCGGCCGTCCGGCGGCCTTCTCGTCCCCCGGATCCGGGTGCTCTGCGAGGTGGGAGTGAAGCATCGGTGAAGAAAGTGTAAAGGCTCCACGAGAAGGTGCGCGGACTCATCGAGCGCCTACGTTGCGCGCAGCGGACACGGGCGCTCCTTCCGGTCGGAGGAAGCGCACTTCGTCCCGGTGGACGCGGCGGCAGGAAGCGCCGCTGACGAGGAGGAGCAAGGACATGCGATGGCGGACGATCTCTCTGGCGGCCGTGCTCGCCGTGGCCGGCACGACGGCGTGCGGCAGGGGCAACTCCCGGAACGTGTTGCAGAACAAGGGTTCCGACACGCTGGTCAACGTCGCGCAGGCGTGGGCCGAGGCCTACAAGACGGTGAACCCGAACGTCGCGATCGCGGTCACGGGCGGTGGCTCCGGCACCGGCATCTCGGCGCTCATCAACGGCACGGTGGACATCGCCAACGCCAGTCGCAAGATGAAGCCCAAGGAGATGGAGCACGCCAAGGCCAACGGCCATGAGCCCAAGGAGTTCGTGGTCGGCTACGACGCCCTGGCGGTGTACGTCCACAAGGACAACCCGATCACGTCCATCTCGCTCGCGCAGCTCGCCGAGATCTATGGCGAGGATGGCACGACGGTGGCGTGGTCCCAACTCGGAGTGCAGCTCCCGGAGGATGCCGATGAGATCGTCCGCATCAGCCGCCAGAACAACTCCGGCACGTATGCCTACTTCAAGGCGACCGTGCTCGGCAGGGAGCGCGAGTACAAGCTCGGCTCCCTCGACCAGGCCGGTTCCAAGGACGTGGTCGCCCTCGTGTCGCACACGCCGGGAGCGATCGGCTACAGCGGTCTCGCCTACGCGACGCCGGACGTGAAGCTCGTTCCCGTCGTGGCGGGCGACGGACCAGCCGTGATGCCGAGCGTCGGAACGGCCATCGACCGCACGTATCCGATCGCGAGGCCGCTGTTCATGTACACGCTCGGCGAGCCGACCGGCGACGAGAAGGCCTACCTCGACTGGATACTCAGCCCCGCCGGTCAGAAGATCATCCTCGACAAGGGCTACGCGCCGGTCACCGAGCTCGACTGACGAGAACACGTGCCGGGAGCGTCCACGCGGCCGCTCCCGGCACCCACGGAGGCACCATGAGTCACTACGAGGAGCGCATGCAGCGGGATCTCGACGAGATCCGGGCCCGGCTCGCGGAGATGGGTCGCATGGCCGCCACGTCCGTGCGGCGGGCGGTGCACGCACTGCTCTGCCGCGACCGCGCGGCAGCCGCCGAGACGGTGCTCGCCGATCATCCGATCAATCGCGCCATGCGCGACGTCAACCGGCGCTGCGACCTGTTCGTCGCGCGGCACCTCCCCACCGCGGGTGTGCTGCGAACGATCGCGGCCGCCCTGCGCATCTCGCTGGGGCTCGAACGCGTCGGGGACTACGCCGTGACGATTGCGCGCGAGACCGCACAGCTCGAGGGCGACGTTCCGGCGGCGATCGCACACGACATCGAAGTCGTCGCCGAGCACTCGTTGCGACTTCTGACGCAGTCGATGCAGGCGTTCGACGACCACGATGCGCAACTCGCACGCAGCACGACGAAGACGGCACGCCAAACGCGGCGCACATCGACCCGTGTGTTCCGCGACCTCGTGCAGGTGGGCAGCGAGGATTCGCCGCCGCTCTCCGATCTGTTCGCCATGCTTCTCTGCATCAACCGCCTCGGGCGCATCGGCGACCAGGCCAAGAACATCTGCGAGGAAACGATCTTCGCCGCCACCGGCGAGGTCAAGCAGCCCAAGGTCTACCGCGTCCAGTTCGTCGATCGCGGCCATGACGCGAAGAGCGTCATGGCCGAGGCCATCGCGCGGCGCAGCTACCCGGAGAGCGGCGTCTACTGCAGTTCCGGCTGGCAGCCGCGCGGGCGCATCGTGCCCGCCGTCGCGGCGTTCCTCGAACGGCGCGGACATGACGTCGAGACGCTCGCGTCCAAGGCGTTCGACGACTCGTTCGAGGCCCTCGAGAACTTCCACGTGATCGTCGGCATCGACGCCGACGTCGCGCAGCGCATCGCCGACCTGCCCTATCACACGACCGTGCTGCGCTGGGACGTCGGACCGCAGGGCGAGGAAGCCGGCGAGATGCAGGGCGACGCATGGCTGACGGCGGTCTACCGCGACATCGGTGCGCGCGTGGCCACGCTGATGGAGACGCTGCGAGGCGAGGAGGCCCGCTGAGATGTCCGCGGACATCGTCTCTCTGCACGACCCGGGCGCCGGCGACGTCGATCGCCGGGACGCCGCCTGGTATTGGGACAAGCTGGTGCAGGTGCTGGTGTTCGCGGGCGGCATCTCCGGCATCGTCTGCGTGCTGGGGATCTTCGTCTTCATCTCGAAGGAGGGCTTCGGTTTCATCACGAACACGATGAACTTCACGGAGTTCTTCAGTTCACCTGAATGGCGCCCCACGTCCGACGCACGGCCGACGTACGGCATCCTCGCACTCGCCGCCGGCACGGCCAGCGTGACGGGTCTGGCGATGCTCGTCGCCGTCCCGTTCTCGCTCGGCGCGGCGATCTACATCGGCGAGTTCGCCACGGGCAAGGTGCGCGAGGTGCTGAAGGTGCTCGTGGAACTCCTGGCGGCGATCCCATCGGTCGTCTGGGGCTTCATCGGGCACAGCATCAT
This sequence comes from Planctomycetota bacterium, assembly GCA_024277065.1. Classification (GTDB taxonomy): domain Bacteria; phylum Planctomycetota; class JAJSAM01; order JAJSAM01; family JAJVHW01; genus JAJRPF01. The sequence continues at coordinate 3,024 of JAJRVY010000107.1, forward strand.
CAGCCGGCTGATCGTCACGATGTTCGACGTGCCCGTCGGCCTCAGTGTGCTCAACGCCGGACTGATCCTCGGTCTGATGGCGGCGCCGATCATGACCACGATCGCCGAGGACGCGCTCAAGGCCGTCCCCGACGGCTTCCGCGAGGCGGCCGAGGCCATGGGCGCCACGCGCTGGCAGGTGATCTGGCGGGTCGTGCTGCCGGCGGCGAAGAACGGGCTGCTCTCTGCCGTGCTGCTCGGTATCGGCCGCGGTTTCGGCGAGACGATGGCCGTGCTGATGGCGAGCGGCCACGCCATCAACATGCCGGACAGCATCTTCGATCCCGTGCGCGCACTCACGGCGACGATCGCCGCCGAGCTCGGCGAGACGGCCCACGGCTCGGACCACTACAGCGCGCTCTTCACGCTCGGCATCCTGCTCTTCGCAGTGACGTTCGTGATCAATCTGACGGCGGACATCGTGGTCCGCGGACGAGGCAAGCGATGAACGCCACGTTCCTGCGCACGGCACGCAACGCGCGCGACGAACGCCGACAGCGGCTCGTGAAGACGCTGTTCGGACTGATGACGGTGCTGCTCGTGCTGCCGGTGCTCGCCATTCTCACGATCCTCGTGATCAAGGGCGGCCCCGCACTCTCGCTGGACTTCCTGCTGCAGGAACCGACGCACGGCATGACGGCGGGCGGCATCATGCCCGCGCTCGTGGGAACGATCTGGCTCGTCGCCGTGGCGCTCCTGGCGTCCGTGCCGGTCGGCATCGCGGCAGCTCTCTACCTCTCCGAGTACGCACGTGACAACTGGCTCACGCGCATCATCAACCTGGCGATCATCAATCTCGCAGGCGTGCCATCCATCGTCCACGCGCTGTTCGGCGTCGGCGCGTTCGTGCTGTTCTTCGAGTTCGGCACGAGCATTCTCGCCGCCAGCCTGACGCTGGCCGTGATGACGCTTCCCGTCGTGATCGTCGCGACGCGCGAGTCGCTCCAGGCCGTGCCCCACGCGTTCCGCGAAGCGTGCTGGAACATGGGCGCGACGCGCTGGCAGACCATCCGCAAGGTCGTCCTGCCCAACTCCGTGAGCGGCATCCTGACGGGCATCATCCTCGAGGTGTCGCGCACCGCCGGCGAGACGGCGCCGATCATGTTCACGGGAGCGGCGTTCTTCCTGCCCTTCCTCCCCAGCTCTGTCTACGACCAGACGATGGCGCTGTCGCTGCACCTCTTCGTCGTGACGACGCAGGTACCCGACGTCCCCGAGGCGCTGCCGTACGGCGTGGCCCTCGTCCTGATCCTCATCGTGCTGGTGATGAACGCCGTCTCGATCGCGTTCCGCACGTGGCTGCGCGGGAGGAAGAAGTGGTAGCCGCAGAGACCATGCTCGACGCGCGCAACGTGACGATCTCGTACGGCGCAGTGGCCGCTCTGCGCGACGTGACGCTCGACGTGCGGCGCAACGAGATCTTCGGCATCATCGGCCCCGCCGGAAGCGGCAAGACGTCGTTCCTGCGGGCCATCAACCGTATGGCCGAGTTCACGCCCGGCATGAAGGTGGACGGCGTCATCGAGTTCGCGGGCCGCGACGTCGGCCGTTGGCGCAACCTGTACTCCTTGCGCCGCAAGATCGGCGTCGTGTTCCCGCTTCCGGTCGGCCTGCCGATGACGGTCTTCGAGAA
>JAJRVY010000108.1 GCA_024277065.1 Planctomycetota bacterium
ACCGCGAGCGATTCCGGGGGAACGGTGGACGTCAACTACGACTTCAGAGATCTGTTGCAGTGCTTGAACGACGAGAGCGCCCGGTACCTGATCGTCGGGGGCTACGCGGTGATGTTCCACACGGAGCCGAGGTTCACCAAGGACCTCGACGTGTGGATCGATCCGACTCGTGAGAACGCCGAGAGCGTCTGGCGCGCGCTGAGCCGATTCGGCGCGCCCCTCGAGCACCTGTCGGTCGAGGATCTCGAGGCAGCCGGGAACTTCTTCGTGATGGGTGTCGCGCCGACTCGGATCGACGTCATCACGTCGATCGATGCCGTGGAGTTCGAGGAGGCATGGGCGAACAGGGCACGAGGCTCATACGGCGGCGTGCCGGTGCGGTTCCTCTCCGCCGCGGACCTGATCCGCAACAAGCGCGCGGTGGGACGCCCACAGGACCTGCTCGATGCGGCGCGCCTCGAGGAAGACAGCGGCGGCGCGGTGCCCGGCGCCGGTTCGTGATCAGTCCCGCGCCGAGAGGCTCGCCTTCAGGTAGTCGCGGTTCATGAGCGCGATGAACTCGACGTCGATCTCCTTGGGGCAGGCCTCCATGCACTCGTAGTGGTTGGTGCAGTTGCCGAAGCCCTCGGCATCCATCTGCGCGACCATGGCCCGCGCACGCCGGTCGCGCTCGACCGCGCCCTGCGGGAGCTGGCCGAGATGCGCGATCTTGGCGGCCGTGAAGAGCATGGCGGAGGCGTTCGGACAGGCGGCGACGCAGGCGCCACAGCCGATGCACGAGGCGGCGTCCATGGAACGCTCGGCGATGTCCGTCGGGATGGGGATCTCGTTGGCATCGGGCGTGCCGCCGGTGGCCACGGACACGTACCCGCCGGCCTCGATGATGCGGTCGAACGCCGAGCGATCGACGACCAGGTCCTTGAGGACGGGGAACGCGGCCGCCCGAAAGGGCTCGACCGTGATCTCGGCGCCGTCCTCGAAGCTGCGCATGTGGAGCTGGCAGGTCGTGATCGCCTTGTCGGGGCCGTGCACGTGGCCGTTGACGACCATCGAGCACATGCCGCAGATGCCCTCGCGGCAGTCGTGCTCGTAGGCCACCGGCTCCTTGCCCTCGGCGAGCAGGCGCTCGTTCAGAAGGTCCATCATCTCGAGGAACGACGACTCCGGCGCGATGCCATCGATGTCGTACGACTCCATCGCGCCCTCGGAGTCCGGGCCGCCCTGTCGCCAGATGTGCAGCTTGAGTCGCATCACTTGTAGCTCCGCGTGGTCAGCGCCACGTTCTCGAAGGTGAGGTGCTCCTTGTGCAGCGCCGGCTTCTCGCCCACGCCCCGGAACTCCCAGACGGCGCCGTAGCAGAAGTCGTCGTCACGGCGCAGCGCCTCGCCTTCCTCGGTCTGGTACTCCTCGCGGAAGTGGCCTCCGCAGGACTCTTCGCGATTGAGCGCGTCGAGGCACATCACCTCGGCGAACTCCAGGAAGTCCGCCACGCGTCCCGCCTTCTCGAGCGTCTGGTTGAGGTCGGCTCCCTGCCCGGGCACGTTGACGTTCTCCCAGAACTCCGCGCGGATCTCGGGAATCTTCGCCAGCGCCTCGCCCAGGCCGGTTGCGTTGCGCGCCATGCCGCAGTGGGTCCACAGCACGCGCCCCAGTTCGGCGTGGAACGAGTCCGGGCTGCGCCTGCCCTTGATGGAGAGCAGCTTCGCCGTGCGCTCGCCGATCTCCTTCTCGACGCTCTTGAACGCCCCGTGATCGGCGCCGACATCCGAATTCCCCGCGCGGGCGAGGAAGTCGCCGATCGTGTACGGCAGCACGAAGTAGCCGTCGGCGAGGCCCTGCATGAGTGCGCTGGCGCCCAGGCGGTTCGCGCCGTGGTCCGAGAAGTTCGCCTCGCCGATCACGTGCAGTCCGGGGATGGTGCTCATGAGGTTGTAGTCCACCCACAGGCCGCCCATCGTGTAGTGCGGCGCGGGGTAGATGACCATCGGCGCCTGGTACGGATCGACATCGACGATGTGGTGGTACATGTCGAAGAGGTTGCCGTAGCGCGCGGCGATGGCGTCCTTGCCCAGGCGCCCGATGGCCTCGGCGAAGTCGAGGTACACACCGGGACCGCCGTTCGGGCCGACAGCGTGCCCCGAGTCGCAGCGCTCCTTCGCGGCGCGCGAGGCGACATCGCGCGGTACGAGGTTGCCGAAGGCCGGGTAGCGGCGCTCGAGGAAATAGTCGCGCTCGCTCTCGGGGATCTGCGCCGCGGGCCGCCTGTCGCCGGGTTTCTGCGGCACCCAGACGCGCCCGTCGTTGCGCAGCGACTCCGACATCAGTGTCGTTTTCGAGACGTGCTCGCCCGAGGGCGGGATGCACGTGGGGTGGATCTGCGTGAAACAGGGATTGGCGAAACCGGCGCCGCGCTTGTAGGCACGGTAGGCCGCGGTGACGTTGCTGCCCTTGGCGTTGGTCGAGAGGAAGAAGGCGTTGGCGTAGCCGCCGGTCGCCAGCACGACGGCGTCCGCCGCGTGCGACTGCACCTTGCCGCTGACGAGGTCGCGCGTGACGATGCCGCGCACGCGATCGTCATGGACGACGACGTCGAGCATCTCGCTGCGCGTGTGCATGCGGACCTTGCCGGTGTGGATCTGCCGCGCGAGCGCCTGGTAGGCGCCGAGCAGCAACTGCTGGCCGGTCTGCCCACGGGCGTAGAACGTGCGCGACACCTGCGCCCCGCCGAACGAACGGTTCGCCAGCAGCCCGCCGTACTCGCGGGCGAACGGCACGCCCTGCGCCACGCACTGGTCGATGATCTCGTTGCTGACCTGCGCCAGGCGGTAGACGTTGGCCTCGCGCGAGCGGTAGTCGCCGCCCTTGACCGTGTCGTAGAACAGGCGCCAGACGCTATCGCCGTCGTTGGGGTAGTTCTTGGCGGCGTTGATGCCACCCTGCGCCGCGATCGAGTGCGCGCGGCGCGGGCTGTCCTGGAAACAGAAGCACTCCACCTCGTAGCCGAGTTCCGCCAGGGACGCCGCGGCGGAGCCGCCCGCCAGTCCGGTACCGACGACTATGACGGTGAACTTCCGCTTGTTGGCCGGGTTGACGAGCTTCATCGCCTGACGGTGGTCGTCCCACTTGTCCTGGATCGGGCCGCTCGGGACCTTCGCATCGAGCCGCATGGTCATGCTCCCTTCTCGATGAGGCCGGCGAGGACGGCCAAGGGGATCGAGACGTTGCCGATCACGATCACGCTCGCGATGAACGGTCCGCAGCACGTCTTGAGACACGCCAGGCGCGGATGCCGGACGCCGAGCGTCTGGAACGCGCTCGACGCGCCGTGGGAGATGTGCAGGCCGAGCACGACGTTCGCGACGATGTAGAGCGCCGACACCCACCAGACGGAGAAGCCGTCGATGACCATCGCGTACACGTCGTGGCCGCCTCCGGCGAGTTCGTACTGGGCGCCGCCGAAACCCTCTCCCGTGACCCGCAGCGTGAAGTGCGCGAGGTGGTACAGCAGGAACGCCAGCACGACGAGACCGCT
>JAJRVY010000109.1 GCA_024277065.1 Planctomycetota bacterium
CATCTACGTCGCCTACCACATGGGGCTCATGACGAGCGTGCTGACGCTCGCGGCGACCGGCTTCCCGCTGCACTACGCGGACCAGCCGTGGGCCACGTCGATCATGAACTTCTTCGGCGGCACCGCCGCCGCGGGCTGGGTGCACAGGGTGGCGGCCGTCGCCTTGATGGCCCTCGTCGCGGCCTTCCTCTCGCACCTCGGCTACCGCCTCTTCGTGAAGCGGGAGAAGGGCATCTTCGTCGGCGAATCGACGCTGCTGCCGCGCTTCAAGGACCTGCAGGATCTCATCGGGAACGTGCGCTGGTTCCTGTTCCTGGGTGAGCGGCCGCGATACAGCCGCTGGACCTACTGGGAGAAGTTCGACTTCTGGGCCGTGTTCTGGGGGACGGGCGTGATCGGCGTGTCCGGCCTGATGCTGTGGTTCCCCGAGGTCGCGACTCGCTTCGTGCCAGGCTGGATGCTCAACGTGGCCGTGATCATCCACGGCTTCGAGGCGCTGCTCGACATCGCCTTCATCTTCACGGTGCACGTCTTCCACGCGAACCTGCGCCCCGACAAGTTCCCCATGGACACGGCGTTCCTGCACGGCAAACTCACCGAGAGCGAGTTCCGGCACGAGCGCCCCGTCGAGTACGAGGCGCTCCTCGAGTCGGGTGGTCTGGACGATCTCGTGGCCATCGAGCCGCGTCGCCGGACGCGGATCTGGGCCTACGTCATCGGAAGCTGCGCGTTGGCCGTTGGCTTCTTCTTCGTCGGGGCTATGATCGTGGCCGTCATGACCAACGGAGCGCTGTGAGAAGGTGTGGACGAGAGAAACGCGGCGCCGGTCACGCGACTTGCGCGGATCCGAGTTCGGCGTGGTCGCAGCGTCCGGCGGCGCAAGTCGCGCGCCGCAGCCCCGCTCGTCCGTGGAGCCCGCCGGGCTGCGTTGCACTCGCTCGATGACTCGGACAGGGGAGTCGCATTCGCGACCGCGCCTTGCCGGCGGACTCCTCGAACAAGCCGACGCTCCCATTGCTCTCGTCCACACCTTCTGAGAACCCTCGACCGATGATGCACAGCGTTCGCCACCTCGTCGCAGCACTGATTCTCGTGCTGGCCGCCACGCCCTCGTTCGCGCAGGACAACGAGGACTGCATGCGCTGCCACGAGGACGAGGAACTCTACGTCGAGAAGGGCGACGAGGAACTCCCCGGTTGGATCGACATGGACGTCTACGAGGCGTCGGTCCACGGGCGCCTCGACTGCGTGTCCTGCCACCTCGATCTGATGGATGCGGACCTGCCGCACGACGACGACCTCGAACCCGTCGAGTGCGGTGAGTGCCACGAGAAGCTCGCGGAGAAGCACTCCAAGAGCATTCACGGGCAGGCCCTCGCGAGCGGCGATCCGCTGGCGCCGCGCTGCCGCGATTGCCACGGCAAGCACGACATCCTGCCGCACACGGATCACAGGTCGCCGACGTTCGCCATGAACATCCCGCGTCTGTGCGGGACGTGCCACAAGGAAGGCTCGCCCGTCTCCCTGACGCACGACATCCCGCAGGACAGGATCTTCGAGAACTACTCGCAGTCGATCCACGGCGAGGGCCTCTACAAGAAGGGCCTCGTCGTGACGGCCGTGTGCACGTCGTGCCACACGCCCCACGACATCCTGCCGCACACGGATCCGCGCTCGACGGTCAGCCAGCAGCGCGTCGTGCAGACCTGCCGCACCTGCCACGCCAACATCGAAGACGTGCACCGCAAGGTGATCGAAGGCGAGTTGTGGGAGAAGGAGCCGCACAAGATCCCCAACTGCGTGGACTGCCACTCACCGCACAAGGTGCGGCGGCCGTTCTATCCCGAGGGGATGGCGAACAGGGACTGCCTGCTCTGTCACGGCCGCAGCAGTCTGGAGGGGACGGCGCAGGGCGTCGCCATGTCGCTGCACGTGGACGAGAGCGGGTACGTCGCCTCCGTTCACGGAGAGGTGGGGTGCGCGCAGTGCCACACCGAGGCGTCCAAGTCGCGCGTTCGCTCGTGCGAGACGATCGAGAACCGCGTGGACTGCGCGATCTGTCACGCCGAGGTCGTCGAGGCGTACTCGAAGAGCAGCCACGCGGATGCCGCCCAGGCGGGTGGCACCGACGGCCCCGACTGCGTTCGCTGTCACACCAAGCACGACGTGCTGCCGCGGACCGACCGCGCCTCGCGGACCTTCCCGCGCAACGTGCCGACACTCTGCGGCGAGTGCCACCGCGTCATGGCCTCGGACGGCGACGAGAGCCCGAACGACCCGATCGTCTCGTACGCCGAGAGCATTCACGGCAAGGGGCTCAACGAGAGCGGCCTGCTCGTGACCGCCACGTGCGTGAGCTGTCACGGACCGCACTTCGTCCTGCCCAAGTGGGACCCGCGCGCCAAGATCCACGGCGACAACGTGGCGCAGACCTGCGGCACCTGCCACGACGGCATCGAGGCGCAGTACGAGAAGAGCGTGCATTTCCGCGGGCGCAAGGGTGTCACGCGACTCCTGCCCTCGTGCAAGGAGTGCCACTCGTCGCACCAGATCTCGCAGACGAGCGAGCAGGGCTTCCGTGAGCAGGTGCAGCGGCAGTGCGGCTACTGCCACGCGGAGCAGTACGAGTCGTACTTCGAGACCTTCCACGGCAAGGTCTCGCGACTGGGCTACGAGCGCGCGGCGACGTGCTCGGACTGCCACGGCCGGCACGACGTCGAGCACGTGTTCGATCCCAAGTCCACGGTCTCCGCCGAGCGCATCGTCGAGACGTGCGCGAAGTGCCACCCCGGGGCGAACGAAGGCTTCGTGCAGTACATCGCCCACGGCACGCACAACGATCGCGAGAAGTATCCGCTGCTCTTCTGGGCGTACTGGGGCATGACGGGGTTGCTCGTCGGGACGATGGTGTTCTTCGGGCTGCACTCGCTGCTCTGGATGATCCGGTTGTGGACGACGCGTGCGGAGTGGGCACCCGTCAAGGCCGCGGCACGGGCCCGCGAGGGCAGGCTCTACCGGCGCTTCACGCGGCTGCAGAGCGTGATGCACTTCTTAATGGTGATCTCGTTCCTCACGCTCGCCTTCACGGGGATGTCGCTGAAGTTCAGCTACACGCACTGGGCCAAGTTCGTCGCCGACGTGCTGGGCGGATTCGAGGTCACCGGCGTCCTGCACCGCCTTGCGGCGCTGATGTTGATCACCGTGTTCGTGACGCACGTCTACGACGTCAACGCGCGCCGCCGCCAGGACGGCCTCACGTGGTGGCAGCTCGTCTCGGGCCCGAACTCGATCCTGCCCCAGCCCAAGGATCTCTGGGAGTTCATCGCGACCATCAAGTGGTTCGTCGGACTCGGGCCGCGGCCGCGCTACGGCCGCTGGTCGTACTGGGAGAAGTTCGACTACTTCGCGGTCTTCTGGGGTGTTGCCATCATCGGGTCCACGGGCTTCCTGCTCTGGTTCCCGGCGCCGCTCACGAACTTCGTGCCGGGTTGGATGGTCAACGTGGCGACCATCGTCCACGGTGACGAGGCGCTCCTCGCCGTCGCGTTCATCTTCACGATCCACTTCTTCAACACGCAGTTCCGCCCCGACAAGTTCCCGCTCGATCCGGTCGTGTTCACCGGGCGCATGTCGCTCGACGAGCTGAAGCACGAGCGGCCGCTCGAGTACGAGGCGCTCGAGGCGTCGGGTCGCCTCGAGGAGCACATCGCGGAGCCCCTGCCGCAGCCCGTGGAGCATGTCATCCGCGTGTTCGCTTCGATGGCGCTGGCCTTCGGCACGCTGCTGATCCTGCTGATCGTCCTCGCGCTGCTGTTCGTCACACCGGCGTAGGGCGTGGACGGCGTAGGCGGCGCGGCGGCTCCGGAAGGCGCGCGCGTGGGTGTTCGTGGGAACACCCCTCAGCGCTGGAAGATCAGCGCTGGAAGACGTCGAGCAGCCGCCGCGCGGCCGTCGTCGGGTCCAGCGTACCGGCGACGACCTCGCGGCTGATCTGCTCGAGCGCCTGCGCCACTCCCGCGTGCCGTTCGAAGCGCTCGCGGAGGAGTTCCTCCAGTGCGTGGTCCATCCACGCCAGCGACTGCTCCTTGCGGCGCAGCTCCAGGCGACCGGACGCGGCCGCCGCGGCGTGCACGTGGGCGACGGCGGCCCACACCTCCCGCAGTCCGATCGCCTCGCGCGCCGAGCACGTGAGCACCGGGCGGAGGGCGTGCGGGTAGCCGTGCTCGGGGCCCGGCAGGAGCGCGAGTGCGCTGCGCAGGGCGGCGGCGGCGCGCCGCGCGGGCTCGACGTTGTCGCCGTCGCACTTCGTGATCACGACGACGTCGGCGATCTCGGTGATGCCGCGCTTGATGCCCTGCAATTCGTCGCCGGCGCCGGCCGGCGCCAGCAGCACGAACACGTCCACCATCCCGGCCACCGCGATCTCGGACTGGCCGACGCCGATCGTCTCCACCAGGACGACGTCGTAGCCCGCCGCCTCAGAGAGCAGCAGCGCCTCGCGTGTGCGCCGGGCGATCCCCCCGAGCGACGTCCCGCCGGGGCTCGGCCGGATGTAGGCCCGGTCGTTGCGCGCGAGGCGCGGCATGCGCGTCTTGTCGCCGAGGATGCTGCCGCCGCTGACGCTGCTCGTGGGGTCCACGGCGAGCACGGCGACGCGGTGACCGTCGGTGGTCAACTGCTCGCCGAGGGCCTCGATGAACGTGCTCTTGCCGACGCCGGGGGCGCCCGAGATGCCGACGCGCAGGGCGCCGCCGCTGTCCGGCAGTACGTGCGCGATCAGCTCGGACGCGCGCGCGGTGTCGTCGTCGTGCGTGCTTTCCACGAGCGTGATCGCCTGCGCGAGCAGCGCGCGGTCCCGCGCGCGGACTCCCGCTGCGAGCTCCGCGACGGTCGGGCGCTGCGCGGGCATCGCCGCCTCACCTGCCCTGCGCTTCGAGCCGCTCGAACAGCAGGTCGAGAAGCCGCTCGGCGGCGTCGGGGATGACGGTGCCGGGGCCGAACACGGCGACGGCGCCCGCTGCGATGAGCGCCGGGTGGTCCTTCGGCGGGATGACGCCTCCTGCGACGACCAGCACGTCGCTGCGCCCGAGCCGCGCGAGCTCCGCGATCAGCGCCGGGACGAGTGTCTTGTGTCCGCCGGCAAGGCTCGACACGCCGGCGATGTGAACGTCGTTCTCGACCGCCTGGCGCGCGACCTCTGCGGGGGTCTGGAACAACGGGCCGACGTCCACGTCGAAGCCGAGATCGGCGAACGCCGAGGCGATCACCTTGGCGCCGCGGTCGTGCCCGTCCTGTCCCATCTTCGCCACGAGGATGCGTGGCCTGCGGCCGGCGCGGGCCTCGAACCGTCGTGCGCGCTCCTGCACCCTCTTGACGCTCTCCATGCCGGCGGCCTCCCGCAGGTACACGCCGGAGACGATCTCCGGCTCGGCCTCATGGCGTCCGAACACGACCTCGAGTGCGTCCGAGACCTCGCCGACGGTGGCGCCGGCGCGCACGGCGTCGATCGACAGCGCGAGCAGGTTGCCGTCGCCGCGTGCGCCCGCGGTGAGGGCCTGCAGCGCCGCGCGGCACGCCGCGTCGTCGCGCGTCCGCCGCTGCTCGTCGAGTCGCGAGATCTGCGCGTCGCGCACCGCGGAGTTGTCCACCTCGCGCAGCTCGATGTCACTCTGCGTGTCCGTGAGATGGCGGTTCACGCCGACGATCACGTCCTTGCCCGAGTCGATGCGCGCCTGCTTGCGCGCGGCGCATTCCTCGATGCGGCGCTTGGGCAGGCCGCTCTCGATGGCGCGCGCCATGCCGCCCATCTCCTCGACCTCGGTGATGTGCTGCCACGCGCGCCGTGCCAGCTCGTGGGTCAGCCGCTCGACGTAGTACGAGCCGCCGAGCGGGTCGATGGTCCGGCAGAGATCGGTCTCGTGCTGCAGCACGAGCTGCGTGTTGCGCGCGATGCGCGCCGAGAAGTCGGTGGGCAGCGCCAGCGCCTCGTCGAGGGCGTTGGTGTGCAGACTCTGCGTGCCGCCCAGCACCGCGGCCAGTGCCTCGAGGCAGGTGCGCGTGACGTTGTTGAAGGGATCCTGCTCGGTCAGCGACCAGCCCGACGTCTGGCAGTGCGTGCGCAGCATCAGCGACTTCGGATTCTGCGGGCCGAAGCGCCGCACGATGCGCGCCCACAGCAGCCGCGCCGCACGCAGCTTGGCGGCCTCCATGAAGACGTTCATGCCGCTGCCGAAGAAGAACGAGATGCGCGGCGCGAAGGCATCGACGTCCAGGCCCGTCGCGATGCCCGTGCGGATGTACTCGAGGCCGTCGGCCAGCGTGTACGCGAGTTCCACGTCGGCCGTCGCACCCGCCTCCTGCATGTGGTAGCCGGAGACCGAGATCGAGTTGAAGCGTGGCATGCGCGCGGCGGTGAAGGCGATGATGTCGCCCACGATGCGCATCGAC
>JAJRVY010000110.1 GCA_024277065.1 Planctomycetota bacterium
AGGCGTACGCTGCCTACCGCGAACAGGGCTTTGAGATCTTCGCGCGCAATCTGCGCGGCGGCCGCCTGGCCGACGAGTTGGCCGAGCGGATGAAGTAGCGCCCGCCGCGGTGCGCGACCCGCGGGGCGCGGCGATCACGACGCGAGCGTCCGCGACTCGCCGCCGTCCGTCGATGCCACACGGAGCGGCATGTCGAAGCGCTGCGCCACGCCGCCCGCCGGCCTGCTGCGGACGGGGGGCTGCGCCCTGCTCGCTCGATGACCGCGGCAGAGGAGTCACGCTCTCAGGAGGCCAGATGGCTGCCGGCCACACGCCTGGACGAGTGCGCCAGAGGGGCCTCCCGGACCCGGACCGTGCCTATCCGGCTGCGTTCAGCTCGGCCAGCCGGGGGATCTCGTGTGCGGCATGGAGAGGGATGTTCGCCACCTTCCCGTCTCGCTCGAGATTGCGCAGGTTCGTGCGGATCAGTACGTCGGGTGCGAACTGCCGGTCATACGAGCGGAGACTCTTGCTCCTGCGACTCAACCCTGCTTTCGCCTCGATCGGAACGACGCGGCCCGCGATCTCGATCAGAAAGTCGGTCTCGGCTCTTCCCCCGGAACTGCGCCAGTAGTGAAGATCCCGATGTCGCGCCGCTACCAGTTGTTGCGCGACGTACGACTCCACCAGGGCGCCGCGGAACTCCGTGAACATGCGGTCCTCCTCGACCAAGAGCCTGGGAGGCGTCCGTGACATCGCTCCGAGCAGGCCCACGTCCAGTGGGTAGACCTTGAAGCAACTTCGGTCGGCGTAGTGGCTGAGTGGCCCTCTGGCGGATGAGACCGCGTGGCAGAAGTGAACCAGTCCGGCGTCGTGGAGCCAGCGCAGCGCGTTCTCGTACTCCCTGGATCGGGCGCCCTTCCTCACGGCCGAGAACATGAACTTCCGGTTCTCCTTCGCCAGGTGCCTCGGGATCGAGTCCCAGATGAGCCCGAGTTTCGGGATGTCCGTGGACGGGGCGTGCTTGGCAAAGTCGAGGAGGTACGAATCGCAGATCTCGCGGTGGATCGCCCGCGTGGCTTCGGCGTCATGTGTCGCCGCAAAGGTCCTCACGGCCTCCGGCATGCCGCCGACGAACACGTACTCCCGGAGCAGGTCGATCATGTCCTGGTGGATGGGGATCGGGAGCGGATCGAAGGCATCGATGCCCTGCAGCAGTTCCGCGTACCCGTGCCGGCCCCTCGCCGTCAGGTACTCCGGGAAGCTCATCGGACCCAGATCGAGGAAGTTCACCTGCCCGACGGGAAAGGACCCCGGTCGTGACATCCGCACGCCGAGCAGCGATCCGGCTGCCGCGACGTGGACGTGCGGCGCGCGATCCCGGAAGTACTTGAGGGCGGTCAGCGCGCGGACCGAGGCCTGGATCTCGTCGAGCACGATCAGATCCCGATCGGAGTCAATAGTCTCCCCTCGATAGAGGGCGAGATCCGCGAGGATCCTGTGTGGGTCGAGATCCCTCTGGAAGAGACCGTCGAGGCGGGGATCCTCCTCGAAGTCGAGGTACACGACGCGTGCGAACTCTCGTCTCCCGAATTCCCGCAGGAGCCAGGTCTTGCCGGTCTGCCTCGCTCCCCTGAGGAGGAGTGGCTTGCGCTGCGCCGAGGACTTCCACGCGACGAGACTTGAGTAGACGGAGCGCTGCATGTCACCAGTAGAGCCGAATCGCGCGTGAGCGGCGCGCCTAATCGCAGGAAAATGTGAGCATCCTCACGGATCTCATCGGTAGTCTTGACCGGTACGCACGGATGTTGCTGGACTCGTGGGTTTTCATCCTCTCCGCGCGTGCATCCGTGCCCAGGTGGACGCCGGTGGACGGGGGAGCCCGCTCGACGGGCCGGAGTGACGAACGGCGCGGGGCGCGCGGCGTGCGACGGCGCTACCGCGGGATGTGCCAGCGGCGGGGGGGCCAGACGACGAGGATCGGCCGGCCGATGAGGCGGCTGCGGTGCACCGGACCGTTGCGACGGCTGTCCTGGCTGTTGCCCGAGTTGTCGCCCAGCATGTAGAAGTCGTCGGGGCCGAGCACGACCTCGTCGGTGTCGTAGTCCGGGGTGTAGAATATGTCGCGCTCGAGGGCCAGCGGCTTGATCCACGCCCCGCCGCCGCGCGCGCGGAAGTCCACCTGACCGCTCGGTGCCGTGCGCTTGGGGAACTCGGGCTGCGGGAGTTCGTGGCGCATCTGCACGTCGCCGACGTCCAGCCGCAGCACACGATCCACCTGCGAGAAGCGCACGCGGACGGTCTCGCCCACGGCCACGGGCGCCGCGTCCAGCTTCGCCACGGGCTCGCCTTCGACGAGCAGCTCGATGCGTCCGCTGGACACGACCGCCTCGTACGTGGACGCGCCGCGGGAGAGGTGCAGCACGACCTCCGAGGAGTCGTCCAGGAGCTCGACGTCGGCGCTCACGCGCACGTCGGGGCACGCGTAGTTGCCGCCCACGACGTCGCCCGTGAGCGGGTCGTAGAGGTCGTCGCGGACGCTGTCGCGCCAGCGCAGGATGGACCGCTGCCCCTGCGCCGGTGCGAGCGCGTGGTAGCCGCGGGAGACGTCCAGCATCCACTTGCCCGAGACGTTCTCCCAGAACTCGAGCTGTTCGTCGAACACCTGGTCCGCTGCGGCCTGCGCGTCGCCTTCGTTCTCGCTGCGGGCGCGCGCCCACACGTCGTCCCAGCCGTACAGCGGGAACAGCAGGGCCTCGTACACGTCGCCGCTCTTGCGCACGAGCTCGCCGTCCACGTAGACGTCGCCCTCGCGCAGCCGCAGCGTCTGGTTCGGCACGCCCACGCAGCGCTTCACGTAGTTCTTGCGCTCGGCGCCCCAGCCGTCGAACACGTAGATGTCGAACGGCTCGGGGGGAGGCGCCAGGCGGCTGACGAGGATGCGGTCGCCGTCGCGCCGGTCGCCGTGCAGCGTCGGCTCCATCGACCGCGTGGGGATGTGGTAGGCGGTGAAGACCTCGAGGCGCACGAACACGATCGCGGCGACGATGCAGAGCAGGATGCCGGCGTCGTAGATCGCGAGCCCTGCGAGTGTCTCGCGCAGGTTGCTCGGGAACAGCACGACGCGGCGGCCGGTGGCGATGCGCGCGAGATCCGTGCGGACACGCCACGGATCGCCGAACTCGGAGATCGCCTCGCGGACCGCTGCGCGATCACTCGTGCCCGCTTCGCGCAGCGTCGTGGCGGCGTCGAGGAGGTGCTCGGCGACGTCGCGGCGCAGATCCTCACGCAGCGCCGGCGCGAAGCGCAGCCCGCGTGTGACGCGGGCGGCCAGCTTCGCGATCGGCGCCGGCACGTCGCCGGGCTGAGCGGAGGATGTCCCCTGCCCGTCGTCCGGCCCGCAGCGCGGCCCGTCGTCCGGCGCGGCGCCCGGCAGCGCGAACACGCGCCGTGAACCGTGGAGCGTGTGCCGCCGCGCGGCGACGACCGCGCCGCGGCGTCGCAGGTGCAGCAGCGCCGCGTGCACGTAGCCACGGCGTCCGGCGAGGAACAGCGGCCACTCTCGTTCGATCGCGCGCTCGATGCCGAACGGCGTCAGCGCGCCGCGCGCCAGAACGTCGCGTACGGCGTCGAAGAACGCTGCGGTGCCCGCCGGTGTGGGCCGCGCGTGCTCGCCGGGGGGCTGGCCGCACGCCGCGCCGGCCGGGGGCTGCGCCGCGCGCGGCGGCGGCGGCGAAGAGGGCGCCGGGGGGGGCGGGGCGGGCGTGTTCACGAGGCGACGTTACCGATGTCCGCTCCTTTGAACGAGATCGCGGCGGCGGAGCGGAAGCGCGTTCTCAATCGTCGCCTGCCGCGGGTCCCGGCGCCCGCAGTAGCACCAGGAACGCTACGAAGTCATACAGCGCGTGCGTGACGATCGGCGCCAGCAGGTTGCCCGTGTAGAGTTGCAGGCCGCCCAGGTAGAGCCCGATGAAGGCGGCCAGCACGGCGTAGGCGGGCGTCACCGCGTGGACGAGACCGAAGGCGATGGACGTGACGGCCAGGGCGGCCACGGGACCGGCGGTGGGTGTCAGCCAGGTCTGCATCCACCCCCGGAAGAGCAGCTCCTCGGAGACGCCGGCGACCAGCGCGAGAGCGAGCAACTCGTCGCGCGTGCTGTGGCGGAACATCGGCACGAGCACGTCGTCCAGTGCCTTGCGGATGCGTCGCAGCGGTGCGAAGTCGGTGCGCTGGAAGACGAACAGGAAGAGCACGGGCGGGAGCGTCGCGATGACGCCGATGCCCGCCGCTGCGAAGTCGAAGCGAAACGACGCGAACACAGCGACCTCGGTCAGTCCGCCGAGAATCAGCGCGCCGCCGGCCAGGCTGCTCTCGAAGAGCACCGCGGCGACGAACGCCTTGCGCGACAGCTCTCTGCTCGTCTCCATCGGCAGAGACTACCGCTCACCGCCAGCAGCCTGTCGGAGTCGTCGCGTGAGACGAGGTCTCGTTCGCTGCGGCCGGATGCAAGGCGCCGCGACGACGGCACCTCTCCAGCCGAGTTGTCGAGGAGCGGCAACGCAGCAGACGGTCGCAGCGAGCGGAACAGCTTGCTGACGCGCGAGTTGTGCGCGGCATCGCCGGGCGGCGCCGGATTGCACTCGCCGCGGACCGCGTTCGGCCCCCGCTGCCTGGAGCCATCACAGCTCGCGTGACGTCGTCCGCGGGACTGCTCCGACAGGCTGCGATGTTCAGAGGTGTTCGACGAAGCGGCGCCACTCGCGCTCGATCCGGTCGAGGTCGCCGAAGGCGTCGCGGAATGCGTCGAGCGCGCGCTGCGCCGGATCGCCGCTGCCGCCGCGGCCCCGCTCGCGGATGACCGCCGCCAGCCCTTCGGGGTGGCGCAGCACGAGGAAGTTCAGGAGCGACCAGGCCTCGGCGTAGGCATCGCCCGTCGGCTTCTGCGCGAACACGGCGCCACCGACGAGTCGCCGCAGGTCGCCGCCGCGTTGCGCGTCACGCAGCGCGCGCACGTCGCGCAGTCGCGCCGAGGTCTTCGCCATCGGATCGAGCGCGCTGCGCTGCGGCGCCTCGAACAGGGTCGCGAGCCCCTCGCTCAGCCAGAGCGGTTGCGCGGGGTCCGACACCCCCGTCGCGAAGGCGATCTGGTGGCAGGCCTCGTGCATCGTGGCGGCCACCGTCTCCTCGTCCCAGAAGCGGCGCACGCGGGCGCGGTGGGCGTCGAGCTCGCGATCCTCGAGGGCCAGCGTGCGGCGCTGCGCCGCGACCTCCGCGAGCAACCCGTCGATCTCCGCGAGCTTCTCCCCCCGCAGCCGCGCGCCGTCGCGGTCGGCCGGTGTCGGGCGGTACTCCTCGACGCGCAGCCGGATGGCGCGCAGTTGCCCTTCGCGCTGGTCCAGGTAGACCGCCTTCTCCGCGAGCTTGGTGACGGCCTCGGTGAGCGCCGCCCGTGCCGTCCCCGCCGCCGGCGCCGTCCTCGTGTCGAACAGGAGGATGCGCCCGGTCGCGCCGACGAACAGGCCGTTCAGTCCGCGCAGCGCGTCGGCCGGCGCCGCCGCCGCTGCGACCCAGTCGGCGTGGTCCGCGAAGAGCAGTGCCTCGAGCCGGCGATCGAGCGGCGCCGGGCGCACCCCGATGTCCCGCATGAGGTCGTGGAACTCGCGCCACACGTCCTCCAGCGCGGCGGCGCGCTCGCGCGCGATCGCGGTCTCGCAGTCGTGGGCGATGCGCCAGTGCGCCGAGCGGTGGACGCGCGCATCGTCGCCGACCAACCGGCGCAGGCGCTCGGTCGCGGCGGCGTCGGGCGCCAGGGGCCGCTCGAGTACGCGCCAGCGCCAGAGCGCCTCGCGCACGGCCGCATCGTCCGGTGCCCACGCCGCAGCCCGCTCGAGCAGGCGGCCCTCGGCGCGCGGCAGCGCGGCCTCGTGCGCGCGGGCGGCGAGCGCCAGCGCCCCGGCGGCATCACCTTCGCGGAGTTCCGCGCTCTGACGCTCGAGCGCTGCCGAGGGCAGCTCAGCGCGCTCGATGCGCGCCACCCGCGAGCGTGGCAGCGACAGCGTGCCCCCGGCCATCTCGAGGCGCACCGGGTCGCCGTCGTCGATGACGCGGCCGACGATCCGGCGGCCGCCGCGCAGATGGACGACGTCCGCCGCCACCGGCAGCGCGGCGGCGGCGAGGAGCAGCGGGACGGCGAGCAGGGTACGAACGCGCACGGCCCTCTCTCTTCGGCAGGATCGGTCCGCGCCCTCCAGTACGCTCGCGCCGTGACTCGCCGCCGCCTGCTGCTCCTCGCTGCGTCTGCGGCCACACTGCTGCTGCTGCCGGGCTGGCGCGGACGGCTGGTGCCCGTCGCGCACGACCGCGTACTCGCCGCCGCGCGGTCTGCCGCGCCGGACAGCGTGTTCGGCGTCGCACGGGCCGGGGCTCGCAGCGGCGAGATGTGGCACGCGCAGTATCACGACAACCTCGTGGCGAGCCTGCTGCGGCGGGCCGGGATGGGGGCGTCGCTGCCCGCCGTCGTGCCGCCCGCGTTCGTCGCCCACATCGCCGTGGGGGCCGAGCGCGCCGACGGCTACTTCCGCGTCGAGCCCGAGGCGCACTGGCCGTGGTGGTGGCCCGGCGGCGGCGTCACGTGGCACGATCCTCGCGGCGAGGAGAGTGCCGACGAGGCGCCGCGCGCGCCCCGCGACGCACGCGAACGGTGAGCGCCGAGAGATGAGCGGAGCGTCCTCTCGCGAGCAACACTGCTTGCCGCTACTGTCCCCGATCGGGGACACTGCGTCCGGCGGCGACGTCGGCACGGCGCGTGCGCGACGCGACGCGGGCGCTGTGTGATGCCGGCGCTGTGTGACACGGACACCGCGTGACGCTGGTGTTGGCGCGTCCTCGCCCTACGATCGATCAACGGCGTTCGCGCGAGCGGACGATCCAAGCGGAGGTGGAGACGTGAGAATCAAGATCCTGCTGGCGCTGGGCGCGCTCGCGCTCGGCGCACTGTACGCGCCCCAGAATGTGACCACACCGACCGCGCGGGCCGCCGACGACACGCCGGCGGACTGGGAGAAGAAGTACGAGAGAGCGCTCGACAACTCCGTCAAGGAACTCGAGAAGCTCGCCAGGTGGTGCGAGCGCGAGCACCTCGAGTGGACGGCCAACTACGTGCGCCGTAAGAGCTTCGCCTTCCGCCCCGACGACGAGGAACTGCGCGCCTACTTCGGCTACGAGAAGTGGGAGGACGGGCGCTGGCGCCAGAACGATGTCAAGCGCGACGAGTTCCGCTCGATCATCGACGAGGACGATCCCGAGTCGGGTAAGTACCCCAGGAACATCGCCAAGGCCACCGGCAGGATCGCCGGCTGGTTCAAGGGGCTCGCCTCGAAGGCCGCCAAGATGGGCGAGGAGACCGGCGATCCGGCCTGGGACGCGCTCGCCACGAAGGCCTGGGAGCGCGTGCTCTCGACCGACCCCGACGGCAAGTACGCAAAGCAGGCCCACAAGGCGCTGAAGCACCCCAAGTTCGACGGCGAGTACGTCTCGCCGTTCAAGCTGAAGTTCCTGGAGAACCGCAAGGCGCGCAAGCAAGGGGGCGAGGCCCAGGCCGCAAAGGTCTACGAGGTCGAGCAGGTGCCCGCCGACGGCAACATCCCCAACTCCGGGCTGGACGGCTTCGGCGCCAAGGGCGAACTGCTCGCGATCAATACCACACACCCGCAGGAGGTGGCCGACAGGCTGGTCGTCTGGGCCATGCGCGCCATCGACGACCTCGTCGCGATGTACGGGTTCCCGGACGCGGTGCGTGAGCGCATCGGCCTGCGCAAGATGGACATCGTCACGCGCGGCGACAACAAGGCGGAGTTGCGGCAGTACCTCGAGAAGGGCGCCAAGTGGGACGGCGCGAAGATCACCAAGTACCTCGAGTACTTCGGTGGCATGGGCGGCGTCGGCCCCGGCTGCTACGTCTCGATGAACGGCGCCGGCGCCGACGCCGACGACTCCGTCATGCACCGCTTCGGCCACTCCGTCGTGCGCTCGGCGCACGCGATGGCGCTCTCGGACCTCGGCGCGCGTCTCGGTTCGATGAGCAATCAGGTCGAGAACTGGCTCCAGGAGTCCATCGCCTACGACTGCACGCGTCGTCTCACGGGCAACACGCTCACGACCTGCGGTGAGTTCGGGCGGTACGGCAACAACATGACACCCAAGCCCGGCCAGGATCTCTGGATCCAGCTCGCGCGCCGCCAGGTCGAGATGGACGACGACGTGGACATCAGCCGCCTCTGGAAGCTCACGCTGACGGACATTCGCGGCCCCGAGACCGTCAAGGGCTACGCGCTGGTCCAGTTCCTCTTCGAGCACGATCCTGCGCTCGCCCAGAAGTTCATCTGGCACGCGCTCGCCCACGGCACCCCGGCGGCCATCGTCGATGTCTACGGCGACTGGCTCGGCACGCCCAAGCCCAAGGAAGAGGACGCGACGGCCGAGACGTACGCCAAGGGAGCGTTCACGCAGCCCGAGTACCAGGCCGCCATGAACGCCCTCGACGACCGCTACCGGGAGTGGATCCTCAAGTCCTGGTAGAGCGCCGGAGGAGGATCGACGATCGTCACGGCGGTTGTACGCGCAGGCTCGCGCAACCGCCGCGCCCCTGACCGGCGTGGGGCGACCGGCGTGGGGCTCGTCGTTCGCGTTGACGCCTCTCTGCGTCGCCAACCCGCCGCGTCCGATCTTGCGTATCCCGGTGTAGGGGCCGGGCATTGTCCCGGCCCCGGAGGTTCGATCACCGCCGCGGCAAGGGCCTACCCCGGCGGGCGCCGGTCGGCCTCGGCACGGCCGGTCGGCCCCGTCATCCCCGTCATCCGCGGAGACCCGGAATACGTCGCGAGGCGGGACGACAGCCGTGCGCGCCAGGGACCTCCGGGTTGACCACAATGGGTCAACCCTACGCCGGAGGTCGCGAGGGCGAGAGGGGCACACCGGGGGGCGCGAGGGCGAGAGGGGCACACCGGGGGGCGCGAGGGCGAGAGGGCATGCCGGGGGTCGCGAGGGCGAGAGGGGCACGCCGGGGGGCGCGAGGGCGTGGGCCGTCGGGTTGTCGTGTGTCGTCGGGTTGCGTGGGCGGGAGAACGCTGACTGCTGCCGGATTGCGCGGTACACAGTATCTCGTGACCTCCGCCCGTTCGTCACCGTCCTCCGCCGCGCCCCGGCCCCGCGTGATCGCCGTTCTCGGCATGCACCGGAGCGGGACGTCGTGGCTGGCCGGCAGCCTCGAGGAGATGGGCGTCGAGCTCGGGGAGGTCTCGACGGCGGACCCCCACAATCGCCGCGGCAATCGCGAGAGCAAGGAACTGATGGTTCTCCATGACTCCGTGCTCGGCGACAACGACGGCTCGTGGAAGAGGCCGCCGCGGCGACGCGAGTGGTACGCGGAGCGGCGCGCGGCGCTGTCGGACTACGTCGCGCGCATGGACGCCGCGCACGCGCTGTGGGGGTTCAAAGATCCCCGTGCGCTGCTGCTGCTCACCGAGTGGCGGCGCCGGGTCCCGCATCTCGAGCACGTCGGGATCTACCGCCACCCGCTCGCCGTTCACCGCTCACTGGAATCGCGCAACCCGCGCTTCGACCGCGCCCGTGCCGTGAAGTTGTGGGTGGCGTACAACGAGGCGCTCGTCGCGGAGTGCGCGCGTGCGCCCTTTCCGCTGCTGCGCTTCGACGTGCCGCCGCGTGAACTGGACGCGCAACTCGCGGCAGCCGCGCGGGCGCTGGGGCTCGCGGCGCGTGAGGCGGCCTTCTTCGACTACAGCCTGGTCCACCACGAACCGGACGCGGACGCCGCCGTGCCGTGGCGCTGCCGCCGTCTCTGGAAGGCGCTCGAAGAGCACCGGCTGCGCCCGTGAGTCCCACGCCGTTCCCCGGGACGCGGCGGCTGCTCGCCGCGCCGCCGCCGCGCGGCGCGGGCGTGGCGCGCGGTCCGCGCCTGCTCGGCGTCCTGCTCTGCTACAACGACGATGACATCCTCGAGCCCGTGGCGCGGCACCTGATCGCGAACCGCCACGATCTCGTGGTCTGGAACCACGGCAGCGAGTACCGCACGCACGAGATCTGCCTGTCGCTCATCGGCAAGGGGATCATCGACTACCAGATCGTCGATCGCGTCGAGGTGCCGTTCGAGGAACTGTACCGGGCCGCCGGCTCGTACGTGCGCGCGACGTACGGCGAGCGCTACGACTGGGTCTCGTGGCCCGATCAGGACGAGATCATCGAGGGCCCCGATCTGACGCGGCCCTACCACGAGCAGGTCACCGAGCTGATGGCCGCCGGCCACGACTGGATCGAGTTCGACAACTTCGTCTTCTGGTTCACGGCGGCCGATGACGAGGGCGTCGAGAACCCTGTCGAGCGCATCCGTCACTACTCGCTCTACCGTTCGGCATCCCCGCGCATCCGCGCCTGGCGCATGTCGTCGATGAACGAGCGCCGCATGGGCAACTCCAACCCGCCCGAGGGGCGCCGCGCCCCGCAGAACTGGCCTCTGCGCCACTACCCCATGCGCAGCCTCGATCAGGCGCGTCGTCGGGCGGCCCACGATCGCCACCAGCCGGGCTTCCAGCGCGGCGACAAGAACTGGCACTACCAGCGCTTCCGCGAGGACGACGAAGCGCTGCTCGTGCCGGCGCAGCGCCTGCACCGCTTCGACGGCACGCACCTCGATCCCGAGGTTGTCTTCGAGTTCTACGTACGGCCCGGAGGGTAGTCCGGGTGCCTGTGGCGGAGGCCGGGCTATGATCTGCCGCTTCCCGCCAGAGGCCCTGCCAGGAGAGCCGTCTTCCATGGACGTCCCGCGCCCCGTCGCCCTCAACCACATCCACCTGACCGCCGAGGATCCCGAGGCCGAGGTCGCGTTCCTCTGTGACGTGCTCGGTTTCAAGCGCGATCCGTCGCTGCCCGGGTTCGTCTGGCTGGGGAGCATGCAACTGGCCGTCGCCAAGGGCGAGCCCGTGCGCAACGCGCGGTTCCACTTCGGCTTCCGGATGGACAGTCAGCAACAGGTGGATGCCCTGCGTGCGGACCTCCTCGCACGCGGTTTCGAGGTCAGCGAACCGTTCGGCACCGGCAGCTCGTACTCGTGTTCGTTTCGCGACCCTGCCGGGTATCTGATCGAGGTCTACTCGGACGCCGGCATCCCGGCCCTCGGCTCGCTCTCGGAGTAGCGGTATGATCGCGTGCGCACGCTGCCGCGTCGGACCGGCCGTGCTCGCCTCCGCCGCGCTCGTCGTCTGCGTGCTCGGTCCCGCGGCGCCCGCCGCCGCGAACGATCTGCCGCTCCCGGACGTCACCGAGCACACGCTCGACAACGGGATGAAGGTGCTCATCCTCCCGGACGACGACATTCCGAACTGCGCGCTCTACGTCTTCTGGAACGTCGGCTCGCGCAACGAGCGGCCCGGCATCACTGGGCTGGCGCACTTCTTCGAGCACATGATGTTCCTCGGCGGCGCGAAGTACGGCCGCAACTTCGATCCGGCCATGGAGGCCGCCGGGGGCTCGAACAACGCGTGGACCTCGCGCGATCAGACCGTCTTCCAGGATTGGTTCCCGGCCGCCGCGCTGCCGCAGATCCTCGACATGGAGGCCGACCGCATCGGCGGCATGCGCTTCGTGCCGGAGACCGTGCGCTCCGAGCGCGAGGTCGTGCGCAGCGAGCGGCGGCTGTCGATGGAGGAGCCCATCGAGGTGCTGCGCGAGCAGCTCTTCGCCGCGGCGTACACGGCGCACCCTTACCAGTGGGACGTCCTCGGCTGGCCGTCGGACATCGAGGGCTGGACGCAGAAGGACCTCGAGCTCTTCTTCGCGACCTACTACGCGCCACAGAACGCCGTCCTCGTGCTCGTCGGAGACGTAGCCGCAGACGAGGCGCTGGCCATGATCGAAGCGCGCCTGGGCGGCATCCCGCGCGGTCCGGACGCGCCGTCGGTCGTGACCGTCGAGCCGCAGCAGCGCGGGGAGCGCCGCGTGACGGTGGAGGCGCCGGCCGGCAACCTGCCCGTCGCGCTCTTCGCCTGGCACGTGCCGCGATCCCGCGACGCCGACACGCCCGCGCTCGAGATCCTCGAGCACGTGCTCGTCGGCGGAGACGGCAGCCGGCTGGCCGAGCGTCTCGTGGAGCGCGACCGGCTCTGCGTCTCCGTCGGCGGTGGCCTGCAGGGCCTGCAGTTCGACCCCGGCCTCTTCACCGTCGAGAGCGTCCTGCGCTAGGGCGGCGACACGGCGGCGGTGGAGCGCGTCGTGCGCGGGGAGCTGGCGCGCATGGCCGCCTCGGGCCCGAGCGAGCGTGAGTTGGCCGCGGCCCGCGCGTCGCTGCGCGCGAGGCTTCTGCGACGCATGCGCACCATCGGCGGCATGGCCGAGCTGCTCGGCGAGACCGAGGTCTTCTTCGGCTCGTGGCGCAATCTGCGGGATCGTCTCAGGGCGATCGAGGCCGTGGAGGTGGGCGATGTGCGACGCGTCGCGAAGACGTACTTCACGCGCCGCAACACGACCGTCGGGACGCTCACACTGGTGCCGCGCGACGCGGGGGCAGCGGGCGGCGCAGCCGAGGACGAGCGATGATTCGCGGGGCGGCCGTCGCGGTGCTGGTGTTGATCGGGCTGGCCGTGGCGGCGCCGCTGCTCTCGCACCCTGCGCGCGCCGGCGGCGAGGAGCGGCGGGCCGCGCCGGGCGTGCGACTGCCCGCCGCGGACGCGATCGTTCTCGCGTCCGGGACGCGGCTGCTCCTGGTGCCCGACGTCTCGCTGCCGCTCGTCTCGATCCACGTGCGCCTGCCGGGGGGCGCCTTCGCCGACCCTCCCGGCGCCGCCGGTCGCGCGGCGCTCCTGGCGGCTTGGGCGTCACGCGGTGCGGGGGAGCGCGACGCGGCTGCGTTTCGCGCCGCGGTGGAGTCGCGCGGCGGACGCCTGACGACGTACGCCGCCGCGAACTGGATCGGTCTCGATGCCGAGTTCCTGGCCGAGGATCTGGAGTTCGGGCTGGGCCTCGTCCGCGACGTGCTCGAACGGCCGCGCTTCGATCCCGTCGAGCTCGGGAAGGCCCGGGATCTTGCGCTGGCGCGGCTGCAACGACTGCGCACGCAGCCGAGCGGCGCCGTCGGCAGCTTCTGGAACGCGTGGCTCTTCGGGGCGCATCCGTGGGGCAGCCGCAGCGCCGGCGACGAGGCGTCGCTGGTGCGCGCCGCGGATCCCGACGCGCTGCGCGCGCTCTGGAAGGAGCTCGCCGCCCCGCCGCGGCGCGTCATCGCCGTCGCGGGCGACTTCGACGGCGCGCTCGTGCGGCGACTGCTCGGCGGCGGGGCGCCGGCGGCGCCGTCCGCGCTGCCCCCGCCGCCGTCTGCGCCCGCGATACGCCGCGGCGGCGTGCTGCTCGTCGATCACCCCGAGGCGCTGCAGACGTACTTCCGCTTCGGCGGCGCGGGCTTTTTGCGCACGGACCCCGACCACGCGGCGCGCGTCCTCGCCAACACGATCCTCGGTGGTCGTTTCACGAGTCGTCTCAACCGCGCACTGCGGACCGCGGCGGGGCTCACGTACGGCGCGCGGTCCCGGTTCGACGACGATCGCGGCGGGGCGTTCGCCGTGAATACCTACACCGAGACGGCCACCAGTGCCGCGTGCATCGATCTCGCGCGCAAGGTCTACGCGGAGTTCGTCGCGAGCGGCATGACGGCCGCGGAGCTGGCGTCCGCCCGCACCTACGTGAAGGGGCAGTTCGCGCCGGACGAACTGGAGACCCCCGCGCAGCAGGCGGTGTGGCTGCTCGACTTGACGCTGCACGGCATGTCGCGGGACTTCATCGACGGCTTCTTCGCGCGCCTCGACGCCGTAACTCTCGAGGGGGTCAATCGCGTCATCACCGAGCGCTTCCCGCAACAGGACCTCGCCTGGGTCGTGATCGGTCGCGCGGCGGTGCTGCGCGAGATCGTGGCGCCCCTCGGCGACGTCACCGAGGTGAAGCTGGCGCAGCCCGGCTTCGGCCCGCGCTGACCTGTGCCGGCCCGCGCTGCGGCAGCTCAGAGCGTGAGCAGGAATCCCACGCGGCGCCGAGCACGCGGTCTGCGCGTGTGTGTCGCAGAACGAGCGTCTTGCGGCGACGGGCACCGCTCGCAGGCTGAGTATCTCCGATCAACGAGCGCAAACCACGCGCCAGAAAGCTGTTACGCCCGACGGTTGCGCTGCGGCGTTGGCTCCCCTCCATGACTCGCTCCATTGAGTCGGGTTCGTCGCGCCGCCTTGCAGCGAACCCGCCGGACGCAATCGGCGCGCACCCGGGATTCCTGCTCACGCTCTCAGGCCCCCAACTCGGCGAGCGCGGTGCGGACGTCGGACTCCAGTTGCGCTGCGAGCGTCTTGCGATCGCTGCCACGGCGTTCGGGCAGCACCCGCATCGTGGCCTCGATGCGCCCAAGGCGGAACAGGCGTCGCGCGTGGGACGACAGCGGCGAGTCGTCGTGCCACGCCACCACGTCGCGCGTATCGATGTCCGGGGCCTCCGGCAGGCTGTAGTGCAGCGCGATGGGGACGCAGGGCACCGCGGCGCGCACGGCCGCTTCGAGGAGCGAGGGCTTGAACGGCTGCACGTGGTCGCCGGGGCCCGCCTTGCCCTCGAGGAAGACCAGCAGCCGGGCGCCGAGCCCGAGCACGCGTTCCGCCTCGTCCGCGACGCGCCGCGTGTCGCGGCGTCGTGCGCGCTAGATGAAGATCGTGTTGCCGAGGCGCGCGAGCGGCCCGACGACGGGCCACCTGCGCAGGTCGGCGCGCGAGACGAAGAACCCCTCGCAGAGCGATCCGAGCACGATGACGTCGAGGTACGATACGTGGTTGGGCGCGAGGAACGCCGGCCGTGGGGGGCGCTCACCCTCGATCCGCACGTGGACGCCCAGGCACAGGCACAGCAACCGCGCCCAGCGGTGCACGAACCAGCCGCGGGCGCGCAGTCCGAAGCGGGGATGCACGCGGCAGACGAGCACGGCGCAGAAGGCGAACGGTGCCAGTAGCGCCGAGACGAGCAGCGCGAGCGCGAGACGAAACAGGGCGCGTGGCATGGCGATTGCCGCGCTACTCGCTGCCCGGGGCGCGGCTGGAGGGTAGACTGACTGCAGTTCCTGGTGACACGGAGCGTCAGTGAACACGGGAAGAGCGCTCCGGTCGATGGGAGAAGCGGCGGGATGGCATCGCAGCCTCGCCTCCACCCCGGAGACCGGAGCCGGCAGCGGCCCGGAACTGACCGCGATTTCCCGTAACACGCGCCCGCGTGGCCCTGAGAGGCATGCGGACAGAGCAACGGACGAGGAGCGAGTGACCGCCGCAAGCGACTGCACCCTGTACGAACGCTGGCTCGAGAGCCGCGACGGCGACGCCTTCGCGGCACTGGCCCAGCGTCACGGCAGAGTGGTGTACGACCTGGCCGTGCGGTACTCGGGAGACGCCGTGCTCGCAGAGGACCTGGTGCAGGAAGCCCTCCTGGATCTGGCCCTCGCCGGCAGCCGCAAACCCATCGAAGTCGGAATCGTCGCCTGGATGGCGCGCTTCGCGATGTGCCGGGCCCGCAACCTGCGGGCTTCGGAGCGAAGCCGCTCCAAGCGGCAGAGGACGGTGGGCGAGCGGCGGCGGGAGGACGTGATGCCCGATGACCACCTGGAACGAGAAGAAGAGCTGGAGCGCGTGCTGGCCCGGGCCGAGCCCGGCGAGCGCGTCGTGCTGGCCATGCGCTACCTCCACGGGTGGGACTACGGGCGCATCGCGTCGGCCCTGTCCGTCAGCGAGGGGGCGGCCCGCGTGCGCGTGCACCGGGCGCTCACGGCGCTGCGACAACGGCTGGGCGTCGGCGCCGCAGCGCTCACAGCGGCGAACGGCGGGGATGCCGGCAAGAACGGCAAGAATGGTCAGGCCGCTCTCGGCACGCCGGTCCTGGCGCTGCTCGGCGGACTCGCCGTGCACCGCATGCCGGACGGGCTGCTCGCGATGGGCGTGCAGAACGCGATCGGGGCGGCGGGCACAGTGGCTGGCACGGCGGCGGGCGGCGGCGGCGCGGGTTTCTGCCCCCGCGTCGGGCGTCTGACGCTGCAGGCCCTCGGCCTGACGGCGCTCCTCGGCGCTGCCACGGCCGTGTCGCTGACGGCGCCGCCGGACGCGGCGCTCGCGCCGGCGTCGTCCCCCGCGCGCTCCGTCGCCGCCGTCGGTCCCGGAGCCGGCGTGACCGCGCGGGGCGCGCTCGCACCGGCCGCTGCGCCGCGCCGCACCGGCGTCCCGCGTCCGCCGTCCTGGGACGACGACGTTCTGTCGCGCGTGGGTCCGACGAGGGATGCGTCCGCCGGCGCCGAGGTCGTCGAGGCCGCAGGTCGCGCGCCGCCCACCGCCCCCGGCCTGCCCTTCGCCGCCGATCGGCCCGTGGAGGTGCTCCGCCCGAAGTCGCGGGACGCGCGTGCTGCGACGCGTGATCCCGTCTCGTCCGAAGACGAGCGGGCGGGCACCCCCGCGGGCCACGGCACGGTCCGCGTCGCGGGGCTGCGGGCGGCGCCGGCCGACGCTCCGGCGCTCGCCGTCGCTGCTGCTGCGGAGCCGTCGTCCGGTCTGTCGCGCGACGTCGCAGGTTCGGAGCCGATGCGGCACAGGCGGACGGACCACATCGCCGATCGCCCGACCGTCCTCTTGGACGACCTGCCGCCCGAGCAGGCCGAACTCGTGAGCGAGGCGGCGGCCCTCGTCGCGCGCATCGTCGCCGAGGGCGGCGATGAACTGGGCGGCGATCCCACCGATCGGCGCGTGCTGCGGCGCCAGTCCAAGGCGCTGCGCAAGCAGTACCGCCGCGCTCGCCGCGGGCTGCGCCGCGCCGCTGCCGCGGACGACGAACAGGCGTTCGCCGAGGAGGTCGCTCGCGCGGCCAAGGTGAGTACCGCGCAGTACGTCCTGAAACTGCTCCTCGGCGTCGTCTACGCCGACGGTCGCACGGCCGCGGAACTGACGTGGCCCGAGGGCGCCGACGTCACGGAGGCGTTGCAGGACGTCGTCGATACTCTCGGCACGCTGCTCCCGGACGGGGCCGTGGAGGGCGAGGGGGCGATCGACGAGCGGGGCGACGAGAGCGGGGGCGAGGCGCCGAGCATGTCTCCGGACGGCGCGGCGGTGCTTCCGGACGGAGCCGAGCGGTGATCGCCCGGCGCGCCGCGCCGGCACTGGTCGTTGCGACCCTGACGGTGGCGCTCTTCGCCGCGCGCGGCATCGGCATCGGCCTCGGCGACGGCGTCGTGCCCGCTCCGGTCGCGCACGCGGTCGGGGCCGGGGACGCGATCGGCGAGTACGTGATCAAGCTGCGGGGCGACGGCTTCGACCGCAACGGCTCCTCGGGGCGCGTCTCCGAGGGGAACGTGCGTGGACGCGCCGTGCTGCGCGTCTCGCGCGTCGCGGGGAGCGCCGACCCACGCAACCTGCGCGTCGAGATCGTGCTCGAGAAGGTCCTGGTCGGGAGCTTGATCGATCGCGCCACACCGACTCCCGCTCTCGCCGGACGGGGTATTCTCGTCGGCGACTCGCTGACGGTCATCGGCGCCGGGCAGAGCAACTTCGTGAACGCGCTCACGCTGCGCTTCCTCAAGAGGGGGCGCCGTGTCGCGGGCTGGTGGATCGCCTCGTTCCCAGGGTCCGCAGCGACCGACGGGTTCGTCTCCGGCATGGGGCTGGCGTTCCGGGGCAAGCGCCTGCGCAAGCCCGGCAGCATCGACGTCGTCGCCGCCTCGCGTTGATCGCAGGGGGCGCGCGGCTCGCACCGGTGGATCGTACTGGTGTCACTCGGCCGTACCTTGCGCCCGACATCCCTGACACGCTCGATGGCGCGGAGGTACACTGCGGGTGCCCTGACTGGAGGTCACCTCATGACAGCCACCATCCCCGTGCTCGCGTTCCTCGGCGGTTGGGAGATCGCCGTGGTCGCGCTCGTGGCACTGCTCCTCTTCGGCACGCGGCTCCCGAAGCTCGCGCGCTCGCTCGGCCAGTCCGTCAACGAGTTCAAGGGTGGACTGGAAGACGGCAAGAAGGCCGGCGACGAGATCAAGGAGTCGGTGGAACAGAAGTGAGTTCGCCGATCGAGCGCCTACAGCCTCCCGACTGGCCGCGCGCCCGCGGCTACTCGAACGGGTACCGTGTGCCCGCCGGGCTGGACATCGTCGTGACCGCGGGCATGGTCGGTTGGGACGCGCAGGAGCGCATCGTCCCCGGCGGCTTCGTGGCGCAATTCGAGCAGGCGCTGCGCAACGTGCTGGCGGTCGTCGCCGAGGCCGGCGGCGGCCCGCACGACGTCGTACGCCTGACGTGCTACGTCGCCGACCGTGACGAGTACCTCGGCTCGCTGCCCGCACTCGGCGCCGCGTGGAAGCGCGTGATGGGCAAGAGCTACCCGGCCATGGCGCTCATCCAGGTCGCGGGGTTCGTCGAGGACGGCGCGCTCGTCGAGATCGAGGGCACCGCGGCGGTCGCCCCTCGCGGCATGCCGGAAGGCTGACCTTGGCCCGGCACGGCGCCCGCGTGGTCGCGCTGACGGTTGCGCTGACCGGCGCGCTGACTGCGGGCGGGGGCGCGGTCGCCGCCGGCGAGGAGCCGCCGGTCGTGGACATCGAGTCCGCGCCCGCATCCTCGTGGCTGGGCGAGCACTACTATGGCGTGTTCCGCGGTGACGCCCACGTCGGTTGGCTGCGACGGTCGCTCGAGCGCGTGGAGCGCGACGGGCGGCCCGCCGTGGTGCGCAGCATCGAGACGTTCGTGAGCATCGCCGGCGACGGCAACGCACGCCGCAGCACCGAGCGCGCGGTCTACGAACTGGGCGGTCGTCAACTTCTCGTCGAACTCGAGCGCCGCGTCGAGTCCCAGGGGCGCGTCGGCGGGCGGCGGGCCACGCGTCACGGTGATCGTTTCGACGTCGTGACGACGCGCGACGGCAAGGAGACGAAGGGCGCCGTCACGGCCATCGACGTGATGCTCGCCGACGAACTCGTGACCGAACGCACCGTCGCTGCCGCCCGGGAACGTGCGGCCGGCCCGGTCGGGGCGATCGGCACCGCCCTCGCCCTTGATCTGGGGCGCATGCGCGCGCTGAAGCGCATCGTCTCCGTGCGTGGTACCGAGACCGCGCCGGGCGGCGCCGTTCTCTACCTCGTGGCCGTTGCCACCGGACCGGAGACGTGGAGCGAGCCGGCGGCCGTGGACGCGCACGGCGCTCTCGTGCGCGGCGCCATCGGCGACGGCCTGTCGATCCGTCGCATGGCCGAGGCCGAGGCGGTCGGCGACCTCGCTCTCATCTCGGTGGAAGAGGCGGACCGTATCCCGATGGCCGTGCGGCTGGGCGATGTCCTCACCCTGCGCGAACTCGAGGTCTCGATGCCCGCTCCGGCCGACGGGGCGCCGCCCCCGTTTCCCACGACGGGACGCCAGCGGACCGAGACCGCCGACGGCCGCCTGCACCTGCGCGTCTACGTCGATCGCGACGCCGGGAAGGTGACCCCCGAGGAGCGCGCGGCGGCCCTCGCGCCGCAACCGGAACTCGGGATCGACTCGGGCGAGCGGGCCGTCGTCGCCGCGGCGGACCGCATCCTCATCGGCACCTCTCGACCCGCCGTCCGCGTCGTGCGCCTGCTCGCCTTCACCGCGTCGCACCTGCGCGACGCCGTCGTCATGGACGAGCCCTCGGCCTCGCAGCTCCTGATCCTGCGCCGCGGCGACTGCACCGAGCACGCGCGCCTGTTCATCGCGCTGTCGCGCGCCGCCGGCATCCCCGCGCGCGAGGTCACGGGCGTCACGTGGATGGGGGACGAGCAGGGCGCGTTCGGATGGCACGCCTGGGCCGAGGTCGAACTCGCGGGCCGCTGGCGGCCCGTCGATCCGACCGAGGGCATCACGCCCGCGCACGCGGCCCACATCCGCATCGACCCCGCCGCCCGCGCCGCCGGTGTCCTCTCCGGCGTGCGTTTCGAACTCCACGCCGCCGTCCGCTGACGGCGCACCCCCGCCGCCGCTGACCGTGATCGAGGTCGCAACTGGCGATGGCGCCCCACGTTGCCCCGGATTCCGAGTGTTGAACCGCGAGCCGCCCCTCCCGTAGTCTCTCGGTGGGGTGGTGGGACGTGAACGCGCGACCGGAACTGGCTGACCGAGACGACGACGTACACGACGCGGAGACGACGGAGTCTCCCGCGGCCTTCGCCGCCACGCCCGACGGCATCGCGCCGCTGCTGCACGAGGATCTCTCGGACGAGTGGCAGCTCTCGCGTTGCCGCACCGAGCGCTACGGCGCGCACGTGTGCCCGGTCCTCGGTGACTACCGTCTGCTGCGCCGCCTGGGACGGGGCGGGATGGGCGCCGTGTACAGCGGTATCCACCCGCGGCTCGGCAACGTCGTCGCCGTGAAGGTCCTGCACCAGCACCTCGTCGGGCGGGACCCGAGCATCCGTCGCCGTTTCGAGCAGGAAGCACGGCTCGCGGCGCGCCTCAGCGCGGCCTCGACGCACCTCGTCAGGGTGCACGACGTCAATCACGACTCCGTCGCCGGATGCCACTTCCTGGTGATGGAGTACATCGCCGGAGTCGCGGCCGAGCACTGGGCGCACAGCGTCGTCGCGGACGACGGCGTGACGTCGGAACTCGACGTGATTGACGTGTGCCTCGCGGCGACGAAGGGGCTCGTCGCCGCGCATCGCAGCGGCGTCATCCACCGTGACGTCAAGCCGGCGAACATCCTCATCCCCTTCGCCGACGGTGGCCCGTCGCTCGCGTCCGCGAAACTCGCCGACCTCGGACTGGCGCGGCCCGAGCACCTGGACGAGGGGCTCACCGCAGCCGGCCAGGTCATGCTCGGCACGCCCGGCTACGCCGCTCCGGAACAGCTCGAGCGTGGCGCCGAGGCCGGCAAGGCGTCCGACGTCTTCGCCATGGGCGCGACGATCTATCGACTCCTCGTGGGCGCGGCGCCGTTTCACGGGGAGACTCCGATGGCCCGCGCCATCGCGACGATCGAGGGCAGGCGCACGCCGTTGCGCGACCGGCGCTCCGACGTCTGCGACGCCGTCGATGCGCTCGTCGAGACGTGTCTCCAACGGCACCCCGGCGAGCGCTTCCCCGACGCGAGCGCGCTGGCCGAGGCGCTGCACCTCTGCCGGCGTGCCGTCGTCAACGAGGGTGCGTTCGTGCAGGAGATCCCCTCCCGCGTCATCGAACTCCTGCACCGGGGGAGGACGGCAAGTCGGCGCTGTCCACGTACGCCAGCCGCGTGTTGTCGAAGAGCTCGCGCGTCCTCTTCGACAGCGGACCGCCCTGTGCGCACGTCTTCCTCACGTCGCGTGACGGCGCGACGCCACCGCTCGAGTACGTGCTTTCGGACAGCGGGTGCTTCGAGGCCCTGGACGTCCCCCTCGGCGCGTATCGCGTCGTCGCGCGTCACGACGACCACGAGGACATGACGGCGCTGCTCACGGTGCGGGCCGGTGTGGACGTCAACTTCCCGCTCCAGATGCGCGAGCGCAACGGATTGCTGGTCCTCTCCAGTACGCCAGAGGCCGCCGAGGTGCTCGTCGATGGCGTGCGACTCGGCGTGACGCCTCTGCCCCACATCCCGCTTCCTGCGGGATCGCATGACGTGAGAGTGCAGCTCGCGGGCCACGGCCCGGTGTGCCAGGAGATCGAGGTGCGCGGTGGGCGCACGGTGGACCTCGGCTGCATCCGTCTCGAACGGCGCGCCACGCTCGACTTCTCCGAGTACCCGGACGACGTCGTCTTCGCCCTCGACGGGCAGCCGGTGGCAGACGGCGACGAGGTCGATCCGGGCGTGTGCCGTCTCTCTGCGGGGCGGCCGGGTCACGAGCCCCAGGTGCTGACGTTGCGCGTCGAGCCGGGCGCCGTGCTGCGACCGGTCCTCGCTCGCTGGCAGTTGAACGCACGGGCGCTGCTCGGGGCGATGGACACCTGGACGTCCGCGGCGGACTCGGACCGCCGGCGCGCCGCGCGTTCGCTCGCGCGGGGACGCGCCGATCTCGAGTTCATGGGGCTCGCCGAGTTCGCTCGCGGTGCCCACACGACGAGCGTGGCTCTCTTCCGCCATCTGCCGACCGCCCTCGAGATGGCACTAGTGCCGGGCGGCTCGTTCACAATGGGGTCACCCTTCGACGAGCCGCAGCGACGATCCGACGAGCAGCAGCACGACGTGTCCCTCGCGCCGTTCCTCGTGAGCCGCACGACCGTGCCCTACTCCGTGTGGGGTGCCGTCATGGAGGAGCCGCTGCCGGCCGGTGCCGAGGGCGACCACGCCGCGCTCGTGCGGGACTGGGCGCGCGCCATGGAGTTCTGCCGCAAGACCGGGCTCGAGCTGCCGACGGAGGCGCAGTGGGAGCACGCCTGCCGCGCCGGGGCGACGGACGCCTACTCCTGGGGGCCGCGCGCGGCGGACGCGCA
The DNA here is from genome assembly GCA_024277065.1 of Planctomycetota bacterium. GTDB lineage: Bacteria > Planctomycetota > JAJSAM01 > JAJSAM01 > JAJVHW01 > JAJRPF01. The sequence goes on from JAJRVY010000110.1 coordinate 22,458, forward strand.
ACTCCACGCGGCGCTCGCGGGCGGCTGGGGAGCTGCGCCGCGCCCGGTCGGGGAGCGAGTCCCCAACGCCTTCGGGATCTTCGACATGCACGGCGGCGTGTGGGAGTGGTGCTGCGACCCCTACGGCGAGTATCCGCCGGATGGCGTCACGGACCCGCGCGGCTCCCACGACGGCGTCTACCGTGTCCTGCGTGGTGGCTCGCGCTGCGACCCGCCGCACTTGGCACGGGCGGCGTATCGGCTGGCCGCACCGCCCGCCCGCGGGCCCGATCCGGTGGGCCTCCGCGTCGTCGCCCTTCTGCACGAAGACGATGCGTCGGATCAGGTGGAGTCGTCACTCCCCGGAATGGAGATGGAACGTGTCTGAAGGATCGATCGACACCCGTTGCCCTGCGTGTCTGCAGCCGGTCTTCGATGGCTGCATCGTCGTCCGCTGTGGCCGTTGCGAGGCGCTGCACCACGGGCCCTGTTGGGAGAAGCGCCGCATGGACACGGCGTTCCAGGAGATCCGCGGGCAGCAGCACCAGACGATCGAGACCTGGGACCAACTGAAGGAGACGCTCCAGCGCCTCGAGGCGGTGGAGCAACGCGTCCAGGACACGCACGAGGACGCGCGACGCGTCCGCGACGACACCAAGTCCAAGGCGCAGACGCGTGAAGCGGCGCTCGTGGATCTGGAACGCCGGCTGACCGAGCGATCGAAGCAGTTGGACGTCTGGCGCATGGAGGCGCAGCTTCGCGAGCGCAGGATCCAGCAGCGGTTCAACGAGCTCGACGAGCTCGAGTCACGCAAGGAGCGCGTGCGCGATGAGATCGTGGAACTCGAGTTGGCGCAGGCCGCCCGCTTCACGGAGTTCGAGCGCACACGCGAGGAGCAGCAGCGTCTCTGGGGGCAGCGGCGCGCGGAGGCCGAGAAGTCGCGTGAACTCTACGAGCGCAACTGCCATCTCCTCGAGCGGCGCATCGCGGAGGTCGGCGAGCACGAGGAAGAGCACGAGCAGCGAGCGCGCGAGTTGCAGTCCAAGACCCTCGAGATCGAGCGCCGCGAACGCCGGCTGCGCGCCGCCGAGGCGCGCGTGCGCGAACTCGAGGAGCAGCGGCAGTCGCTCAACGCCACGATCGCGAGTCTCACGGCGCGGGCGGCGGCCCCGGTCGTGGAGGCCCCCGCGGAGGCCGTCGAGAACTGAGAGGGTGTTCCCATGAGCAACACGGCGCCAGTCACGCGACTTGCGATCGAACCGTTGATCACGGGAACACCCTCTGATCAGGACGGCTCGCTGGGGGGCGCCAGGTTCGCGAGGCGGGTCGAACGACCATCGCGGCCGACGGCGACGTCCTGCAGCCACGTGGCGTTCGCGAGCGCCGCGCGTGGCAGAGCCGCCGCCGCGGCCTCGGTGACGAGCAGGGCGTCGGCGCGCGTCGGCGCTGCGCGGGTCACGGCGCGCGCCCAGTCGAACTGCGGCCCCGCCGGCACGCTCGTCCAGCGCCGCCGCGACGTGCAGGACGCGTCGCACCGGGACGCGAGATCGTCGTCGGCGGGGAGTCGTATCGCGGCTTCGCGTGCGCGCCCGACGGTGAGCACGTCGTGATCACGGTACTCGTGGACGCGTCCTGCGAGGGGCCCGTTCACGAAGCGGAGGCGAAAGACTCTCTGCAATCCCCCCCTCCTCGCGAGAACGGCGCGTCGCGCGCGACGCGCCGTGGGGGTTCTAGCGCCGACCGGGATCGCGGCGCGTACTGCCATTTCGTCCGGCAGCCCGTCAGCACGTGATCCTGTGCGACCTTCGTCACACTTGCGCCGTCGGGCCGGCGCGGGCTCTCACTTGCTGCGGCCGAGCTTGTGGCGAGCCTGGTTGGCGTACGCGGCGGCGCGCTGGGACGGATAGGGGCGGCCGTCCACCTCGGCGCGGTCGTCGGCGCGCAGCGCCGCGCACGCGAGCACCTTCTCGAACTGCCCGCTCTCGTAGTAGTACTTGCAGAGGTTCTCGAGGGCGTCCCAGTAGCCGCGGATCGGTTCCTGGCCCTCCTCCTCGACGAGTCGCCGCACCTTCAGGAACATCGGCAGGCAGAGCTCCTTGCGGTCGCGCAGATGGAACAGGTAGATGAGCGCCGTGTCGTTGATGTAGTCCTGATCGCTCGGCTCGGCGGCCACGGCCCTCTCGTAGTAGCGCAGGCTCTTCTCGTAGTCCTTGCCGACATCGCGGTACCAGAGGCCGGCGTTGTTGCCGTAGCGGCCGACGGAGGGGTTGGCGGCGCAGAGGGCGTCGTAGGCGCGGTCGCGCGTGGCGATGTCGATCTCGCGGGACTGCGCGCCGAGGTGCAGCAGCGCGTCGAGGGCGTCCGAAGCCGCGCCGAGCGCGTCCGGCTCTCCGGCCTCGAGGGCCGCGACGTAGGTGAGCGCCGCGTCGTTCCATCGCCCCATCTCGGCCAGCGTCTCGGCGCGATTGACGATGACCGCCGTGTTCGTCGGCGCGATGCGCTGTGCCTCGGTCAGGACGTCGAGAGCCTTCTCGGGGGCCGTGGCGCGCAGCAGGTACGCCTTCCAGACGCGGGCCCAGACCGCGTCCTCGCGATCCTCGATGACCTCGTTCAGCGCGGCGAGGCGCAGTTCCGGTTCGTTCGGGTAGAGGCCGACGATGAGTCGCAGTGGGTCGTCCGCGTCCGGCAGCAGGCGCGCCGCCATGCGATAGCCCGCGTGGAGCTCGTCGCGCGTGTACGCCGCTCCGCCCTCGGCGGTCAACCACTGCTTGGCGATCGTCGCGTTCAGACGGCTCGTGCCGTCCGCGGCGTCGAGCGTCGCGGCCTTCGTGAAATGCGTGTCGGCGAGAGCCCAGTCGCGCGCCTTCTGCGCCATGTCCCCGAGTTCGCGATGCGCGGCGGCATCGCCCGGGAATCGCGCCACGTGGTTGACGAGGAGCTCACGGGCGGCGTCCGCGTTCTCTTCGTAGCGCAGGATCTTGGCCAGGAGGACCGCCGCGCCCGGCAGGTCGGGCGTGAGAGTCGCCGCCTGATCGGCGCGGATGTGCGCGTCCGCGATGTTGCTCTTGATGAGGAAGCCGTCGGCCTGCGACCGGAAGGCACTCTCCGCCATGGTGAAGAAGCACCACGCCGTCTCGAGTCGCAGCATCGCGCTCGCACCGAGCTCGGCCTCCGCGTCGCGCAGGATGCGGGCCGCCTCCGCCGCGCGACCGTCGCGCCGCAGCGTGCGTGCGCGCTCCAGCGCCGCCGCCGCCGCCGCCGAAATCGTCGGCGCGGTGGGCACCGCGTCTTCGCGGGCGGCGGTCTCGCCCGGCGGCTCCGGCAGCCGTGCCGGGGGCGTCGCGTCGCCCGGTGGCGGCGGTTCGTCGCGTGGTGCCGCCGCCGCAGGCGCAGCGCCAGAGGCGGTGGGGGCGGTCGCAGGCTCCTCGCTGTCGCCCGCCGCGGGCGCGGTTGCCGGGGCGACCGTGGGCTCTTCCACCGTGGCCGCCACACGCCGGCCGGGGGCGGCGGTGGGAGCGGCGTCGCCGCCGCACGCCGCAACGAGCACGGTCAGCAGCAAGGCCGCGGTGGGTCCCGATCCGTCTGTCTTCCGCATCCAGCTCCTCCGGCCGCGGTACACGTTCCCACCCTGCCGATCTACACGGCAATCTACACGGCAATCTACACGGCCTGCACGCTGTGCGGAGCGCCTTCGCCCCGGAGCGCGCCGTCGTGCACCCCTCGCCGCCGATGCGACGAGCTGTCATCGGGCGGCGACACCCACGTGGAGCGATTCGCATCACCCGGCCGCCGATTCGTCACGCCGGCAGCCCCGCGCAGGCTCGCTGAACGTTCGCTCATTCATTGGCACGCCCTGTGCGCACGAGAGACAACCGCGTCCGGGGGTTGCGACCTCTTCGCGTAAAGCCGACCACTTCCCTCCCTTCCAATCCCTACCCCTCGGCTTCCTTCCGGATGCGGCAGCGGCGCCCGCGCCTCGACGGCACGGGCGCCGCTCTGCGTTGCGGCCGACGATCGGCATGGCGACCGGCGGCGGCCAAGGGCCGTCCGCCGCAGCGGCTCGTTTGGCCGGAACCTCGATGTGCGCTGAGAGCGTGACGTGCAGGAACCCTGATCCGCTCGGCGCGCATTCCTTCGAGATGGGACTCGATGGCTTTCTGCATGACCTTCACCTGCGCACCCGGTTCGGCCGATGTCCCAGCAGACTGACCGGGAGAGCGGTTCGTGGATTCGCAGGTCGATACATCCCGACAAGAGGGCCAACCAGAGGGCCGCCGAGAGAGCGACGCGGTCGCTGCGGCCGGCGCGGCTGCAGCGGCGGGGCCGCTGGCCCAGCGCGTGTCGGAGCTCGAGACCGTGCTGGCCGTCGAGCGGGCCGAGGCCGCGCGGCGGCTGCGCGAGATGGACGCCCTGATGCGGCAGACGCGCTCGGCCCTGCACGAACTGCAGAGCGACTATCGCCGCACCGTCTCCGAGCGCGACGAATTGCGCGAGAACCTCGAGGTTCGCGACGGCGACGTGGCCCAACTCGAGAAGCGCGTGCGGGACCTGCGAGCCAAGGCCGAGCGCGCCGTGACCGTGCGCGAGGGCGCTACGGCCGACGTCGTGGCGGCGGCCATCGCCCGTGCACAGCGGGCGGAGGTCGAACTCGCTCGTGCCCGTCACACGATCGTCGCGCTCCATGAACGCGTGCGGCAGATCGAGGAGGCGGGGCCGGCGGGCCTGGGAGATGCGGCCGACGAGCGCATCGCCATGCTGGAACGTCGCTTGGCGCAGCGCGACCTCGAGCTGATCCGCGCCGCCGAGGCCCTCACCGACTACGAGGAACGTCTGGCACGCGGCGCGGCGCAGGCCATGGCGGACTCGCCGGCGCCGGCGACCGCGGACAGCGCGTCCGAGAGCGACGATGCCGTCGTCGCGCCCGGCAGCAACAGCAGCACCTACATCCCCGTGGATGCCGACGTCCTCGAGTCGCGCAGCGGCCCGGGCGAGGACGCGAGCGGCACGTACCTCCCCGTCGTCGCCGACAGCGATGACGGCGACGGCGATGCGCTCTCGGCGCCGCGAACGGCGTCCGGCGAGCCGGCGCACGCTCTGCCGGAATCCGCTCCGCCGTGCGCGTTGCGGATGGGGCGGCCCGTCGTGCTGTCGCGCGTGCCCTCGCCGCGCAGGCGGCCCCCGCTCGACCTGCCGGTGCTCGACGGTGTCACCGCCCTGCGCGAGGTCGCCCGGGACGGGGACGGCGTGCTGCTCCATGCGCGCGACGCCGCGACGGCTCGCGCGGTCGTCGTGCGCGTGCTCCCGAGCGGTACCGTGCGACCGTCCGGGGCGTGCGTCGATCGGCTCCTTGCGGTGCGCCATCACAACGTCGCCGCGGCCCTGCGTTGCGACCTCGGACAGAGCGGCCCCTACGTCGTGAGCGAACGTCCCGCCGGCGAGCGCGCCGACGCCTGGATACGGCGCGTGGGCCGCGTGTCCGAACGCATCGCGCTCGCTGTCGTCCTGCAGGTGGCGCGGGGGTTGCGCGCGGGGGACCAGCACGGTGTGCACCACGGTGACCTGTCGCCCACCTGCCTCTGGATGGACGCGGCCGGCGTGGTGCGTGTCAGCGGGCTCGGGCTCAGGGCGTTGCTCCCGCACCGCGATCTCCGTGCGCCTGCGGCGTTCGTGTCGCGTGAGCGCCTGCGGGGGGACGTGCCCGACGCCCGCTCGGACATGTTCGCACTCGGTGTGTGCCTGCGTTTCCTGCTCGGAGGCCCCACCGCTGCGAGTGACGCCGGGCGCCTGCACGACGTCTGCCCCGCCGTCAGCCCGCGCGTGTCGGCACTCGCCGCCACGCTGGCCGCCACCGATGCCGGTGCGCGGCCGGAGTCGTGGGACGAGGCGATCCGGCTGGTCACTGACTGCTTGCAGCAGGCGGAAGAGGACATCGAGGACGCGCGCGACCCGCCGCTCGGCATCGTCGCGACCATGGCCCAACGGCCGCACCTCGCCTTGGGCGCGCTCGCACTCATCGCGGTCCTCGTGACGGCATGGGTGTACCTGATGCCGGGGGACGAGAGTGCCGTGCGCAAGGCGTTCGTCGATGCCGTCGATCGCGCCCAGACCCTCGAAGGCGAGGGCAACATCGAGGGCGCGCGCCGCATCTACCTCGAGTTCGTCGAGGACACCGGCGACCCCGACATCGAACTCGACGCCGCGCGCCGGCTCGACGCCCTTCGCGACGGGGCGCGCGGCGTCAGCGAGCGCTGAGAAGGTGAGCAGGGATCCCGGGCGCGCGCCGATTGCGTCCGGCGGGTTCGCTGCAAGGCGGCGCGACGAACCCGACTCAATGGAGCGAGTCATGGAGGAGGGCCGACGCCGCAGCGGGACCACCGGGCGTAACAGCTTGCTGGCGCGTGGTTTGCGCTCGTTTCTCGGAGACGGTTGAGCGGCGTGTGGCCCCCGTTGCCGCGAGACCCTCGTCCTGCGACACACACGCGCAAACCGCGTGCTCGGCGCCGCGTGGGATTCCTGCTCACGCTCTGAGGATCAGCCGCGGCACGTCGGAGAACGCGGTCGCGACGAGCGTCTCGGGTCCCGATCGCGCCGGTGGCGCGAGTTCGCGGTGCCAGGGCGCCGGGTGCGGTACGTGGACCGTGCGCATTCCTGCGAGCCGCGCCGGGTTGATGTCGCTCCGCGGGCTGTTGCCGACCATCCAGCAGCGTGCCGGCGTCGCGCGCACGTTTGCCGCCGCGGCGAGATAGGTCACGACGTCTTTCTCGGGCACGACGCGCACGGCCTCGAAGTACGCGGCGAGGCCCGAACGCGCCACCTTGGCCTCCTGCTCGTCCGTCTGACCCTTCGTCAGCACGATCAGACGTGCGCCTGCCGCGGCGAGACCGGCGAGGCCCTCCTCGACGCCGTCGAGGAGCTCGATGGGATGCTCGCGGATGCGTCGCTCGGACTCGCGCGCGAAGGCGTCGAAGGCCCGGACGTCGTGCGCTTCGGGGGACGGGACCACGCGAGTGAACGCCGTGCGCAGCGCGTGCACGAAGGGCCGGGCGCCGTAGCCGTGCAGCGGGATGTGGCGGTCCTCTTCCTCATGCAGGGCGCGCAGCGCCGTCTCGCGGTCGGCGCCGAGCGCGGCGACGAAGCGCGTCCACGCGTCGATGACGCGCGAGAACCAGAGGTTGTTCTCCCAGAGCGTGTCGTCCGCGTCGATGAACACCACGCCGTTCTCGCTCGTCATCTGCGTACCTCCCGCGGCAGAGGGCAGAATGTATCCTGCGGCGATGGCTTTCGCGTCACGCTCGCTCCTGGTCGTCTTCCTGATCGCGCTCGCGGTGCGACTGGCGGCGACCGCGTGGTTCGGGATCGACGCGCCGCCGCGTGGCGACGAGCGTGGCTACGTGCTGCTTGCGGAGTCGCTCGCCGCCGGGGACGGCTTCCGGCTGCCCGTGCCGCGCGCGGTGCTGGACGCCGCGGGCGTCGCCGGGCACCCCGGCGTGCGGGCCTTCCGCGGCCCGCTCTTGCCGCTCGTTCTCGCGCCTGTGGCGGCCGTCGGCGGCGGCATCGGCGCCATGCGCCTGCTGCTGGCCGTGCTGGGGGCGTGCGGCGCCCCTCTGCTGTTCGTCGCCGCGCGGCAACTGCTGGAGGGCCGCGCGGCGCTTGCCGTCGCCCTGGCGTACGCGCTGTGGCCGCCGCACGTGTTCGTTTCGGCGCACATGCTCTCCGAGCCGCTGTCGATGGCGTTGCTCGTGGCCGCCTCGGCTCTGGCGTCGCGGGCACGACTGCGGGACGGGGGGCGCGTCGCGCTCGCCGCGGGTCTCATGGCCGGGCTCGCGGTGCTCGCCCGTCCGGCCGCCCTCCTGCCCGCGCTCTTCCTCGTCCCGGTGGCCGGGGACCGTCGCCGCGCGGCGCTCCTGGCCGTCGGACTCCTGGCGTTCCTGGCGCCGTGGGCCCTGCGCAATCAGGTCGTGCTCGGGCGGCCGCTGCTCACGACCAACTCGGGCGTGACGCTCGCGGGCGGCAACGGCGGCGCCGCCGCGGCCGCGGCCGTCCCGGGCAAGTGGCTGCCGCCGGACGAGGCGTACGCGGGGGCCGCGGATGCTCCGGACCTCGGCATGTGGGGCTGGTCGCGGCTCGGCGAGCAAGCCAGTGACCGCCGCTTCACGGCCGACGCCGTGTCGTGGGCGCGTGAGAACCCGCGGGATGCTGCCGTCCTCGTGGGATGGAAGCTGGTGCGCCTGTTCGATCCCGATCCGCGCAGTCGCAAGCCGGATGCGCGGCTGAAGGCGTGGCTCGGATGGCTCACGCTCACGCCCGTGCTCCTGCTCGCTCTCGCCGGCGCGGCGCACTCGCGGACGCGGTCCGCGGGTTGGTATCCGTGGTGGGCGCTGCTGGTCGGGACGGTGGCGACCGCGGCCCTCTTCTACGGCGACACGCGCATGCGTGCCGCGGCGGATCCGACACTGCTCCTGCTCGCCGTGGCGGGCGCGGGGCGCCTGCTCCCGGCGCGCGACCCGGGTTCCTGACCGGCACCTCGTCGATCTGGTTGAATGGACACATGAGCGCAGCACGGTCGCGGTCCCCGGAGGAGGCGCGCACGCTCCTCGACGAGCAGCTCACGGGGCTCGCCCCGCGCCGCGCGACTCTCGGCGAGGAGGGCCTCCACGCCGTCGCGGCGTGGAGGCTGATGCACGCCTTCGAGTACGAGGCCGCCGCGCTCGCGTGGGAGCAGGTCGAGAGGCGTGCACCGCGCTCCCTCGAGGCCGTTTTCCAGCGCGGCGTCTGCCTGCTCGAGCTGGGCCGCTTCACGGAGGGCGCCGCCGCGTTCCGCCGCGCACTCGAGCTGGACGCCGTGCTGCGCGACGACCCGGACGCCGAGCAACTGGACTGGATCGAGGACGATCCGGCGCACCGGCTCGGCAACTGCCATCATGCGCGCGGCGATCTCGACGCCGCGATCGTCGCCTACGAGGAGAGCGCCCGCCGCAACACCGTGGCCGGAGCTGCGCTGCGCGAGATCGCGCGTTGTCGCCTCGCCCAGGAGCGTCCGCGCGAAGCGCTCGCCGCCCTGGACCGCTTGCAGCAGCGTGCCGTGACGGTCCGGGACCGCGCGCGGATCGAGGCGCTGCGCGCCGACGCGCGGCACATGCTGCGCCCCACGGACGGCGGATGAGCGACACCGACCCCGCCGACGCGGAGTCGGCCGGGCGCGCGGCGCGGCCCTCGACCGCGGACGCGCGTGTCGCTGTGCGGCGCGGCCGCGCCCTGGGGCGCTGGAAGCGCAGCGGATACGTCGTCGCCGGCGTCACGTGCCTGGTCATCGGCGTGATCGGCGGGTTCGTCCCCATCCTCCAGGGGTGGATGTTCATCGGCGTCGGCATCGCGTTCCTGGCGCCGGTCTTCCCCCCCGCGCGCCGCGTCATGGTGTGGGCGTTCCGGCGCTGGCCGCGGCTGCGGCGCGCGGTCCCGCGCCGCTTCCGGCGCCCCGGCACGACGTCCGCGGGCCCGGACGAGGAGGCCCCGCCCACGTGAGACTGCGGCTGGTCACCTACAACGTGCACAAGGGCGTCGGCGCCGACGGCCGCCGGGACCTGGCGCGCATCGCCTCCGTGATCCGGCACTACGACGCCGACCTCACGGCGCTGCAGGAGGTGATGTTCTACGAGCCGTGGCGGCGCAAGCCGTCGCAGGCCGCGGTCCTGCACGGTCTCGTGGGGCGTCCGCACGCCGCGGTCGGGCTGAACTGCCGGCGGCACTTCGGCATCTACGGCAACACGACGTTCTCGCGGCATCCGTGCAGCAGCGAGGAGAACATCGACCTGACGATTCCGCTCAAGCGGCCGCGCAGCGCGCTGCGGACGACGATCGAGACCGCCGCCGGGCCGCTCCACGTCTACAACGTGCACCTCGGACTGGCGCGCTACGAGCGGCGCCTGCAGATCGAGCGGCTCGTGACGGAGATCGACGGCACTGTCGGGTCGCGCGCGCCGGTCATCGTGCTCGGCGACACCAACGACTGGCGCGATCGGCTCTTCCCCGGTGTTCTCGCTGCGGCGGGCTTCCGGCGCCGGCGACTCCGCCGGCGCGGACGGCCGCACGGCTCCTTTCCGAGCTGGTACCCGGTGGCGGACATCGATCGCGTGTACGCCCGCGGCGCGGTGCGGCTGCTGCGCGTCTTCCCGTCGCGGCTGGCGTCGGCGCGGACGGCGTCGGACCATCTTCCCGTGATCGCCGACGTCGAGATCCTCCCGGGCGGCGCAACGTGAGCGCGGAGCGCGGCGCGATCTGCCGCTCGCCGAGCGCGCTCGAGCGCTGGCGGCGTCTCGGCGCGTGTCTGCTCGAGCCGTTCCCGGTGGTCGTCGGCGGATCGCTGCAGCCGCTCGAACGGGGGGAGGGCTACTTCGAGGTCATGCTCGGCGCCATCGCCGGCGCGCGCCACAGCGTCGAGGTCGAGATGTACCTCTGGGAGGAGGACGACATCGGGCGGCGCTTCGCCGCGGCGTTGGCGGAGGCGGCGCGTCGCGGCGTCCGCGTGCGCGTGCTCGCGGACGCGTTCGGTGCGCGGGAGGCACTCGCCGGCGCGTTGCGCAGCACGTCGGCGAGCGGCGCCGACGTGCGGGCGTTCAACTCGTTCCGTGTGCCGACCGGTCACCGCTTCTATCACCGCACGCACAAGAA
>JAJRVY010000111.1 GCA_024277065.1 Planctomycetota bacterium
AAGATCTGGCGCACACCGAGCGGATTGCCGATCTCGGTCGGGTCGCGCGGATTGGCCGCGTCGGGCGTCAGGTCGGCGTCGCTCTCGAAGGCGACGAAGCGGCCGTTGCCGGTCATCGTGGTGCGCGCCATCGTCGCCGCCGGGTCGTCGTTGCGCGTGAGCTGCACGAAGCGCCGGTCCTGCTCGCGCCAGAGGAAGACCTGCTCGAGGTTCTCCGGGTTCTTGCCGTCCACCTCGGCGTTGCGCCCGAGCCGCCCCTTGTCGAGGTCGCCGTTCGACACGAAGGCGACGCGCGCGTCGCGCTCGCGCAGGGTGACACCGGACTTGAACTCGCGCGTCCGCGCCCGCGCCGCGAGGGACGCATCGCGCGCGAACAGACCAGCGGTCGTGTCGAGCGCGGTCAGATTGCGCGTCTCGCCCGTCGGCGACGGCACCGGAGGACCGCCCGTGCCATCGCCGCCGTCACCGCCGTCGCCGCCACGGCTACCGCCGCCGAAGCGCGTGACCGTGTGGAGGTAGACGTTCGACGGCGACTCGCCGGCGACGCCGTCCGAGCCACGGAACACCATGCGCCAGCCGAACGGATCGAACGCGATCTCGGGCTGATCGTCGTCACCGGCCGCCGCGGCGACGACCTCGGACTCGGCGCCCTCCTTGAGCACGACGATCGCCCGCGAACCGATGGACGTCGGCGTGACGGCACTGGCGAAGACGACCAGGCGCCCGTTGCCGGCGAGATCGATCTCGTCGAAGCGGCCGGGATCGAAATCGTCGCCGAGGATCTCGGGGACGCCGGGGAACAGCTCGCACTCGGGCGCATCGGCCTGCGGCGTGAACGGCGGTGAGGCCATGACGGCCGCGCTGCTCATGCGACGGATGCGGTACTTGGCCGGCAGCCCCGCGCCGGCGGCGCCGGTCGGCATGACGGTGAGCATGACGGTCAGCACCGCCACCCCCGCGAGGGCGTTCGTGATCCGACGTCCGGGTGCCGTACTGGTCATCTCTGCCATCTTGCCTCGCCGCAGTTGGACGGCCAAGCGGAGGTCGTCTTGCGAGTCGCCGCTATCCTGCCACGATGGAGCCCCGAGCCTGCCGACAGCGCGACCCGATGGTGGCCGCGGTGCTGTCCCTGATCGTTCCCGGTGCCGGTCTACTGTACGCGGGATCGCCGCGCGCGGGGTCGGGCGTGTTGATCGCCGAGGCGGTTCTCTACGCCCTCGGCTGGTGGAGTTTCCTGCTGCCGCTGCATCTCTGGCAGATCACGGCCGCCGCGGGCACCGCGCAGGTCAGCGGTGAACGCCGGCGTGACGTGTTCGAGACACGGAGAGCCGCGAATCTCGCAGAGACCACATGAGACTCGCCGCCCTCCCGACGATCGTTGCGCTCGCCGCCGTGCTCGCGGCCGCCTGCGCGAGCCTGGCCGATGGCGTCGCCGAGGCGCGACGAGCGGACGACGCCGCGCTCGCGGCGACGCCCTGGCCGGACGACGCGGCCTGGATCGTCGCCGCGGCGGGCACCGTGACCGGCGCGGCGGACCTCGAGGCAGCCCTCGCCGCGTATCCGGAGGCGCTGCACCGCTACGTGTTCCGGCCCGGCGAGGGCGGTGATCGCCGGCTCACGATGGCCTATCACCCAGGACGCGGCGTCGTGGCGGGACGCGCCGCGGCCGCGGCCCTCGGTGTCCGCTTCCGGCGCGACGCGCGGGGCACGACGGTCGTCATCCGCGACGTCCGCCGCGTCACGGCCGGGGACGACGCGACGGTCACGATGCGCGTGACGGCGCCCGGCGGCGGCAAGGCGTACTCCGTGCCGGTGGTCATCGACCCCGACTTCGACGGCGCTCTGCTCGTGGCACCGGCGGTGGCCGAGACGCTCGGTCTGCGGCGCTTCGAGATCCCCGGCGCCGTCGATGTCCAGGTCGCGCTCGGCAGGCCGTTCTTCGCCACACGCGCGCGGCTGCGCGCGGCCATCCCCGAACTCGGCGTCGAGGCCCTCGTCGAGGCCGCGGTCCCACGCTGAGGTCAACGGCCATGCCCCCGCCCGGCTTCCCTTTGTGAGAAGCGCGGCGCAACGGAGATGATCTGCGCGGGGCGGCGAGGCGCGGAGGGATCGACGAGATGGCGGACGGCCGGAGCGCACTCCTGATCCCGGTCCCGGCCGTGGAGCCCGTCGTCGGCGAGTGGCGCTCGCTCTACGACCCCTCGGCGGCCTGCGGCGTGCCGGCGCACATCACGCTCCTCGTGCCTTTCGTGCGGCCCACGGAGATCGACGTGGCCCTGCTCGAGGAACTGCGCGCGCACTTCGCAGCGGTCAAGCCCTTCGCCTACCGCTTCCCGACGTTCGCCCGCTTCCCCGGCGTCGTGTACCTGGCGCCCGAGCCGGCGCGGCCCTTCCGCACGATGATCGCCGACCTCCACGCCCGCTTCCCGGATCACCCGCCCTACGGCGGCATCCACGACGACGTGGTCCCCCACCTGACCGTGGCCGACCGTCGTGATCGCCTCGACATCGTCCTCATGCAGCGCATCGAACGCGCGCTGGGGCCGCGTCTGCCGCTCGCGGCACGCGCGACCGAGGTCTGGCTGATGGCCGAGCGGCGCAAGCGTTGGCGGCGCAAGGCGCGCTTCCCTCTCGGCGGCTGAGCGCAAGCGATGTCGGACCCGTGTCCTACGTTGCCCCTGCTCGATGCCCGGCAGCATCGGGAGGGAACATGTACGAACTCATCGGATCAGGCACGGCGGCCGTCTTCATGATCGGCGCAGCGACGGGGGCGGCGCTTGCGTGGGCAGTGACCACGGTCGCGGCGGCGGCGCGGCGGCGGGCCGCAGACGAACGCGTGGCGCGGTGCGGCGTCGCCGCCCGCGAGGCGGCGGTGCTGCTGCACGCGGAACGCGAGCGCCGCGAGGAGGCCGAGGCGCAGGCGTCGCGCGAGCGTGATCGCGCCGTCGCGTTGACCCACGATCTGGCCGTCGCCGAGGAGCGAGCGGAGCAGCTCGGCCGCCGCGCGCACGAACAGGACGAGTTCCTGGAGCGCTCCCGCGAGCAGCTCGAGCGCAGCTTCGGCGCGCTCGCGGCAACGGCCCTCGAAGCGAGCAACCGCCGCTTCCTGGAACTGGCCGAGCAGCGGCTCGCCGCGGCGCAGGGCGTCGCGCAGATCGACCTCGACGCCCGCCACAAGGAGTTCGAGACGCTCCTCGATCCGCTGCGCGAGACGCTCTCCCGCCTGTCCGCGCACACGGCGGGGATCGAGCGCGCGCGCATCGACGCGTACGCGCGGCTCGACGAGCAGATCCAAGCCCTGCAGTCGGTCGCCGGCAACCTGGGCGAGAAGGCGACGGCGCTCGCGACGGCGCTGCGCGGCACACGTACGCGCGGGCGCTGGGGCGAGATGGCGCTGCGCAACGTCGTCGAGGTCGCCGGGATGAGCGAGCACTGCGACTTCGAGGAGCAGGCGACGACGAGCGCGGGCGGACGCCCCGACCTCACCGTGCGGCTGCCCGGCGGCCGCTTCATCGCCGTCGATGCCAAGGCGCCGCTCGATGCGTACCTGGACGCCTGCGACGCCGCCACGGACGCGGCGCGCACGAGCGCTCTGGACCGCCACGTCACCGCGCTGCGCTCGCACGTGCGCGAACTGGCCGCCCGCGACTACGCCCGCGCGCTGGGCGGCGACGTCGATCTGGTCGTGCTGTTCCTGCCCGGCGAGCCCTTCCTGGGGGCGGCCTTCGCGCACGCGCCGGAGCTCCAGGTGGAGGCCCTGCGCTCCCGCGTGCTCGTCGCCACACCGGCCACGCTGGTCGCTCTCCTGCGCACGGTGGCCATCTACTGGCAACAGCGCGAGATCGCGGACAACGCCCGCGAGATCGCCGCCGTCGCGCGCGAGCTGTACGACCGCGGCGCCGCGTTCGGGGCGCACCTCACGAAGGTCGGCGCCGGGCTGCGGCAGGCCGTCGCGGCCTACGATCGCGCGGCGGGATCGTTCGCGTCGCGGCTCCTGCCGATGGGCCGGCGGCTCGAAGAGCTGCGCGTGACGGAGACGTCGCGACGGGTGCTCGCCGAACCGCCCCTGGTGGACGCGATCCCGCACATCTGAAGACGACGCGCGTCAGAGCGTGAGCAGGAATCCCACGCGGCGCCGAGCACGCGGTTTGCGCGTGTGTGTCGCCGGACGAGCGTCTCGCGGCGACGGGCGCCGCACGCACGCTCGGTGTCTCCGAGCAACGAGCGCAAACCGCGCGCCAGCAAG
>JAJRVY010000112.1 GCA_024277065.1 Planctomycetota bacterium
AGATCGCCGCTGCCGTCGCCCTCTCCGCCGATCGTGGCGAGCGTCTCGCCCTCGGGGGAGAGGACGACGACCCGGAACTGCAACGAGTCCGAGACGAGCAGGCGACCGCCCTTCGCGATGGAGAGGTGCGTGGGGTAGTAGAAGGGGCCGCCGATGACGCCGCGCGCGTCGCCGTCGAGGCTCAGCCGGCGAACGTCGTGCGTCCCCGCGTCCGCCACGTACAGGATCGCACGCTCGGCGTCCACGGCGAGTCCCACCGGGCGCATGACGTTGCGACTGATCTCGCGGTCGAACTCCCCCTCCACGGTGAAGCGGAGCACGCGGCCGAGCGCCGAGTCGGCCACGTACAGCCGTCCCCGGGCGTCGAACGCCACGGCCACCGGCGTGGCCAGCGTCGTCGAGTCGTCGAGTTCGCGCAGCACGACGTGCTCGCCCTGCGCCAGGTCGTAGACGTGGACGGCGTGGCCGTCGCTGTCGGCGACCGCGATCCTGGCCGGGCCCGGCGCGCCGTCGGGGCCCGTCCCCGGTGCCGCGCCGAAGACCGCCACGGCGTAGGGCCGCACGAGCGGGTCGTCGCCGAGCCCCGTCAGCCAGCCGATCGCGCCCGCTGCGAAACCACCCGAGATGCCGAGGTCGCCGGCATCGGTGAAGCTCCCGACGTAGGCGATGCGCGCCTGCGCCGGCGGCTGCGGCCAGACGCGGCCACCCTCGGCGGACGGCAGACGCGGCAGGCCCGCGCAGGCCAGCGGCACGGCCAGCAGCGCCGCCGCGGCGCCGAGGGCGATCCACCGCGTCGTGTTCATGTTCACCACTCCCGCACCACGCTGAAGATGATCCTCGTGTCGCTCTCCCGCGAGTTGCCTCGCGCCACCTGGCGATGGTCCACGAGCAACTCGAGATCGATCCGGCCGATCGAGTAGCTCGCCTTCACACGCACGTCGAGGATGTCGAGGTCGTCGCTGCGACCGCGCTCCTCCTGCCAGACGGGCTGCGCCTCGACGCGCAGCCCCCGCGCCGGCATGTACGTCAGCGTGCCGCCGTACGAGCGTATGCGCAGATCCTCGCCCTCCTCGAACTCGGTCCTACTCTGCGTCGTGAAAACACCGAGTCTCGTCTGATCGTCGAGGTCGTAGTCGTACGACGCGCTCCCGCGCCGCTCCTTGAAGGGCGAGAAGTCCGAAGCGTAGCGTTCCTTCTCGCCGGTGAGCCGCAGGTTGCCCCAGTCGAACTCGGCGCCGTAGATCGTGCGGTCCGAGTCTTGGAGCTGGTTCGTCGGGTCTCCCCGCAGGGCGTCCTGCCGGCGACGGGTCTTGCGGGTGTAGAGCGAGACGGTGTCCAGTACACGATACCCCATGCGCGTCGTCTGGGTGCGGGTCTCGAACTTCAGATCGCCGGAGGACTCGAACTCGTAGTCCACGCGAACCACGGCGCCATCGGGGATGAGCCCGGTCGGAATACGCCGGATCTCGGTGAAGCTTCCGCGACGCGCCAGATCGTAGTCCACACCCTTGACGTACGTGATCACGCCCGTCCCGTCGCGGACCAACACCGTCGAGTGGACCACGTTGGGTTGCTTCAGGAAGGACGATCGCGCTGTTGCCAGCAGCACGCTCTCACCGAACACGGGGCGTACGTCCCCGTCGAACCGGTCGTCCTGGCGCTCGACGGCCATGTCCACGCCCGCGCTCAGCGTGCCGAGGGGGACGTCCTTGCGGTAGTCCAGGGATGCGTCGTATCCGGTGCGATCGGTCTGGCCGTCATCGAAGTCATCGCGGCTCGTGAAGCCCCCCACGGTCGTGGCCAGACTGTCGTAGAAGCGGTGCGTGAACTCCTGACGGAACGTCCGGTTCTTCGTGTCGAAGCCGTTCGAGAACTTGCGGTACTCAAGGTTCGTGCGCGACGTGAAGTCATCACTGAGATCGACGGTGACGTCCTCGAAGTACTGCTCACGCTGCTGCGTGTCGTCCGGTGTCCGCTGCCTCCAGAACTGCGCGCCGGTGCGGAAGCGAAACTCGGGGAAGGTCCCGCCGGTCTTCATGCGGTAGGTGTTCAGGATGTCGATCTGCCGCGTGCGATCGTCGCGGCCGGACGGCTCCTCGTCGAGATCGGCCAGCTTGAGGTCCACCGTCGTGCGCGACCGTCCGTCGCTGTGCTCGCCGCCGGCGCTCAGGAACTTCCCGTCGATCGTGCGATCCCCGAGCGAATCGATGCCGCGGATGTCGGACGTGGAGCGGCGCACGGTCACGTAGCCCCGCCACTCCGGACTGCGCGCGACGACTCCGGCCTCTTCGCGCTCGATCGAACTGCGGATGAAGCGCGCTCGCGAGAACGAACGGTCGTCGTCCCGTTCGGCGAGAACGTGCCCGGAGATCGTGTGATCCCGGAACGCCTGTGCCCGGAAGTAGTAGCGGGGGACACTCGCTGTGTCGGTGCCGTCCACAGGTCCACGGGCCTTGGCGTGGGACTGGGCGATCGTGGCGGCAATCGTGGCCTCGAGGAGGCGAGGATCGTACACACTGATGTCGGCGTCCACGTCGAATCCGGCCGTCACCATGCGCTGACGCTGGGCCTGCTGCGCCCTGCGGTCCGTGCGTTCGTGCTGCACCTCGACGCGCGACGCGACGCCCCAGCGCAGGAGCCGCGTGCCCACGATGCCCTGACGCCGCGCAGCGGCGCTCACGCAGCCCGGAAGGAGCGCGGCGAGCAGCAGGCACCACCTGCCCAGTCCCCGCCACCGTGTCCGCCACAGTGTCCACCACGGTGCCCGCGCGCGGCTGACCGGCATGCCGCTCTACCTCGGGCG
>JAJRVY010000113.1 GCA_024277065.1 Planctomycetota bacterium
ACGGCGCAAGTCGCGCGCCGCAGCCCCGCTCGTCCGTGGAGCCCGCCGGACTGCGTTGCGCTCGCTCGATGACTCGGTCAGGGGAGTCACGTTCGCAACCGCGCCTTGCCGGCAGGCTCCACGAACAAGCCGACACTCCCTTTTCTTTTGTCCACACCTTCTGAGTCACAGTCCCCGATCCAGGTCTGCGCGGGTTGGATCGCTTTCCTTGCATCCCAGGCGGCACCGCCTCTAGTATTCGCACCTGAGACGCAGTCTCAAGATGAAAGGCGGGGGCCGCGTGAGCCTGTCGAGGCGGCACGCTCCGCAGGCAACGGCCCGGGAGGCGAGCGAACATGCAGTCCGTAGGAGTACGACGAGGTCGGTGGTTCGGCGCCGCCGCGCTGGCGCTGGCGCTGGTGCTCTCCGCGACGCCCGCGCTCGCCGACGACCGCGACGAGAAGATCGAGGCCCTCGAGCATCAGGTGCGTGAGTTCCGCGAGGAGCAGGAGCGCATGCGCGCCGAGATCGATGCCCTGCGCGAGCGGGCCGACGGCCGGCCTGCTGCTCTCGAGGCGGCGGTGGCCGAGGTGATCGCCGGCATGGAGTCCGGATCCTACGCCGGCCCCGCCGGGGTGCGCCGCCCCGGGGCCAAGATCGTGCTCGGCGGCTACTTCTCGACGCGCTACGTCTCGTCGCAACTGCCCGGCAAGAAGAGCTCGTTCGTGGACATGCGGCTCGTGCCGCAGATCCACGCCGACATCTCGCGCAACATCCACTTCGACAGTGAGATCGAGATCGAGCACGCGGGGAGCGGCGGGCCCGCGGAGGACGGCGAGATCGTCGTCGAGTACGCCGAGCTCTCGTTCGACCTGGACCCGCGCTTCACGCTCAAGGCCGGCACGATGCTGATCCCGTTCGGGCACTTCAACCTCAACCACGACGACCCCATGAACGAGTTGTCGGAACGCCCGCGTGTGGCGCGCTTCGTCGTGCCCTCGGCGTTCGGCGTTCCCGGCGTCGGGGCCGAGGGCGTCTTCGAGACGGACTCCGGCATGCTGTCCTACTACCTGGCACTCACGAACGGCTTCCGCGACGAGTTCGACAGCGAGACGGGTACGCGCGACGCGCGTGGCCTGTTCGAGGAGGACGACAACCACGACAAGACGGCCTTCGCCCGTGTGGCGTTCGTGCCCACCGAGCCGCTGATCGATGCGCTCAGCGTGGCCATCTCGGGTGCCATGGGGCGTCTGGGCGACAGCGGTCGGGGCAGCGACCGCCTGCGCGGCTTCGGCATCGACGCCCAGGGCAAGCACGGCCCCTGGGAGGCCATGTTCGAGTACGACTCGTTCTCGATCGACCGCGCTTCGGGCACCCCGCCGCCGGTACTCCCGAACGGTGACCTGGGGCCCGTGCGCGGTCTCTCCGGCTACTACGCGCAACTGCTCTACCGGCTCGACGCTCCGTGGTTGTCGGACCTGCCCATCGCCGAGGACAACGCGACGCTGGCGTTCGTGCTGCGCCGCGACTCCGTCGATCTGAACGACCGCGTGCGCGGCGCGGCGCCGCAGGACGACGAGACGGCGTGGACCATCGGCATCAATTACCGGCCGACCGCCAAGACCGTCGTCAAGATCGAGTACCGCTTCGCCGAGTCGCCGTTCGACGGCAAGGAAGGCCGCGATCGCGACTTCTTCGCCCTCGAGTTCGCGACGTACTTCTAAGAAGGTGTGGACATGAGAAACGCGGCGCCGGTCACGCGACTCGCGCGAATCCGAGCCTGGGCATGCCGCAGCGTCCATTGGCGCAAGTCGCGCGCCGCAGTTCCGCTCGTCCGTGGAGCCCGCCGGACGGCGTTGCGCTCGCTCGATGACTCGGACAGGGGAGTCACGTTCGCGACCGCGCCTTGCCGGCAGGCTCCACGAACAAGCCGACGCTCCCTTTTCTCTTGTCCACACCTTCCAAGCCGCGGCCGATGAGACCGACCCGTGCTCTCCCGACCCTCGCCGCCGCGATGCTCGTCGCCGGCGTGGCCCTCATCGCCGTCGCCTGTGCCTCGACGACGCGCTTCGACGGCCCCGGCGGCGATCGCCGTCTCTACCGCGCTCGCTGTGGGCTGTGCCACGTGCCCTTCGCCCCGGGCGACTTCCATCCCGACGACTGGCCCGACCTGGTGGCGGAGATGGGACCTCGCGCCGGACTCGGCGCTGCGTATCGCGAGCGCATCCTGAACTACCTCGTGACGGAGTCCGAGGGAGCTTGGGCGAGGCGGTAGCCCGGACGCCGTCCGGCTCGTGACGTGCGTGTGTGACTCAACGCACGGCGCGGCCTCGCTCCCCGTCGCATCCTCCGCGGCGTGGCGCTACTCTGCGCCCCCCGGAGGTTCCCATGCGCACCGCTCGCCTGCTGCTCGTCCTGCTCCCGTTCACGCTCGTCGCCTGCACGGCCGAGGCGCCGCCCGCCGCGAAGGGCGCCGCGCCATCCGACGCCGCGGCCACCACGACGGGCGAGGACGCCGCGCCGGTGGGCACCGGCACCGAGACCGCCGACGGCGTGGTCTACGGCGAGCCGATCGGCTCGGCGCCGTCCGTCGAACTGACGGAACTCGTCACCAACACCGACGCCTACGTGGGCAAGCGCGTGCGCGTGGTCGGCCTCGTCACCGGTGTCTGCGCGAAGCGCGGCTGCTGGTTCAAGATCGGCGCCGAAGAGGGGCCCGAGGAGATCACGTTCAAGGTCGAGGACGGCGTCATGGTCTTCCCCATGAGTGCGCAGGGGAAGTGGGCCGAGGCCGAGGGCACGGTCGCCAAGGTCGAGTACAGCCTGGAGAAGACGCGCGAGTACTTCGCCCGCAAGGCCGAGGAATCGGGCGCGGCGTTCGATCCGGCGAGCGTCACCGAGCCGCTCTCGCTCGTGCGCCTCGCGGGCATCGGCGCCGTCATCCGCGACGAGCTGCCGGCCGCGACCGGCGAGTAGCGCGCCCTTGCGCTGGCGGCGTCTGTTCCGCGTCCTGCACCGGGACATCGGCTATCTGCTGTTCGGGCTCGTGCTCGCCTACGCGATCAGCGGCCTCGCCGTGAATCACGTCGAGGACTGGAACCCCAACTACTCGATCTCGGTGTCGGAGATCGACGTCGGGCCCCTGCCCGCGGACGGCGGGCTGGACGCCATGGAGGCTCACGTCGCCGCCGCGGCGCGGCTCGATGCGGGCGAGGTCACCGGCCGTCGTCGGCCCGGCCCGAACGTGTTCATCGTGTTCCTGCGCGAGGGTGGTGAGGCACGGGTGGCGGTGGACAGCGGCCGCGGCAGGCTCGAGCGCGTGAGCACGCGCCCGGGGCTGTTCGAGACCAACTTCCTGCACCTGAACCACCTGAAGGGGGCGTGGACCTACGTCGCCGACGCGTTCGCGCTGCTGCTGGCGTTCCTCGCCATCAGCGGCATCGTGCTGCTCAAGGGCCGCGCGGGCCTCGCCGGTCGCGGCAAGTGGTTCGTGCTGGCGGGCCTGCTGATCCCGCTTGCCTTCGTCGCGCACTACTACACGACGCGCTGACGATGACGGCGACGGCGTGTTCGCGAAGAGCGTGCACCGTGAGCGCTCCCGAGCGGCGTGGTCCGGCCGTGGTCAGCCGAGGATCAGCGCCGTGAGTCCGGCGACGCCGGCGCCGGCCAGGAGTGCCAGCACGAGGAAGGGGATGAGGTGCCGCGTCCACTCGGGGGGCTCGTGAGGGTCACCACCCAGGATGACATGGGGCCGGTGGCGCCGCTCGGGCATCGCCGGCTCCGTCGCGAACGGCGACGCCGATGGCGCGGCGACGTCGGTCATCTCCGGGGCGACGACACGCTCGGCCGCAACGGCGGTGGCGGTCGCCGGGGCGGCGCCGACCTCGTCGCCGAAGATGTCGTTCAGTGCCTGCCGTGTCTCGCGGCGCGCCTCACGCGCCTCGGGAGGATTCGCGTCCAGCGTCTCGCGGGGGCGTCCGGCGACCGCGCCGATCGTCGCCGGCGCGACCTTCCTCTCGGCCTCCTCGGCGCGCCGGACCTCGAAAGCCGGGTCGCCGGTCTCGGCGAACACCTGATCGAGCAGGTCGTCGATGGGGCGCCGTTGCTCGGAATCCGGGTTGCGCTGCACCGCTCCGCAGAACGCGCAGTTCAGAAGGTGTGTCTCGGTTCCGACCGAGAGCGCCGCACCGCAGTTCGAGCAGTTCATCTGGATCCCATCGGGGCGGGACGGCGTCCCACCCACGGCATCATCGGATCCACGCCCGCCGCGACTTGAACGTCCGGGCTGCGTGCGGGCGCGTGACCGGCGCCGCGACGTTCATGGGAAGAGCCGCTCAGCGCCGGCGCTTCTGCTTCATCGCGTCGCGGAGCCCCGGCGGGATCGGACGCCCTCGGGACGAGTTCCGGGAGCGATGGCGCGTCGTGCCGCCGCGGCGCCCGCCGCGGGCGGCAGGCTTGCGTGGCGGCGGCGCCGAGATCGCGCGCGCGGCCTGCGGTGTGGCGGCTTTCGTGCCGGACGGCGGGGCGACCGGGCCGTCACTGCGCAACTCCGGCGGCGTGCCGGTGGGTTGCCATCCCGTCGGGGGCGGCTCGGAGCGCATCTCGAACAGGAACCGCGACGGCATCGTCTCGGCGCGCTTGCCGAAGCGCGCGCGCGTCGCGGCGTACGTGAGCGTCAGCCGCTTCTGAGCGCGCGTGATGCCGACGTACGCGAGCCGCCGCTCTTCCTCGTCGCCGCCGTCCCTGACCGCCTTCTGGTGGGGCAGGATGCCCTCCTCCATGCCGACCAGGTAGACGTGCGGGAACTCCAGTCCCTTGGCGGCGTGGAGGGTCATGAGCGTGACGGCGTCCTTCCCGCTCCGGTTCTCGTCGCCGGGTTTCTCGTCGGACGCGGCGAGGGCGATCTCCTCGAGGAACCCGGAGAGCGATGGCGACTCCGCCCGACGCGCGTAGTTCTCGGCCATGTTCAGGAACTCGGTGATGGCCTGCCGCCGCAGCTCGCGCGTCGGTTCGTCGGGATAGCAGCGTACGAGCTCGACCTCGTAGTCCACGATGTCGATCAGCTTGCCGAGCCGGTGGACCAGATCGCGGCCGTGGGCGCCGCGTGCGAGGCCCGCGAGCGCCGCGCGCAGGGACTGCATCGCCTTCATCGCCGCGGCGGGAACGTCCGCGAGCTCCGCCGGGCGGTCCAGCGCCTGCGGGACCGAGATCCCCTGCTTCGTCGCGAAGTCGAGCACGCGGTCGAGCGAGCTCTT
Source organism: Planctomycetota bacterium (assembly GCA_024277065.1). Lineage (GTDB taxonomy): Bacteria > Planctomycetota > JAJSAM01 > JAJSAM01 > JAJVHW01 > JAJRPF01. The sequence goes on from JAJRVY010000113.1 coordinate 5,235, forward strand.
GCCGACGCCCCGCGGCGGCGTGTTCACGACGCGCAGGAAGGACACCTCGTCGAGGGGGTTGACCATCAGCTTCACGTAGGCGAGCAGGTCGCGGATCTCCTTACGGTCGAAGAAGCTCATGCCGCCGACGAGCACGTACGGGATGTCGTGCGTGCGCATGGCCATCTCGAAGACGCGCGCCTGCGGCGCCGTCCGGAAGAGCACCGCGAAGTCGCCGTAGGAGAGGTTCCGGCGGGCGATCTTGCCGACGATGTCGAAGACCACGCTCTCGGCTTCCTTCTCCTCGTCCTCGTAGACGACGACCGCGACGTCCTCGCCCGCGCCGAGGTGGCTGCGCAGCGCCTTCTCGTGGCGGGCCGGGTTGTTGGCGATGACCGCGTTGGCGGCGTCGAGGATGGGCTGCGTCGAGCGGTAGTTGGTCTCGAGCCGCACCGT
>JAJRVY010000114.1 GCA_024277065.1 Planctomycetota bacterium
CAGCCGGCAGCCGACGTCTTCCGCCTCCCGGCCATACCGTGCCAGGGTCAATCCGGCGGTTCTCGTGCTCCACTTCTCCCCAGGCTGGGGGCGGCCTCCGGAGACTAAATCCACCCCCCGCATGTGACCTTTGCCCTTCTCGTGCGACCTAGGGAGTGGAGGTTCACTCATGCACCCACCCCGCAACGACGAGCCGGGCGCCGACTGGATGATCACCAACCGCGGCATCGCCAAGCGCGCCGTGTTCGAGACGCGCCAGGACGTGGAGCGCTTCTGCGCGGCGCTCGAGGAGGTCGTGGCCCTTGGTCTGCTCGAGGTCCACGCGTTCGTGTTCATGACGACTCACTTTCATCTGCTCGTCTCCAGCATCGGCGGCGAGATCTCGCGCGCCATGAAACTCGTCGCGAACGCCTACGTACGCTGGTTCAACCGCTCCCGCAGGCGCGACGGCCCGCTGTTCGCCAGGCGCTTCCACAGTCGTCGCGTCAGGGATCCAGGGCACTGGACCGCAGCGCTGCATTACATCGACCTCAATCCGATCCGCGCGCGCATGTGCCGGCTGCCCTCGGATCACCCCTACGGCAGCGCGCGGGCCTTCCGCTTCGAAGAGGGACCGGAGTGGCTCGCGCGCGAGCGCGTCATCCGTGCGGTGACCGAGGTCTGGGCGCCGCGGCCGTATGACGCGGCACGCTACGATGAGTTCTCCTGCGCGGTGGACGAACGTGCCAACGCGTACATCATCGAACGGCTCGCGCGCTTCCCCGACCGGTCGGCCCCACCGCTCGCCGACCTCATCCGCACAGCCGGCCTGCGACAGCAGGCGTGGATGGAGTGGAAGGCGGCACTGGCCGACGGCATGTCCGTCGGGACGGCGTTCCTGCCGCCCGAGGAGGCGCTGCGCGCGGCCCGCGTGGTGACACGCCGGCTCGCCCGCGACCCTCTGCCCGCACGCGCCGCGACGACTGGCCGGGACCTCGCAGCGGGGCTCCTGCGCACCACGAGCGGTCTGCGTGTCACGGAGATCGCCACGCAGCTCGGAGTCGCACGCTCCACGGCCCAGGCGGCCATCAAGCGTCACGACGCCTGGATGGGCACGTCACCGCTCTACGCAGAGCGGGTTGCCAGGGCATTGCAGACCGCCGTGCGGCGCGCGCTGGGACCACGACGCCACCCGCTGGAACTCCCGCGTCGCGTAGGATCCGTTGATCCCGGCGATCGGGAGCCGAGCCCCCCGATCGATCCGGTGAGCATGGGGGAAAGTGGAGCGTGAAAGCCGCCGAATTGGGCCTGGTACGGTATGGGGTATGCAGGCTCGTCAGATCGCCGGGCGGGCTCGACGAATTGACGAAAATACTCTGACAGCATGACGATCCATGCGACTCTCGATGGCATGAACTCCGCTCGCTCCGGCTACTCTCGGCACGCGCAGCGCGAATTGCTCGACGCTCTCTCCGAGGCCCGTGTGACGTTCATCGAGGGGCCACGACAGTCCGGCAAGACGACGCTGGCTCGAGCGGTGGCCGCCGAACTCGGGGCGCGCTACGCGACTCTGGACGATCAGCTCGCACGAGAGACGGCTCTCGACGATCCAGAGGGCTTCGTCGAGCACGACGGGCTGCTGATCATCGACGAGGTCCAGCGCGGCGGAGACGATCTGCTCCTCGCGATCAAGGCGTCGGTTGACCGAGACCCACGCCCGGGGTCTTTTCTGCTGACGGGATCAACACGCTTTCTCACGGTGCCGAACATCTCGGAGTCGCTCGCCGGCCGCGTTGATCTCATCAGTCTGTGGCCGCTCTCGCAGGGTGAATTGCTGGGCGCGCGTGAGTCCTTCGTGGATCGGCTCTTCACCGACACGAAGTCGCTGCTCTCGGCGCAGCCGGAGCCACTCAGTCGCGCAGAACTCTTCGAACGCGTCGTGACCGGCGGGTTTCCTGAGGCGCTCGCCCGCGCGTCGCGCGGACGAGCGCGGTGGTTCGAGAGCTACGTCCGCACCGTCGTCGAGCGCGACGTTGCCGAACTCGTGCGTGTCCACCGACGCGACGACCTGGCTCGGCTCGCGCGTTTCCTGGCGTCGCGGACGGCGAGCGAGATCAGCATCTCCTCCCTCGCGAACGAACTCGACGTGCCGCGCACGACGCTCACCGGCTACCTGCCGCTACTGCGCGCAGTCTTCTTCTGCTTCAGCCTCCCCGCGTGGTCGCGCAACGTGACGAGCAAGGCGATCAAGCAGCCCAAGCTTCACCTGACCGACAGCGGCGTGGCGGCTCATCTCCTGGGAGCCACCGCGGGAGCGCTCGGTGCGGCGGGGGCCACGCATGCGGGAGCGCTACTCGAGACGTTCGTGGTGAGCGAGGTCATGCGAGAGCTCGGATGGGCCGAGACGCGCGTGACGCCTCACCACTTCCGCGATCGTGACGGGATCGAAGTCGATCTCGTCCTCGAGACCGCCGACGGTCGGATCGCCGCGGTCGAAGTGAAAGCCGCGCGCTCGGTCGGATCACGAGATCTGCGCGGCCTACGGCTGCTCCGAGATCGACTGGGCGAGCGGTTCGTCGGCGGAGTCGTGCTGTGCGCGTGCGACGACGTGCGCTCGGCCGGGGATCGCCTCTGCGTGGCGCCCGTGTCGCTGCTCTGGGCGCCGTAGCCACGTCCGCCGCTCGACTCGGCGCGTCCCGCCCTCGCGGTAGCCCGACGCGCTCGTGCTGACCAGCAAGAGAGGGCATACCGTGCATGCCGTGCCAGGGTCAACCGGCGGTTCTCGTGCTCCACTTCTCCCCAGGCTGGGGGCTGTCTCCGGAGACGGAATCCACCCCCCGCCTGTGACCTCTGCCCTTCACCCCCAATGGCACCGCGCGGGCCTTCCGCTTCGAAGAGGGACCGGAGTGGCTCGTGGTACCGTATGCGGTACGTGATCTCAGTTGCAACTTGTGAGTTTAGTTGTAATATTCACTGTGAGGTTGCAAGTTAGA
>JAJRVY010000115.1 GCA_024277065.1 Planctomycetota bacterium
ATCAATAGCATGGTGCAGGCGGCGCGAGCACGGGCGCGTGGATACCGCAATCCCGAGACATTCAAGACCATGATTTACCTGATCGCCGGTCAGCTCCGATTCCAGTTGCCCGCTACCCACTGAAAACGTCGAGGAGCCTCAAAACGGCGCTGGTGGCGCCGAACGGTGCGCGTCGAGCAACCGAATGCCTGCGCCGCCTCGCGCTGCGTCGCCCATCCCTGCGCGATGAGGCTGACGATGGCGTGCGCCTGCGACGCTGCGTCATCGAGTGCGTAGTGCAGCAGCGGGATGCCCGCGACAACCACCACGCGGTGGTCGTCGCGGGTGCGCAACAGACAACGTCCGTTGATCACGATGGTGCCGTCGGGCAGAAGCGACTCGACGTCGAAGAGGTCGCCTTGCGAATGAGGTGCTCGGGCCATCCCGAAACGGTGCCGCGCGCTCGAAAAAGCGGACAGGTTTGGGTCCGCACCTACGGCGCCTCCCGGGCGAAGATCTGAGCCTGGGGCCGGTGACTATGTCAGGAGGTCTGGACTCTGCACGGAGGACGGCAGGACCGAAGCCGTGGCGCGAGGCTGGTCGAAGGAGGCAGGCCGGAAGACGCTCTTCACGGACTCGATCTACGAGACGGCCAGCGCCGCGACCTCCCACCTCTACTTCGCGTGCCCCTACGGCACCGCGTGGGAAGTCGCCGCGACGGTCGAGAGCGTCGAGGGCGACCACGTCCGCCTGGCGGTCCGCGGGGAGTGGCGGGCCTGCTCGAAGTGAGGCAGCCGTGCTCGACGCGTGACGGGAGCCTCCTCGGCGGCGCTGGAGGCGGGCCAGTCCCCGCAGCGCTCGACACCTCGATCGCGATACGATGCACGGGAGTCAGAGCGACGTGCGCACACGACGCGAGGAGAGCACAGATGACGCCGTTCACCGACACCGCCAAGGTGCTGCTGCTCGTCGCGATCGTGCTCGTCACCGCCGCCTGCGAAGCGCTGCCGGTCGTGCACGTCTCGGTGATCCACGACGAGGCCGGGGCTCCGCGCTTCGACGAGATCCGCGCGAACGAACCGTCTTGGCCCGAACTGAACGGAGAGCCGATCGCATCGGCGCTGATCGTCGTCTCTGCCCAAGACGAGGCGGCGCCCGAGATGGTCGAGGACGATGCGTCTCTTCTTCAAGAGCCGCAAGAGCCGCTGCCGCCAGTGGGGCGGGGCGGCGCCCTCGGCAGCCTCCCCGCGCGCATGCAGACGAACGAGAACGGACATGCCCAGTACCGAGAGCTGCGCATCCAGCCCTTGCCGTTCGTCGGGTTCGGCGCACGGCATCTCCGCATCACGATCTCAGCGGACGGATACCGTCCAATCTCGCTTCCCATCGCGATCCGGACAGGGGCGTACGTACTCGTGGTCCCCATGCAGCGAGACCGATGAACGGACCGGCCAGCCACGTGGAACGGAGTCCTCGTGCGGCGCGAGCTCGGCGTCGTCCGCGACTGGCGCCGCGTCGAGGAACTCGCGCACTGGGTCGCGGGCTCCGCCCTGGCGCACGTGCTCGCCTACCCGGGAAGCGTGGAGATCGTCGGGGGGACGCGGACGGCATTGCCCCTTCGACCCTTTGATCTTGCGCCCCCTCGACCCGGCGCGACGGTGTTCGTGGAGGATCCGGCGACGCTTGCGCCGTCCATCCACGGGCAGGCGCTGGCGACGTAGGGCACTGGCGCCCGGCTTGGCGAGCCTCACCCGCTCGCGAGTCATCAGGCGTAAAACGTCACACAATGTGTTATCTTCTGCGCTCGAAGACTTCCAATGCCGTCCGCGAGCGACTTCCTCCAGGATCTCCAGAGCCGGGGTCGGTACTGCTTCTCCACCCAGGAGGCAGTCCAGGCTCTCGGTCGCTCGATCACGGCAACGCGCGCCGTCCTGCGGCGCATCCGCGAGAAGGGCGAGGTCGTGGACCCGCATCGCGGCTTCCACGTGATCGTCCCGCCGGAGTACAGGCGCCTGGGGTGCCTCCCGGCCGACCAGTTCGTCCCCGAGCTGACGCGGCACCCCGGGGAGCCCTACTACGCGGCGCTGCTCACCGCCGCCGCGTACCACGGCGCTGCGCACCAGAAGCCGCATGTCTTTCAGGTGATGGTGCGCAAGCGCCGCCGACCGGTCGCTTGCGGCGGGGTCAGCGTCCAGTTCGTTGCGCGCGGCGACATGGAGGAGACGCGCGTCGTGGAGCGCAACACCCCACGCGGCGTCCTGCGGGTCGCTTCCGCCGAGGCGACGGCGCTCGAGCTCGTCGGCTACCCCGAGCACGCAGGGGGGCTGGACAACGTGGCGACGGTCCTCTCCGAACTCGCCGAGTCGTTCGACACGGCCACGCTCGCCGCGGAGGCACGACGCGTCCCCTGCACCTGGGCGCAACGGCTCGGTTACCTGCTTGCGCTCGTCGACGCGTCCGGACCGGCCGACGTCCTCGAGCCGATCGTCGCGTCACGCGGCCCGTTCCCGGTCGCTCTCGCTCCGTCGGCTCCCGCGACCGGATGCCGCAGCGATTCCCGCTGGAAAGTCGTCGTAAACGTGAGCGTGGAGCCCGACCTGTGATCCCCGCGGCGTACGTCACAGAGTAGCGTGCGCAGGCACCGTGGAGCCAGGACGCGTGGGTCGAGCAGGATCTGGTCATCAGCCGCGCGCTGGTCCAGATCTTCGCGGACGAGGCGCTTGCGGAGCGACTTGCGTTCCGCGGTGGGACATCGCTCTACAAGCTCTACGTGACGCCCGCCGCGCGGTACTCGGAGGACATCGACCTCGTGCAAACGGGCGCCGAACCGATCGGGCCGACGCTCGACGCCCTGCGCGCGGTACTCGACCCGTGGCTCGGCACGCCCCGGCGTGACCTGAAGGAGGGGCGGCCAACCTGCTCTACCGCTTCGACTCGGAGGACAAGCCGCCGATTCGATTGCGCCTCAAGATCGAGATCAACACGCGCGAGCACTTCTCGACCCTGGGTCTCGTGCGCGTGCCGTTCCGGATCGACAATCGCTGGTTCAGGGGAGCGGCGGCGATCAGCACGTTCGCGATCGACGAGTTGCTCGCGACCAAACTGCGCGCGCTCTACCAGCGCAAGAAGGGCCGCGACCTCTTCGACCTGTGGCTCGCCCTCGACCGCGGGCTCGCCGATCCATCTCGGGTGGTCAGTTGCTTCCGGCAGTACATGGCTGCCGGCGGGAGCGACGTCAGCCGAGCCGAGTTCGAGGCGAATCTGCACGGGAAGCGTCGCGCGTCACGATTCCGGTGCGACATCGAGCCACTGCTGCGTCCCGGCATGGCATGGGACTTCGACGCGGCCATGGACACGGTGCTCAAGCGCCTCGTAGCGCGCCTCCCCGGCGCCCCGTGGAAGGGGACGCCGGAATAGCCGATGCCCAGTCGAGTGCCCGGAGGGGGTGGATCGGCCTGCGTGCGCCGGGGGGCTGCGAAATGTCGTGCCTGGTTCACGTTCTCGGCTGGGGCACGATGACGAGCGTCAGGCTCGTCGCCGATTGAATCGCGGCATCGACGTGACTTCGCCCGTCTCGCGCGACCGCGTGGCTGGACGTGCCATCCATCGCCCAACCCGAGGCGCAGTCAACTCGAGTTGCCGGCCTGCGTCCGATCGTGATGCGGCGTTGCCGCGTTGTGCGCGACGGGTGACGATGGCAGTGCATCGTCACGAGGCGAGGTCAACGCCCATGACGCTGGCTGGAGCGCGCGCCGCGTCCGAGGCCCTGCGTCCGTCGCGGGCGATGACGAGCGGAGCCCATGTCGTGCGCCAGGTGCGAGCAGAGCGCGATGGCGGCGTCGCCGTGCATCGCTGCCCGCCGTCGCGGTCGGAGCGCCGGCCCCGCAAACGACACCTGTGCATGGACGACACGCTCACTTGTGCATCGGATCGGTGGCTTGAGGGCCGTCGTCGGGGTCGTGATGCGGGGCGCTCTCGGGCGCCGGTGGCCGCCGTCGGAGTCTGACGGGGCGATCGTCGTGGCCGCCCCAGGCGAGCCTCTGCCTCAACGGGTTTTCTCCCG
>JAJRVY010000116.1 GCA_024277065.1 Planctomycetota bacterium
CCGCCCCGCACGAAGCCGTCGCCCGTGGTGCCCGCGCTGAAGGAGACCCCGTGCTTGCGTGCCAATGGAGCGACCAGTCGCCGGCAGTGCTCGATGACGGTGCCGAGCGCGAACTGCTGCTGGTCCATGGTGGACTTGCGCCGCGCGAAGGCCAGGAACACGTCGGTCGTCTCCGCGATGTCGTAGCAGTAGTCCGTGATGTCGCGCAGGGCCAGCTTCAGCCCTTCCTCGCCGTCCGAGATCAGCGAGAGCTCAGCGGTGGACAGCATCATCTGGGCTTGGTTGCGGATGTCGTGTGCGAGGCTCGAGGTCATCAGGCCCGCTTGCGCCACGCGCTGTTGCTGCGCCAGCATTCCGACGAGGATGTCCTTCTCTCGGGCCCATGTCCGGCGCTCCGATTCGAAGCGGCGGAGCGCTTCGGCATGGTCGCCAGCGCACGAATCGACGACCCGCCGGGCTGTGAACTCGGCGGGATCGCGTGGTGAGCGGCGTACCTGGTCCATCGTCGCGGCGTGGTCGTCAGTTCGAGCAGACAGGGAGTGCGAGCGTGAGCACGTCGCCGTCCTTGCCCACGCGCAGCTCCCTTGCCGCGCGTGCGTCGTCGCATGCGACCACGAACTGGCCGCACTCGTCCGTCTTCACGGGATCGCCGTCGTCCAGCGCGACGTCGATGCCGATCATGGAGGATCCATCGGCATGGCGGATCACCTGACCATAGTGGCAGCCCCACGCGCCGCGGCTCGTGTGGATCACCACGTCGATCGTCAGTTCCCCGCCCCGGAACACGAGGGAGCGCCCGGCGACGACGGCGGAACGAACGCCCATCGCCGCGCTGGACCTGTGCGAGTCATAGACCAGTCTTGCGGCGCGGCGCGTCATCGTCATGCTTCCCAGCCTTCCCACACCATGACGCAGGGCGCGTCCAGACCGGCGCCGAGGCGCAGCCCGTAGATGCCGTCCCGCGCGGACGAGAGGGCGAACTCACCGAACTGGTCCGTCGCCGTATCGTCTGCCGGCGCGGCGGGAATGCCGATGAGATGCAACGCGAGTTCGGCCACCGGCTCGTGGATGCGGCCCGCGTGCGTCACCTGACCGACGAAGCGCAGCTCGCGCTCCGTCTCGCAGTCGCGCACGAGGACGTCGAGTGCGAACGGACCGACCGAGCAGACCAACTGGTAGTCCGCGGCGGCGCCGACGCGAGTTCCCGTCCTCGACCGGGCGTGCAGCGGGCGGATCCAGCGCCGCAGCAGGGGGCTCCTGTGGATCGCTCTCACGGACCGCGAAAGGAGTCCGTGGACCGTTGTGCCGCAGGTCTCGCAGCGATCCACCTCGAGGTGACGCCGTACACGCATGAGGAGTGGATCGGACAGGTCGATCGTCGTCGCGCAGCGAACGAGGTCGTCGTGCGTGGGATGCGTCAACGTCTGGATCATCGTGACACCGCCGCGGCGACGTTCAGACGCCCCACGTACTTCAGGAGCCTGCCCTTGGTGTCGTAGACCGGGTCTGCGCTCGCCGCGAGCAGGTCGCCGATCTGACTCGGCAGCAGTTCCGGGTAGGTCTGCCGGATGAGCGCGACGGCGCCGCTGACGAGCGGAGCGGAGAACGACGTGCCGCTCCACCAGCCGTCCGCCTCGTCATCCGGGGCGCCGATCGGGCCGTAGAGATCGACACCCGGAGCGAACATCATGCGCGGGCCGCCCGCGTAGGGTTTCTTGTCGGTGTAGTTCGAGAAGGGGGCCAGACGATCGGCTCGATCCACCGCGCCGACGATGATGGCCGGCGCCATCCACGCCATGTCGGGGAGCTGCTTCTTGGCGTTGTTGCCAGCCGAGATGACGACCGGGATGCCGGCCTCTGACGCCCGCTCGAGCATCCGTGGGAGGTCGCCGTTCCAGACGGCGTCCGACTCGATCGAGAGATTGATGACGTCCACGTGCTGGGCGATGGCGAATTGCAGCCCGCGGACGAGCCACTCATCGAGCCCGTAGCCTTCGTCGTCGCGGATGCGGATGGGCAGGATCCTCGCGTCGGGGGCGACGCGGAGCACCATGCCCGCCACGAACGTCCCGTGGCCGACGGCCTCGTCCGCGACGCCGTCGTGGTCGTCGTCGTACTGATTCCCGAGGTCCGTCACGTCATCGACGACCTCCCCGGTGAGCGCGTCGTAGGCGAGCGCAGCGAGGTTCCCGGCGATCGCCCGGTGGCGGAGATTGAAGCCGCCGTCGAGGACGGCGACCACGGTGCCGCGCCCGGTGGCGCGGGCCCAGCTCTGGGGTGCGAAGACCTGCACCTCGGGCGGCATCACGGCCGCGACGGCCTCGAGATCGGAGGACACGACCGGGATGTTCGTCGGATCGCTCGTGCCCGCGAGCTCGTAGTAGGCGTCGCTGCCGGCTGTCAGCGTCTTGGACTGTCGTTGGCGCCGGTCGTTCGCCTTGCCCTGCTTCGCGGCGGCCGCCGGCATGCTCAGCAAGCCGGCGGTGAGGACGACGAACCCCGCCGCGCCGGCGCGTCGCCAGCGCGCGATTCTTGAACCACTCATACGTGCTCCTTCCGGCCACGACACCCAGAGACGAACCCGGCGCTGCGCTGTGCGCAGCCCTGCCCGGTCGTCGCTCCGTGTGGCCTCGGACGTGATTTGACCGGACGCCCCGTCAGGAAGAAGGGCGCCCAGTAGTAGGGATGGGGGTGTTGCGCGCGGATCGCCGCCATCGCTGCGCGATGGGCCTCGGCCGCGTCGCCGCGTCGTTCCAGCTCGCCGTAGAAGCGCGTCATGAACGCCGTCGTGACCGCGTCGTCGACGCGCCACTGACTGGCCAGCAGCGCCGGCGCGCCCGCGCACAGGAAGCCGCGCGTCAGGCCGACGATCTCGTCGCCGCCCGAGACGTCGGCCGTGCCGCTCTCGCAGCACGAGAGCACGATCAGCTCACTCCGCACGTGGAGCCGGTCGAGGTCGAAGAGGCTCGCCCAGCGGTCGGCCAGGCGCATGGACGACAGCATCGGCTGATCCGGACGGAACATGCCGTGTGTCGCGATGTGGACGATCCGCGCCCGGCGGACCTCCGTCGCGAGCCGATCGAAGGTCGCCGCGTCTCCGACGAACACGCGGTTCGTGCCGAGGCGCTCGCTGAGCGAGCGCGCCTCGTTCTCGATCGCCGGCGCGACCTCGTCCGGGAGCGCCAGGATGGCGGGCGCGCCACGAGCGCGATCCCTCTGGAGACCGCAGAAGCGGTAGACCGCTGCGCTGGGGGCGTAGAGCACCTCGAAGCGGTCCGTGACGTACGCGTCTCCCCACGGCAGCGCGTGGAACGGCACGTGATGCAGGATGCCGTGCGGGACGATGATCAGCCGGCGCGTGTGCAGGTGCGGCGCCACGTCGTCCAGCGTCGCGGCGGCCAGCCTCGAGAGCACCGATCGCGTCGCGCGCTGCACCAGATCCGGCGCCGCCAGCTCGGGCCGTTCGTGCTTCGCGAGATGGAAGTGGAGCTGTTCGATGAGCCGTCGCAGCGCGGCGTGGGAGACGGGCCGTCGTGAGACGTGCAGGTCCGTGGGCGTCACGACGAACGTGTAGAGGTGCGCGTCCGTCATGAAGAACTCGACGAGTGTCGTGTCGGCCTCGAGCGTCTCGCGGACCTCGGCGAGTGTCGGCGCCGAAACCGCCGCGAGCGGCACGCGCGTTGCGTCGCCCAGACGCTGGGAGCGGATCACGCGTGTTAACTCCCGCTCCAGCGAGCGGGCCTGACCCAGAGCCCGTTGCGTGGCGCGCGCGGATCGTGCGGAGCCCTGATCATCACGCCGCATGAGGCGGCCGTACACCGCCGACAGCCGTTCCCGTAGGTGCCGTGCGCGCGTGGCGAGCAATCCGTCCGCGGTCGCGTTCTCCCTGCGACCGTCGCGACCGCCCAGCGCGTCTGCGAGTGCCCGCGACTTCGCGCGCTCGACGAACTCGAACGCGCTCCGGTCCCGCCCGGCGGCGGCGAGTAGTTCCACGATCTCGCGGTACAGTGCCGCGCGTCCGGCGAGGAACGCGATCATGTGTTCGTCCGCGGGCACACCTCCACGGTAGGACTCCAACTCCTCGATCGCGCTGCGGTAGGCATCGATCGCAGCGCTCGTCTCTCCCATGTCCGCCAGGGCCCGCCAGCGGACGCGCTCGGCGTCGATGCGCGCACAGGGCGCATGGGCGCGGCGGCAGGCGTCGAGTACGGCGGCGGAGCGACGCAGGGCCTCGCGTGGACGACCCTCGTCGAGGTCGATCCTCGCTCGCAGGAGCTCCACCGCTGCGAGGGAGACGGGGTTCTGCCAGGCGCCACGCCGCGCGCGCTCGGCGCGCGACGCCATGCGCCCTGCCGCGCGCGAGTCGCCGGCCGATCGCAACAGTTCGGCACGGCCGACGAGGCACTGATAGGCGCGCTCCTTCAGTCCCAGGCGTCGGAATGAGCGTGCTGCGCGTTCCCAGCGTTCGTGCGCCAGGGCGACATTGCCGCCGAGCGCCGCAGCGCGTGCGACGACCTGGCACGCCTGCGTGGCTTCCTTCGTCAGGCGCAGGCGCTTGAACGTCGCTTCCGATTGCTCGGCGGCCGCGCCCGCATCGGCGGGCATGTTCAGCCGGACGAAGATCTCGGCGCGGTCGAGATCGACGTGCGCGCCGTGGCGCTCGTCGCCGAGCCGTGCGAAACGGTCGCCGACGGCGGAGTAGCGTCGCAGCGCCGACGCGAAGCGCCCGCGCAGCCCTTCCGCGTACGCCGCGTTGTAGTCCACCTGCGCGACGGTGTGCGCGCACCCCTCGCTCTCGAACAGCTCGCGGGCGATCGCGAACTGGCGCTCGGCCGCGCGGAACCGGTTGCGAGCCTCCAGAGCGTTTGCCCGATTGGAGGCGATGGCGGCGCGTACGCGTGGCATCTCGGAGCCCTGGACGAGTCGCTCGGCGTCCGAGAAGAGCCGCAGCGCCGCGCGGTACTCATCGCGGCGGAACGCCAGGTCCGCGAGAACGAGCGTCGTCCAGAGCAGGCCCTTGCGATCGCCCCGCATGTCATGGCCGGCGCGCGCACGTTCGATCGCTGCTGCGGCCTGGTCGTAGCGCTCGAGGTGCATGAGGGCCTGGGCACGCAGTGTTTCGATCTCGGCCGCGGCGGGGGAGGCAGCGTCGAGCGACAGATCCGCCGCCTTGCGGATGATGCGCAGCGCCTGCCGATGGTCGCCGCCCAGCATGGCTGCCTGCGCCCAGGCGCTCAGTGCGCGGGCGCGGGCAACCGGGCCGTCGATGTGCTCGGTGACGATGACTGCCAGGCGGGCGATCTCGACGGCGTCGCGGGGATGCACCCGCATGCGCGCGTGGGCACGCCGCTGGAACTCGTCGCGGAGTTCGGGAGCAAAGCGCGCCGTGTAGCGCCGCAGACGGCGTGAGCGTGCCGGGAATCCGCGGGCCGCCAGCACGTGGCCGGCCGTCTCCTCAGGGCCTCGGGCCCGGAGCGATCGTGTCGTCAATGTCCTACCCCCGTCCCGGAGCGCGACCGATCGCCGTGGCGATCACCCTCGCGCTGCCGACCCACGTGGGTGTTGCAGCTACGTCCTCGTCGGGTCGCGGCGGCGCACGACTTGAGCGCATTCCGGATTCTTTTTTCGGATCGCCCGCGGTGTGCGGGAGAGCTGGGAAGAAGCCTTCGTTCGCCGTCGGCGCGCCGACTCGTGGATCAGTGCTCGTCCGGCGGGGCGACGACGATGTCTCCGGCGGGAACGTCGCTCAGGCGGGCCTCACGGCCGTCCGTGAAACGCACTGTGACCTCGTCCGCGCGCTCGGCCGCGCCCAGGCCAAAGACGTGGCGCGACGAGTGCTGCGAGGCGTAGGAGACGTCGGAGCCGGCGTAGACGCGCTGGACGCGGTCGTCGCAGCGCACGGTGATGACGGCGCCGAAGACGGCGGCGGCGGGGGCGTCGAGCGTGATGGCGAGAGAGCGGTTGGTGCCCTCCGTGTCGTTGCGCAGGAGCAGTAGCGGTCCACGGTTGACCGACACCGCGATGTCCACGTCGCCGTCGTGGTCGAAGTCCGACGCTGCGAGGCCACGCGCGCCCCAGGGCTGCGCGAGCGCCGGGCCGGCGGCGGGCGCGAGGTCGTAGAAGTGGCGGCCGCCGTTCCACAGCAGGAACAGCGGCTGGGGGCGCAGCCGCGTCAGGTCGCTCTCGTCCTCGAGGGTGCTGCCGTTGGCGACGACGACGTCGGTGCGGCCGTCGCGGTCGAGGTCCACGAACGCCGATCCCCAGCCGACCATGGCCGTTGCAATCTCGGCCAGCCGCAGCGCGCGCGCCTTGTCGCGGTAGACCAGCGCGCCCGTAGCCGAGACGAACCCCTCGTACAGCGCGTTCTCCTGCGCGATCCAGTGCGTGATGAAGAGATCGGCGCGGCCGTCGGGCCCGCCCCCCGCGGCGGCGGCGGCGCCGGACACGTCGCCGACGGAGAGTCCCATCGAGCCGCGCGGGTCCGCCGTGCCGGTCTGCGTCGAGATGTCCTCGAACGCCGGAGCGCCGGGCGTGGACACGTTGCGGAAGAGCCGGTTGGTCGAGACGTCGTTGTTGACGTAGAGGTCCAGGCGTCCGTCGCCGTCGAGGTCCGCGAAGGTGGCGCCGAGACTGCGCCCCGTGGGGTCGTCCACGCCGAGGGCCGCGGCCACGTCCTCGAACGTGCCGTCACCGCGGTTGCGGAAGAGGCGGTTGGGCAGGGGCGCGAACACCTTGGGATTGAGGGCCGGGGGCGCGACGTAGCCGCCACCGGCCTCGCCGGCGTACATCTCCGCGCCCGGCCCCGCGTCCGGGTAGTCCACGTAGTCGCAGACGTAGAGATCGATCCGGCCGTCGCCGTCGAAGTCGCCCCACGCCGCGCCGACGGACCACGTCGGGTCCGCGACTCCGGCCTCCGCCGCCACGTCGCGGAACGTGCCGTCGCCCGCGTTCTGGAACAGGCGGTTCGCGCCCGCATTGGTGACGTAGACGTCGAGGTCGCCGTCCGCGTCGTAGTCCACCAGCGACACGCCCATCCCCATGCCGTCCGGGTCGGCGATCCCCGCAGCGTCGGTGACGTCGGTGAAGCGGTCGCCGTCGTTGCGCAGGAGACGGTTGCCGCGCCCGCCCGCCGATCTGGCCAGGTCCACGAAGAAGAGGTCGTCGTCGCCGTCGCCGTCGAGGTCGCCCCATGCGAGACCCGATCCGGTGTCCTCGATCAGGTTGCGCCGCCGCGGCGCGTCCCCGTGCACGACGCGGATGCCCATCTCCGCGGCGACCTCGGTGAAGCGCAGCGGCGGGGCGTCGTCCGGAATGGCGGCGCGGAAGCGCGACGTGACCCCCACGCGCTCGTCCACGAGGTCGGTGTCGCGCGAGCGCTCGACCAAGACCGCCGCCGCGGTCAGGGCGGCGAGGCCGACGACCGTGGCGCCGATCGTGCGCCGGATGCGCGCCGCGCGCGACAGCCGGCGGCGCGTGCGCGCCGCGCCCTGCGTCACTCGGCGTCCCGCGAGCGGACGTCGATGGTCGCCTCCGCGGTGCTCTGCACGATCGTGGGCTGGAACGTGCCGCTCTCGCGCTCCATGTCGGGCACGACGAGGTCCAGGAACTGCTGCCGGTAGCGGCGGAACAGGAGCTGCGCTGTGACGCGCAGCGGCCCCACGGCGTCCGCCGGAACGTCGATGCGGTACACATGGGCGTCGGTGTGGCGCGGGAAGATGACGCGCTTGTCGCGCCCTCCGGCCTTGCGCCAGAGCTCGTGTTCCTCCAGCACGTTGCCCTCGGCGTCCACGGGATTGGCTTCGAGTACGAGCGTGCCGCGGCCATCGCCGCTGCCGGACGCCGCGGTGTGCGGCACGCCCGGTGCGTCGAGGATGTGGCGCGTCTCGGGATCGATGGCGCCGCGTTCGTCGATCACGCGCCCGGCCCCGTCGGTGACGGTCAGGTGGATCCAGGAGCGCACGAAGTCGAGCGGTCCGGTGATGAAGTTGTGCCCCGCCTTGCGGTTGACGACCGTCGCGCGCAGCACGAGTTCGGACCCGGCCGCCACCGCCGCGGGCGTCGCGACGAAGTCCACGGACGCCACCGGCCCACGTGGCCAGCGGTCGTCGATCTCCTCGATCACGGTCTCGCCGCGCACCCACTCCTCGGTCAGCGCCACCTGCGTCTCCCAGTGCGGCAGCCGTAGCACGGCGGGGATGAAGCTGTTGGTGGCGATGAAGCCGTGGTGGCGATGCGCGTCGTCGTCCTCGGTGCGATGGGCGTCGCCCTTCTCGCCCTTGCCAGGGTCGCGCGAGTTCCGCACGAGGCGCATGTGGCAGTCCGTGCACGACAGATCGGTCTCGGGATCCTCGCTGTGCCAGTGCCCGTTCAGCCACTCGTCGTACTGGTTCTGGCCGGAGATGAGTCCGAAGCCGTTCAACTCCTCGGGGATGAACTGCTTGTGGCAGGCGCCGCAGAACTCGGGCGTGCGCAGGATGTTGCGGTCGTAGTCGATCAGGTGCCGGCGCGGGTAGGCGCGGACGAGGAAGTGCGACACCCACAGTCGCCAGCCCTCGGAGTTCGTGCCGAGGTAGGGTTGCGGCGGCGTCAGACGGTAGTCGGCGTTGCCGCGTGAGTCGGCGGCCGAGATGCTGTGGCAGGCGATGCAGGAGATGCCCTCCTGCATGCCCGGGGCGGCGAGATCCTGGTTCGAGAGGTCCTTGGCGCCGGCGAACAGTGAGATGGGGTCGTGACAGCCGCCGCAGTAGCGCGTCTCGGCGGGCGTGCGGTCGGCGGCGAACGCCCGCTGCACCGACTGGAACGGCGCGTTCATCGCCGCGAAGCGGTGCGCGCTCGGCTGCCACTCGGCGAGGATCTCGTCGTGGCAGCCCGGGGCGCCGCAGCCCTCGGACCCGGCGAGCAGCGCCGGGTCCACCATCCGGTCGCCGTCGGTGCGGGCGTTGCTCGGTGCGAACGGGTTGCCGGCGAAGTCGGGGTTGTCCGCGACGTACGCCGGGATCGCGTAGCCCTCGGGCACGTCGCGCGTGCCGCCCGGCGCGCGCAGCGCGAACGACGCGACGGACACCAGCGCCGCGGCGGCCGCCAGCGCCCACGCGCCGCGTAGCACGAAGGCCCGGCGCGCGGCGGCGAGGGCCGCATCGACCGCGCCGGGACGGCGCAGCGCGGCGGTCACGAGGTGCACGGGCAGCAGCACCGTCGCGGCGATGCCGGAGATGAGGTGCACGAGGTCCCAGGTCGGTCCGAGCCGCGGGCCGGCGGCGGACTGCCAGGTGACGACCAAGCCCGTCACGACGCACGTCGCGACCGCCGCGAGGAGCGCGTAGCCGAGGATCATCTCGGCCGTCACGCGCTGCCGCCACCACGCTGCGAGATGCCGCTTCTGGTAGATCGCCAGCGGCACGAGCGTGGACAGCCCGAGCACCACGTGCAGCAGGAGCTGCACCTGCGAGGCGACGGAGAACGGCGCGACGTACAGCCAGAGGCCGGTCAGTGCCTGGATCGCCAGGCTGGACGTGACCCAGGTGCCCAGCGGCGAGCGCCAGCCCGCAAGGGCCTTGTCACGCGATGTGTTGCCGGTCCTGCTCTCGTACTCGCTCATCACGTCTCCGCCGCGGCGCCCCGACCGGGATGCGCCCATGATGCAGGAGACGGGAGTCACGCAACGTCTTCCTTGACCGGCGTCAAGCAGGCTCCGCGCGCCGCACGGCGCGAGAGCGGCGCAAGACGCCTGTGCGGGCTACGGTGCCGCGGTCAGCTTGCGGCGTAGCGCGTCGGGCATCGGGGCGGCGCGGCCGCCGGGGCCGACGCAGACCATCGTGACCGTGGCGACCGTGGCGGGGGGGCCGCCGCCCGTGGGGACGAGCTCGTGCTCCCACGTGAACGACGTGCGGCCGCAGCGGGTGATGCGGGTGGTCATGTGGAGACGATCGCCGAGCAGGATCTGCGCGCGGTACGTGATGTCCTGGAGCAGGACCATGACGTGCACGCCGAACTCCTCGGGGATCGACGCGTACGTCATGCCGCGCTCACGCAGGTGGACCAGGCGGCCGTGCTCGAACCACTGCACGGAGACGGCCTGGTTGAGATGGCCGTAGGCGTCCATCTCGTAGGATCGCGCCTCGACCTCGATGCGGGAGACCGGCCCGCGGGGGGAGTTCTCTGTCACGATGCGCCCCGCTACGCGGGCTCCACCTTCACGGCGCAGAACTTGAAGCTCGGGATCTTGCCCGACGGATCGAGCGCATCGTGCGTGAGCAGGTTGGCCGCCGCCTCGCGGAAGTGGAACGGGATGAAGATGCCGCCCGGCGCGACCTTCGCGCGCGCCTTCACCTTGACGCGGATCGAGCCGCGGCGCGACGTCACACGGACCATGTCGCCGTCCGCGACGCCGAGCGCGGCGACGTCGCCGGGGTTCATCTCGCAGAGTGCCTCTGAGGCGATGGCGTCGAGCTTGCGGGCGCGGCGGGTCATCGTCCCGGTGTGCCAGTGCGCCAGCACGCGGCCGGTGTTCAGGACGAACGGATACGCGTCGTCCGGCAGCTCGGCCGGCGGGATGACCTCGGCGGGCGCGAACCTGCCGCGGCCCGAGGCCGTCGGGAAGCCGTCGCCGAACAGGACGGCCGTGCCGTCGGTGTTCTCCGGATCGGGACACGGCCACAGCTTGCCACGCCCCCGCAGGTGCTCGTAGCGCAGGCCGGCGTAGGACTCCGTCAGGTCGCTGAACTCGCGGAACACGTCCTCGATCGTGTCGAAGTGCTGGTCGTAGCCCATGCGCGTCATGACCTCGCACAGGATCTCGTGGTCCAGGCGCGCCTCGCCGGGCATCGCGAGCGCGGGCTGCCCGAGTTGCACGCGGCGGTCGCTGTTGGTGTACGTGCCGGTCTTCTCGAAGTAGGACGACGCCGGCAGGATGACGTCGGCCACCTCGGCCGTCTCGGTCAGGAAGATGTCCTGCACGCAGAGGAACTCCAGGTTGCAGAACGCGTCGCGGGCGCGCCCGACGTTGGGGTCCGAGAGGAAGGGGTTCTCGCCCATGACGTAGAGACCCTTCAGCTCGCCCTTCTCGGCGGCGTGGGCGATCTCGACGACGGTCTTGCCCGCGTGCGGGTCGAGGGGCACGCCCCACGCCTTCTCGAACTTCTCGCGCACCTTCTCGTTGCCGACGGCCTGGTAGTCGGGGTAGACGATGGGGATCAGGCCGGCGTCGCTCGCGCCCTGCACGTTGTTCTGGCCGCGGAGCGGGTGCAGGCCCGCGCCGGCGCGGCCCATGTTGCCGGTCAGCAGGCACAGGTTGATGAGCGTGCGCGCGTTGTTCGTGCCGTGCACGTGCTGGCTGACGCCCATCCCCCAGAACGTGATCATCGCCGCGGCGCCGCCGATGGTGCGCGCGATGCGGCGGATGCACGCGGCGTCCACGCCGCAGATCTTCGCGGCCACCTCGGGCGTGTAGCGCGCCACGAGTTCCTTCAGCGCGTCGAAGTTCTCCGTGTGCCGCTCGATGTAGGCGCGGTCCTCGATACCCTCCGCGAGGATCACGTGCATCACGGCGTTGTAGAACGAGACGTCGGAGCCGGGCCGGATGCGCACGTACTCGAACGCGTGGTCGGCGAGGTCCGGGCGGCGCGGATCGACGATGATGATCTTCGTTCCGTTCGCCGCGGCCTGTTTGAAGAACGTCGCAGCGACGGGGTGGTTGTGCGTCGTGTTCGTGCCCGTCACGAGCGCGACGTCGGAGTTCTCGATGTCGCGGTACACGGTCGTCACCGCGCCGGAGCCGATCGTCTCGAGCAGCGCGGCCACCGACGACGCGTGGCAGAGGCGCGTGCAGTGGTCCACGTTGTTGGTGCCGAACGCCGCGCGCACCATCTTCTGGAAGAGGTACGCCTCTTCGTTGGAGCACTTGGCGCTGCCGAAGCCCGCGAGGGCGCCCGGCCCGGCGCTCTCCTTGATGGCCAGCAGCTTCTTGGCGACGAGATCCAGCGCCTCGTCCCACGTCGCCTCGCGGAACGCGGACAGCGCGCGATCGTAGTCGAACAGGTCGCGGCCCTCGCGCGTGCCGTCGTCGTCACCGGACATGTCGGCGGTCAGCGGGCGCTTGGGGTAGCAGGAATCCTTGCGGATGAGCGGCCTGGTGAGGCGGTGGGGGTGGCTCGTGTAGTCGAACCCGTAGCGGCCCTTGACGCACAGCCGCCCGTCGGTCGCGCCGCTCTCGCGGCCCTCGCTCGAGACGATGCGATTGGCGGCGGCGTCCACGTTCAGCGTGACGGCGCAGCCGACGCCGCAGTAGGGGCAGACCGACTCGACCTGCCGCAGCGCCGCCGGCCGGGCGCCCTGCGCCGGCTCACCGGCGGCCGGTTCACCCGTGATCGGCTTGTTCGTGAGCGCGCTCGTGGGGCAGGCGGCGACGCACTCGCCGCACGCGACGCACGTCGAGTCGCCCATGGGCAGGTCGAGGTCGAAGCCGATGCGCGTCCCGTAGCCCTTGCCGCTGCGGCCGATGACGTCGTTGACCTGGACCTCGTCGCAGGCGCGCACACAGCGGTCGCAGAGGATGCACGCCTGGTGGTCCACGGCGATCACCTGCGACGACATGTCGGCGGGGCGCCCGGCTCCGGACGGGAATCGCGCGCGGTTCGCGCCGAGCTCGCGCGCGAGGGCGAGCAGCTCGTCGTCGCCGGTGGACGCCTCGCGCGCCGACGCGGCGGGCTGATCCGCCATCATCAGTTCGAGCAGGGTGCGGCGCGTGCGCCTCACGACGTCGCTGTCGGTGCGCACGACGACGCCGTCCTCGCAGGGGCGGATGCACGACGCCTGCAGCGTGCGCGCGCCCTCGACCTCGACGACGCACATGCGGCAGACGCCCACCGGCCGCAGCTTCGCGGTGTGACAGAGGACCGGGATCTCGATGCCGAGCAGGCGCGCCGCGTCATGGAGGCTCGTGCCCTCGGGAACCGTGATCTCACGGCCGTCGATGGTGAGCGTGACGGTGCGCTTGGTCGCGTCGGAGTGGGGCGGCGGCGCGGCGATCATCGAGGGTCCTCGGAGCAGGGGGCGAGATCCGTGAGCAGCAGCGCTTCCACGAGCCCAGCGGGGATCTCGCCACGGTCGGTCCAACCGTGGGCGGCGTAGTAACTTGCGATCATACGAGTGAGGCCCTCGGCACTCAACGTGACACCGATCCCGGGCTCGTTCGTGCGCGCGCCCGTTCCCGCGCCGGCCAGCGGCTCGGCGAGGATGCGCGCCGGCAGCGTGTCCTCGGCCGCCGTCCAGCCCTCGCGGGCGTTGAACAGCTTGCGCAGCGCGACGATGCGCCGGCCGGCCTCCTCGAGTTCGTCGCGCGTCATGTCGAAGCCCGTCACGGCGGCGAGCATCGCGGCGCCCTCGGCGAGCACGTCGTCGAGGGCACCGCGCAGGAACTTGCAGAGGATGAGGCTGTCCAGCACGGCCGCGCGTACCTCCGAGGCGGCCGCCGCGGGCCCCTTGTCCGCGTCCGCCGTGAAGCGGTCGGCGCCGGGGCGCAGGTCGGCCTCGTAGGCGCCCGAGCGATTGTGGTCGGCCCCGCGCGCGGAGACCGCGAGTCCGAGGGCCATGGTCTGCATGGCCCGTGGCTCGTAGCCCGGGAGTTCGAGCCCCTTGACGTGGGGCGCCAGGCCGGGCGCCTCGCCGCCGAGACGCCGGGCCAGTCGCCGCGAACCCTCAGCCAGCGCCGCGCCCGCGCCACGCCGCGCCGCGATGTCGGCGAGCATGCGCAGCAGCCCCTCGGCGTCGCCGAAGCCCGGCACGGTGGCGAAGTCCTCGTGGCCGGCGAGCAGGCCGCGCTCGCGGCACTCCATGGCGAAGGCGATCGTGCCGCCGGCCGAGATGACGTCGAGGCCCAGGTCGTCGCAGAGGGCGGCCGCCTTGAGGATCGCGTCGCGGTCGGCGATGCCACAGAGCGGCCCGAGTGCGAAGAGGCTCTCGTACTCCATGCGCACGCGCGTGCCGCTCCCCGTCTCGAAGACGTGCTCGCAACCGATCGTGCACGACGCGCAGTGCTTGCGGACGCTCGGCAGGGCGTGCAGCGCCTCGCCCGAGATGGCCTCGGCGTCCTCGAACGAGCCGGACGTGAAGTTGCGCGTCGGGAGCGCGTTCAGGCGGTTCATGACGAGCAGGTTCGTGACGGTGCCGAGCTCGCGGTACTTGGCCGTGCCGGGTCCGAGGGAGCGCTCGGACAGCGCGCGCGCGAGCGCCACGACACGCTCGCTGTCGTGGAGCGGCGTGCGGCGCGTGCCGTGCACGGCGATGCCCTTGATGCGCTTGCTCCCGAGCACGGCCCCGAGGCCGCCGCGTCCGGCGTGCCGCGAGTCGCCGGACACGGTCGCGAAGTGGACGAGGCGTTCGCCGGCGGGGCCGATGCCGAAGAACCGCCAGTGATCCCCGCGTCGCTCGCGCACGCGCTCCTCGGCCGCCTGCGCCGAGAGCAGGGCGAGGTCCGCTGCGGGCTCGAGGCGTGCACCGTCCTCGTCCACGATGAGCAGCGACCAGTCCGCCGCGGCGCCGGTGACGACGAGAGCGTCCACGCCGCAGCCCTTCAAGAGGACAGCGAAGCGGTCGCTCGCGAGGGCGTCGCCGATGCGATCGGTGAGCGGCGACTTGGCGACCACCGCGAACTTGGCGGAGGTCGTGAGCGGCGTGCCGACGAGCGGCGAGAGAGCGACGACGAACGGCGCCGCTGCGTCCAGGGGGGCCACTCCCGGCGGTGCGTGTCGCCCGAGCAGCCAGGCGCCGATGCCGACGCCCCCGATCAGGCGCCGTGCGACGTCGCGCGGGATCGCGACGTGCCGCGACGACCCCGTCGAGAGATCGACGTGGAGGTAGCGCCCGTGGTGTCCGCCGTGCTGCGTCGTCATGCGGCGCGCGACACTACCCGCCCGCGAGCGCACTCAGCAGCAGGATGGGCGTGTGCGGGGGGAGCACGGCGGCCGCGTCGTCGATGAAACGCTCGCCGCCGAGGCTCGCGCGCCAGTGCGGCGCGAGACCGCCGTCCGCTGTCAGGACGCCCGGGACGAGCGCCGGGCAGGCGTCGGCGAGGGCGAGCAGGGCGCCGCCGAGAGTTGCGGCGCGAACCGTCGCGCACGCTGTTCCGGCGCGCGCGCGGGCGATGTCGAACAACTCGATGCGCACCTCCGGGAAGGCTGCGGCGAGGGCCATCTCGTAGGCGTCGGCATCGTTCACGTTGCGCAGGCAGTGGAGATGCGGATCGACGGCGCGCAGCGCGACCTCGCCGACGCGCACGGTGGGCACCTCGTCGTAGAGGAAGACGGGGCGCAGGCGCCGCGCGGCCATCATGGACTCGATCAGGGGGCGGACGCGAGGGCGGTACACGGCGCACAGCGGATGCACGTAGCCCGCGGCCTCGGCGACGGCGACGTCGGCGTCGCCGAGCGCCGCGAACAGGAGGTCGATGACCTCCGCGCGCAGCAGCGGCGCGTCGCACGAGGTGACGAAGCAGGGAGCGTCGTCGTCCTCGCGCAAGGCGGGCACGAGCCCCCCGAGCGGCCCCTGATCGCGTACGTCGTCGCGCAGCACGGTGATGTCGCCGGAGAGCGCCGGCAACGTCTGTCCGGGACGCGCGACGACGACCACACGGCCCGCGCCGACGGCCCCGGCGACGATGCGCGCGGCCCGTTGCAACAGGCGCTCGCCGCCGAACGGCAGCCACGCCTTGTCGCGGCCCATGCGGCGGCTGCGACCGCCGCAGAGGACGGCGCCGCGACGGGGCGCGCCACCGCTCCCGCGGGCGCGAGGCACGTCGTCACGGGTCATGTCGTGAGGGGCGTGGCGGAGTCGGCGACGCAGTCGGGGCACATGCCGTGCGTGGCGCGGATCGCGCCGGACTCCGGGATCATGTGTCCGAGGGGAAGCCAGCGGCCGTCGCGGCCGGCCACGCGTGCGCACGAGGCGCAGACGCGGATCATGTCGTCGTCGGCCGCCACGAGCGTCAGCGCGCGCACGTCACCGTCGCGGATGGCGGGTGCCAGCAGACTCGCGAACGCGGCCAGCGTGTCGCGGCTCTCGATGAGCGCCCGCTCGCGGGCGTGGCGCAGGATGAGCCGATCCTCGGGGCTGATCTCGCCCGTCAGTTCCGGGATGTCGCGGGCCGAGCGATCGACGCGCGCGACCTGGTCCAGGCGCTCGGTGGCGAGGATCTCGAGGCAGCGTCGCGCACGATCGACGTCGCCGAGCCGCGTGAAGACGTCGGCCAGCTTGCCGGTCCAGAAACGATGCGGCCCGGGCGTGTCCGCCAGCGCCGCGAGGTCGTCGAAGGCGCGTCTGGCCAGCTCTCGTGCGGCGACGATGTCGTCCTCGGCGACGGCGATCTGGGCCTCGATCACGGCGAAATAGGCGTCCTTCCGCCCGCCGTCGGGCGTGGCCGCGCGCGCGAGTCGCACGGCGTGGCTCGCCGCTCCCGTGCGGCCGGCCTCGAGGAGCATGCGGGCGCGGTGCTTTTGATGTTCGACGCGGCGCGCGGCGTCGTGGGAGTTCTCGCGGGCGAACTGCACCTCGAGCCGCCAGATGGCCTCGTCGAGGCGTCCGTCACGATGCGCGATGTCCGCGCGCAGTCGCGCGAGGATGGCGCGCACGGCGATGCTCTGCGCATCGTCACCCTCCGGGAGCAGGACGCCGATGGAGTCCGTGACGGTGATCGCCCGCGCGAGCTCGCCCAGATCGACGAGTGCGGCGGCGAGGACGCAGCGCGCGGCGATGGTGCCGTGCGGGTCGTTCTCGGAGACCGCCAGCGACACCGCGCGGCGCGCGACCAGGAGCGCCTCGGTGTTGCGGTTCTCCACCTGCAGCGCCCGGGCCAGGTTGATGCAAGCCGAGCGCTCGAGCGTCGTATTGCTGCCGCGGCGGCGGCGCAGCGCGTCGCGCAGGCGTACGAAGGCCGTCTCGGAGTCGGAGCGTTGCAGCGCGTACGCCGCTGCGGCGATGAGGGCGCGGTCGGCGACGTCGGCATCGAGCGCCACCGCCGCGGCGCGCGCGAACACGTCCTCCAGCCCGGTCGTGGTGCGGGGCACGTGCTCCAGGAGGAAGCGCAGGCGCTCGGTCCCCTCGGGCGTCTGCGGCTCGAGGTGCTCGCGATGTGCGAGGTACGTGTGCAGCACGTCCTCGCGCGCCGCCTCGTCGTCGCGGCGTGCGTCGGCCCGCGCCAGCGCGTCACGTCGTCGCACGGCTTCCCAGTCGCCACCGTCAACGCGTTCGTGGTCCTTCACCTTCTCTCTCTCCCTGAGCGAATCGACCCGACAGGAGTGTACCGCACGCTGCGACGCTCGGCGTCGAACTGAGAGCGTGAGCAGGAATCCCGGGTGCGCGCCGACGCCGTCCGTCGGGCTCCACGGACGAGCGGAACTGCGGCGCGCGACTTGCGCCGCTGGACGCTGCGACAATCCCAGGCTCGGATCCGCGCAAGTCGCGTGCTCGGCGCCGCGTGGGAGTCCTGCTCACGCTCTGAGAGGCGACGTCCCGGCGCGAGGGTGATTGAATGTCGCCATGGTGAGCCGCCGCATGCCCGGGGTCGATGCAGCGTGGCTGCGTATGGACGCGCCGACCAACCTGATGGTCGTGACCGGCCTCTTCTTCTTCGCCGAACCGATCGCCGCCGCGCGTATTCGCGAGCTCTTCGCCGAGCGCCTGCTCGGGTATCGGCGGTTCCGTGAGCGCGTCATCCCCGGCCGCTTCGTCGGCGCGCGCTACGAACTCGTGGACGACGTGGACCTGCAGCATCACGTCGTCGAGGAGCGCCTTCCGGACGCCGGCGACAAGGCGGCCATGGAGCGCCACGTCAGCGCCCTGCTCAGCCGGCCGCTCGATGCGTCGCGCCCGCTGTGGCAGTTCCACGTCGTGCAGAACTGCGCCGGCGGCACAGCCGTCGTCGGCCGGCTGCACCACTGCATCGGCGACGGCATCGCGCTCATGCAGGTGGTGCTCTCGATGACCGAGCAGGCGGACGGCGCCGCGCCGCCCGTGCCGCACGCGGCACCGCGTGTCGAGGGCCTGCTGACGCGCGTCCTGCTCGGACTCGACGCCGTCGTGTCGCTTGCGCGCATGACCTTCCGGCCGCCGGATCCGCGCACGGTGCTGAAGGGCCGGCTGGGTCTCGAGAAGCGCGTGGCGTGGACGCCTGCGCTGCCCCTGGGCGCCGTGCGGCGCACGAAGGACGCGCTCGGCGCGACCATCAACGACGTGCTGCTGACGGCCGTCGCCGGCGCGCTGCGTCGCTACCTCGTCGAGCGCGGGGACGCCGTCGAGCACCTCGACCTGCGCGCCGCCGTGCCCGTCAACCTGCGCCCGGAGCGGCACATGGGCAAGCTCGGCAACTGCTTCGGGCTGATCTTCGTCGCGCTGCCGGTAGGGATCGCGGATCCGCGCAAGCGGCTCGCGGTGCTCAAGCGGCGGCTGGACGGCCTCAAGCGCTCCACCGAACCGATCGTCGTGCTGGGCATCCTGCGCATGATGGGCTGGATGCCGCGCGTGGCGCAGCGCGTGATCATGCGCATCTTCGGCAGCAAGATCTCCGCGGTGATGACCAACGTACCCGGCCCGCGGCGGCGCCTGCGCATGGCCGGCGGCGAGGTGGACGGTGTGCTGTTCTGGGTGCCGCAGTCGGGGGACGCGGGGCTCGGCGTCAGCATCTTCTCGTACGCCGGGACCGTGCGCGTCGGCGTCGCCTCCGACGCCGGGCTCGTGCCCGACCCGGGGCGCATCGTCGCGCACATCCGGTCCGAACTGGACGCCCTCGAACGACTCGCCGCGGAAACGCAGAGAGTAGGGGAATCCGAATAGACGTCGGTGGCCCCCGGCGCGACGCTTCCTGCATGTCGATCGCGACTCCGGACCGCAACTCGTCCAGATCTCACCGCGTGGCCAGCTCACGTTCCCCGCCGACGTGCTCGTCACGGGCGACCGGCGCCACTGCGGCCCGCTGCCGGAGCGCGACGACCGCGGATTGCGGGTGTGCGCCGTGCGCGACTTCCTGCTGGCCGGGCCGGGCGCGTGAGCCGTCAGGCGTCGGCCGGGGCGGGATCAGGGCCGGGATCGGGGATGGCCGGGGCGTTGCCGTCGCCGCCGTAGAGCGGGAGCCATGAGCTGCAGACCGTCGAGACGAGGACCACGGCCATGGGGCCGATGATGAGGCCCTTGACGCCGAACGAGAGCAGTCCGCCGATCAGCCCGAGGAACAGCAGGAACGAGCGCCACGACGAGCTCGTGTCGATGCGCCGGCTGATGCGGTCGCGCATACGCTCGAGCAGGAAGTTCACCCCCCAGCAGAGGATCGCGAGTTCCACCGCGGCGACCACCTCGCCCTTGGACCAGTAGAGACCGGCGAGTGGCAGCCAGACGACGGTGACACCGACCAGCGGCAGCAGCGTGATCACGCCGGCGACGATGGCCACGGCTACGAACGGCAGCGGCAGGAACGGGTCGAGGACGAGCAGGTCGTTGACCGCCCAGATGATCGCGCCGAGCAGCAGTCCCTTGACCACGGCGTTGGCGATGGTGTCGTTGAGCAGGCGCAGGACCGTCGCGCGGTGCGTGCGCAGCAGCGACTCCTGCTGATCGACGCGCAGCGGCGAGTAGTGCAGGATGGCGCGCGTCACGCGCGGCCCCTCGACGTAGAAGAAGGCGAGCGCGATGATGGCCAGTGCGAGTTGCGCCACGGCGCCGGTGCCCGACGCGATGAACGACAGGAACGCCGTGCTCATGTCGAGCGCCTCACCGAGGAACTCGCGCACGGTCAGCGCGATGTCCAGGCTGCCCAGGTCGAGCTTGGGGTAGATGGCGCTCAGGCGTTGCACCTCGAACTGGATCAGGGACTGGAGCTTGTCGAGCTGTTCGGGGTTGCGCATCACGACCCCGACACCGAGTTCGAGAACGCCCTTCAGGGAGCCCACGGCGCCGATGATCAGCGCGACGATCGGCGCGATCATCGCGGCGCCGAGGGCGACGGTGGCGCCGACCCCGGCGATGCGTCGCCGCAGCTCGTCCTCGAGTGCCGGAGCGTGCCTGGCTAGGAACCGCTCGAGGGGGTCGAAGAGCACGGGGTAGGTGAGGATGGCCAGCGCCGCGGCGAGCAGGATCGGCTCGAAGAGCGGCGCGACGACGTAGCCGAGCAGCACCATGCTCGCGACGATCGCCACGAGCATGAGGATGTGCGGCAGCCAGCGCCTCAGGATCGGCTGCGGGTCGCCGGAGAGGGGCACGTTGCTACGCATCTCCCGCTCTGGGCGCCAAGTGCCGTGCGACGTCGTCCGGGAAGTGCTTCAGCACGCTCATCGCGGGGTTCAGCACGACCTGGCCGAGACCGCAGATCGACGTCAGGCGCAGCGTCTCGTCGAGATCGTCGAAGACGTCGAGGTCGTGGCCGTCGCCGCGGCCGTCCAGCACGCGGTCCAGGATCTCGACGGCCTTCTCGCTGCCCACGCGGCAGGGCACGCACTTGCCGCACGACTCGTTGCGGAAGAAGCGCACGACGTTGGCCGCGAGCGCGAGCATGTCGGTGCCCTCGGCGACGACGATGACGGCCCCCGATCCGAGCATGCTGCCGGCGCGCTGCACGGCGCCCCACTCGAGCGGCGTGTCCGCCAGCGCCGCGGGCAGGAAGGGCGCGCTCGCGCCGCCGGGGCAGAAGGCCTTCATCTCCTTGCCGTCCTTCATCCCGCCGCAGTGCTCGTCCACGAGTTCGCGCAGCGTGATGCCGAGCGGCACGCAGTGGACGCCGGGCCTCTCGACGTCGCCGGAGACCGACAGGAACTTCCAGCCCGCGCCGTCGCGGACGCCGTGGGCCTTCCAGGCCTCGGCGCCCTCGCGCAGGACGGCCGGCACGAAGCAATAGGTCTCGACGTTGTTCATCAGCGTCGGCTTGCCGTGGATGCCGTGCGTCGTGGGGAACGGCGGCTTGTTGCGCGGCTCGCCGCGTCCGCCTTCTAGCGCCGCGATGAGCGCGGTCTCCTCGCCGAGGATGTAGCCGCCGGGCGAGACGAACACCGTGAGGTTCACGCCGAGGTCGTCCGGCAGTCCCATCTGACGCACGCGCTCGATCTCGCGCAGGATCGCCGTGCGCTCGCGGCCGTACTCGTGGCGGATGTAGACGATGCCCTCGGTGGCGCCCGTCACGAGACAGCCGAGCAGCAGGCCCTCGATGACGAGGTGCGGCAGCTCCTCGAGGATCACGCGGTCCTTGAACGTGCCCGGCTCGGACTCGTCGGCGTTGACCACGGCGTACTTCGTGTCGCCTGCGGCGTCCCGCACGAACTGCCACTTGAGTCCGGTGGGGAACCCGGCGCCGCCCATGCCCTTGAGGCCCGCCGCCTGCAAGAGGCCGGGGATCGCCGCCCGCGCCTCGTCCCGCTTGCCCAGCCACGCGCGCAGCTCGCCGTAGTGGTCGTCGCTCGTCCCATACGGATCGACCGGCCACGCGCGCGGCGCCGTGGTCGGTTCATCCGGCGGCAGCTCCTTGTCGCCGGCGGCGGCCGCGACGACGTCCGCCGCGCTCCATCCGAGCAGGGGCACGTCGTCGACGCACGCGGCGGGGGCCGACTCGCAGCGCCCCAGGCACGAGACCTCGTGGACCTCGACGTCGAAGTCCCCGGCCAGCCCCTCCTTGATCTCGCGCAGGTAGCGGTCACAACCGGCGAGATGGCAGGAGGCGTCGCGGCACACGCTGACGTGCGCCTTGGCGGGCGGCTTCAGGCGGTAGTGCGGATAGAAGCTCGTGACCGCCTGGATCTCGTAGAGCGGGATGCGCGTGTCGGCGCTGAAGGTGCGCAGCGTCTCCTCGGAGAGCCAGCCGTGCTTGGCCTGGAGCTCGCTGAGTTGCTGGAGCAGGTTCATCGGATCGTCACCTTGCCGGATGCCGGACGAAGAAGCGGGGCCAGAGAAGCCGGGCCACGGGAGCCGGGCCGGACCGCAGGGGATGGTAGCGCAAGCCCCCTCGACCGGAAGGGACGGCCGCAACTAACAGGCTCGAGCGCAACTAACACGCTCGAGGAAGCGGTCCCGCGCATCACCC
>JAJRVY010000117.1 GCA_024277065.1 Planctomycetota bacterium
CGGCCATTTCGGCGTCGATCTCATCGACTTCGAGGCCGACGTCGGCAGCGAGGGCGAACTGCGGCTGTACGCCGCGGGACTGCTCGTCTACGCGACCACGTTCGCGCTCACGCCGGACGGCGGCAACTCGTCGGCGCACTTCCTCGGCGTCGTCGCCAACCCCGCGAGCGGCGGCGTGGCCTTCGATCAGGCCGTCGTGCTCGTCGGCCGCACCACCGATCGCTGGGCGGCGGACCGCCTCACGTTCGGCGTCGCGCGCAACCCCGAGCCCGCGACGTGGGCGCTGTTCGCACTCGGTCTGCTCGGCCTCGGCGTCCGCCTGCGGCAGCGGCGGCGGCCGATCGGCGCCACCGAGGCGCCGTGATCCAGCGCCGGCGTCCGCGGGCGCGATCCCCGCCGGAGACAGGGGGGGGCACGACGCCGCAACGCGCATACGGACATCTGTCTGTCTCGGGTGCTACGATGTCCGTATGCCCCGACCACGCGGAGAGACCCGGGAACGCATCTATCGCTTCGTCCGAGAACGGCTCCTCGCCGGTCGGCCGCCGACCGTGCGCGAAGTCCAGCAGGCCGCGGGGCTACGCGCCGTCGAGTCCGCCCGCACGCACCTCGAGCGGCTCGTCGCCGACGGCCGGCTGGCCAAGGATCCAGGCATCGCCCGCGGCTACCGCCTGCCCGGCGGCCGCCACGGCGTCGCCGTGCCGGCGCTCGTGCCACTGGTCGGCCGCGTACAGGCCGGTGGGCTGACCGCCGCGATCGAAGAGCCCGACGGACATGTCGCCGTGACACGCCGCAGCAAGGGGGAGCACCTCTTCGCACTGCGCGTGGCGGGCGACAGCATGCGCGATGCCGGCATCCTCGACGGCGACGTGGTGATCGTGCGCGCGAGCACCTCGTCGCGGGACGGCCGATCCCTCGATGGGCGCTCCCTCGACGGACAGATCGTCGTCGCGCTCGTCGACGACGAGGCCACCGTCAAGACCCTGCACTACACGAAGGACCGGCGCGGCCGGCGGCGCGTGGAACTGCACCCCGCCAATCCCGACTTCGAACCGATCGTCCCGGGCCGCGGCCAGGTCCAGATCCTCGGCCAGGTGGTGGAGGTGCGCCGTGAACTCTGATGACGTGAACCGTGACACCGTGAACCGTGACGCCGTGAACCACTGCAGAGGCCGTCGTTGGCGCCGCTGAAACGTGCCTCGCCCCCCTCCACCTCCGGCGTTCCGGCCCTGCCGGGTGTGCGCCGGGGTACGGCTCTGGTCCGTGATGCACTGGTCCGCGATGTATTGGTCCGCGATGTATTGGCGGATGACAGACCGGTCCGCGACAGACGGGCGACGAACGTGTGTGGGAGTTCGCGCGCGCACAGTGTCTCCCGCTGGTGCTTCACCGAGGTCGCCGGGCGGCTCGTCGAGGTCTCCTCGAAACCGGGTCCGACCGCGGCGCTGACCTTGGCCGTGGCGCTTCTCAGCGACGCCCAGCGCCGCGGCGAGACGGTGGCCTGGGTCGGTCCGCAGGCGAGCCTCTTCTTCCCCCCGGATGCGGCGCGCGCGGGCGTCGATCTCGCCGCGCTCCCCATCGTGCGCGTACCCCGCGCCCGCGACGTCCCGCGCGCCGCGGAACGTCTCGTGCGCTCGGGCGCCTTCGGCCTGGTGCTGCTCGACCTGACGGCCGCCGGCGCCCGCGTGCGCGTGCCGCCGGCGCTGCTGAACCGCCTCGCCGCCCTCGCCCGCGAACACGACGCCGCCGTCGTCTGCCTGACCGAGAAGCCGGACGAGGCGCCGTCCCTCGGCCCCCTCGTCTCGCTGCGCGCCGCCGCCCGTCGTGGCGCCCCGGAGGCCGGTGCGGGCGACTACCTGGCCATCCTCGGCATGCTGCGCGACCGACGCCGTCCCGGGCGCTGGCAGGACGCCCTGCCCTGCGAGGCCCCCGAGGGCGCCCGAGCGCTCCTCCCCCGGCACCCTCCTCCCGGGCGCGGGAGGCCGGAATGATCGATAGCCCAATCGTTTTACGATATGATGATCGATGGAGGTCGTCATGCCGGTCGTGACCGTGTCGCCCAAATTCCAGGTCGTGATCCCACGCGAGGTGCGCGAACGCCTGCGGCTGCGCCCCGGTCAGAAGGTCGAGGTGTTCCTGTACGACGGACGCCTGGAACTCGTGCCGCTGCGTCCCGTGAAGCGGCTGCGCGGTTCGCTGGCCGGAGCCCCCGCGTTCGAGCGCGAGCCGGATCGGTTGGGGTGGGAGCAACGGGAGTGAACGCCCCGGGAACGGAGACCGAGAAACCGTCACGGTCGCGGGTCGTCGATTCGAGCGGATGGATCGAGTACCTGCGTGACGGTGCGAACGCCGCCGTGTTCGCGGCGCCCCTCGAGGGCGAGACCGAGGTACTCGTGCCGACCATCGCGCTGACCGAGGTCGTGCGGTTCTCACTGCGCGAGACCAACGAGACGACGGCGCTCGAGATCGCAGCACAGATGCAGCAGCGCACTCTCGTCCCCCTCGACGCCTCGATCGCGCTCGATGCCGCGCGGCTCGGGATCGTCCATCGCCTACCGCTCGCCGACTCGATCATCCTGGCCACAGCCCGTGCCCACGACGCCGAGGTGTGGACCCAGGACGCCGACTTCGAAGGTCTCGACGGCGTTCGCTACGTCCCCGCGTAGCCCGCACGGCCCACGGCCCACAAAGGGTCCGTT
The DNA here is from genome assembly GCA_024277065.1 of Planctomycetota bacterium. Lineage (GTDB taxonomy): Bacteria > Planctomycetota > JAJSAM01 > JAJSAM01 > JAJVHW01 > JAJRPF01. The sequence continues at coordinate 2,700 of JAJRVY010000117.1, forward strand.
CCGACACCGGCTTCCGATAGAGTGCAGACATATGTCTGCATCTCAGGGCGGGAACGGACCTCCCACGCAGGAGGGCGCGGGCGAGGGCGGCGACCGCCTGGCGTGCGTGGACCTTCCCGCGTTCCCGCTGCAACTGCTCCTGCGCCGGGAGCCGGACTTCCGCTCGGGGCCCGCCGCGGTGGTGGACCGCGACCATCCGCAGGGACGCGTGCTGTGGGCCAACGAGGCCGCCCGGCGCCGGCGCGTGCTGCCCGGGCGACGCTACGCCGCGGCGCTGGGCATCTGCCCCGGCCTCCTGGCCGCCGAGGTGCCGCCCGAGGAGATCGCCGCCGGAGTGGACGAAGTCGCCCGCCTCCTGAACCGCTTCTCGCCCGCCGTCGAGCCCGCCGCTCACGAGCCGGGGACCTTCTGGCTCGACGCCGCGGGGCTCCTGCGGCTGCACCCCTCACTGCTCGAGTGGACCGAGCGGCTGCACGCCGCGCTCACGGCCGAGGCGCTGCGCAACACGGTCGTCTGCGGGTTCGGGCGCTTCGGCACCTACGCCCTCGCCCGCGCCGCCGCCGCCCGCGGCGGTGCGCACCTGATCATCGACGAGGACGAGGAGCGGCGCCGGGTCGCCCGCGTCCCCCTCGAGCGCCTCGGTATCGCGCCGAAGCTGCGCGACGGGCTCACACGCCTCGGCGTCCTGACTGTCGGCGATTTCCTGCTGCTGCCCGCCGAGGGCCTCGCCACGCGCTTCGGCAAGGAAGCCGAGCGCCTGCACCGCACGGCATCCGGAGAGCTCACCCGCCCACTCACCGCCCGCCCGCCCAGCGAGCCACCGGTGCGCCGCATCGCGTTCGAGATGCCCGAGACGAGCACCGAGCGTCTCTTCGCCGCCATCGAACAGGCCGTGCCCGGGCTCCTCGCTGAGACCGCCGCCCGCGGCGCGGCATTGGCCGCCCTGCACCTGCGACTCGTCATGGAGAGCGGTCCGCCCCGCCGCCTCGAGGCGCGCCCCGCGGCGCCCACCCTCGATGCCGCGCAGGCACTCGAACTGCTGCGCCTGCAGGTGGAGGCGATGGCCCGGCACCGCGGCTTCGGGCAGGGAAAGAGTGGCGTGGAAGAAGCCGTCCTGACGGCCCACGGCGTCACGGCGCGGCCCGAACAACTGCGGCTCTTCCGCGAGAACCCCCGCCGCGATCTCGACGCCGCCGCCCGTGCCCTCGCCCGCGTGCGCGCCGAGTACGGGCCACACTCCGTCGCCCTCGCGCGTCTCGCGAGCGGCCACCTGCCCGAGGCGTCCTTCACCCTCGAGCCGCTCGAAAAGGTGCGCTTCCCCGATCCGGCGCTGCGCGCCGCCGAGCGCCCGCTCGTTCTCGTGTGCCGCCTGCTGGCGCGCCCGGCCCCGCTCCCGCCCCGCCCGCGCCACGAGCGGGACGGCTGGCTGCTCGCCGGAACGGCCTGCGGCCCCGTCCACCGCTCGGCCGGCCCCTACGTCCTGTCCGGCGCGTGGTGGGCAGCGCCGCCGGGCAGCGAAGGCGGCGGGGCGAGCGGCATACACCGTGAGTACCACTTCGCCGAGACGACCCGCGGCGACCTGTTCTGGATCTTCCACGACCGCCGCCGGAGGCGCTGGTTTCTGCAGGGGACGGTGGAGTGACGACGGGCTACGCGCCGCTCTGGTGCAAGACGCACTTCTCCTTCCTCGAGGGCGCCTCGGCGCCGGACGAACTGGTCGAGGAGGCGCGCCACCTCGGCCTGCGCTCGCTGGCCGTCACCGACCGCGACGGCGTGTACGGCATCGTGCGCGCGCACGTCGCCGCGAAGGAGCACGGATTGCACCTGATCGTCGGCGCGCAGGTGACCGTGGGGCCGTGCGACGACCGTCTCTCGACGCTGATCCTGCTCGCCACCGACCGCCCCGCCTACGCGCGCCTCTGCCGCCTGCTCACCGCCGGCCGCCTGCGCTCTGCCAAGGGCGCGAGCCGCGTCACGTGGGACGAGGTCCGCGAGCACGCCGAGGGCCTGCTCGCCCTGCAGCCGAGCCCCGCCGGGGATCTGAAGGATGCGTTCGGGTACCGGCTGTACGCGCTCGCCGCGCGCCACCGGCAGGCGGACGAACCGGAACGCGAGGACCGGCTGCGGCGCTGGGCGGCGCGCCGCGCCATCCCCGTCGTCGCCGGCAGCGAGGTGCTCTACCACACCCGCGCCCGCCGCGACCTGCAGGACGTCCTCACCTGCATCAGCCACGGCGTCATGCTGTCCACCGCCGGCCGCCTCCTGCGCCAGAACGCCGAGCACCACCTGCCGGCGCCCGCCGCGATGGCGGCGCTGTTCGCCAGTGACCCCGCAGCCCTCGCCCGCACCCACGACGTCGCCGCGCGCTGCACCTTCAGGATGGACGACATCCGCTACCGCTACCCGTCCGAGAAGCTACCGGACGGCCGCACCTCCTCGGAGTGGCTGCACGAGCTCGTGCGGCGCGGCGCCGCGCGGCGCTACGGCGGTGCGCCGCCGCTCGACGTGCGCGAGCAGCTCGCCAAGGAGCTGGCCGTCATCGACGCGCTCGACTACCCGGGCTACTTCCTGACGATGTGGGAGATCGTCCGCTTCTGCCACGGCGCCGGCATCCTCTGCCAGGGGCGCGGCTCCGCCGCCAACTCCGCCGTCTGCTACTGCCTCGGGATCACCGCCGTCGATCCCGTGCGCATGGGCCTGCTCTTCGAGCGGTTCCTGTCGATGGAGCGCGCCGAGCCCCCGGACATCGACCTCGACATCGAGCACGAGCGCCGCGAGGAGGTCATCCAACACGTCTACGCCAAGTACGGCCGCAGCCACGCCGCGATGGTCGCCAACGTCATCCGCTACCGCTCGCGCTCGGCGGTACGCGACGTGGGCAAGGCGCTCGGCCTGCCGGAGACGGGGCTCGACCGGATCGCGCGACAGCTCTCGCGGTGGGAAGGGGTCGATGCGGGCACGCTGGAGAAGGTGGGCGACGGCACCGCGCACGCCCACCTGCTGCGGCTCACCAACGAGATCCTGGACTTCCCGCGGCACCTCTCGATCCACCCCGGGGGGTTCCTGCTCGGCCACGAGCCGGTACACGATCTCGTGCCCATCGAGAACGCGACCATGCCGCGCCGCACCGTCATCCAGTGGGACAAGGAAGACGTCGAGGCGCTGGGGCTCTTCAAGGTCGATCTGCTCGGGCTCGGCGCGCTGCACCAACTGCACCTCTGCTTCGACCTCCTGCGCACCACCCGCGGCTGGGACCTGTCGCTGGCGACGATCCCCGCGAACGACGCCGAGACCTTCGACATGATCTGCCGCGCCCACACCGTCGGCATCTTCCAGATCGAGAGCCGCGCGCAGATGGCGATGCTGCCGCGCCTGCGGCCGCGCAACTTCTACGACCTCGTCATCGAGATCAGCATCGTGCGCCCGGGCCCCATCACCGGCGGCATGGTGCACCCCTACCTGCGGCGGCGGCGGGGCGAGGAGGAGATCGTCTATCCCCACCCCTGCCTGGTGCCCGTGCTGGAGAAGACGCTCGGCGTCCCCATCTTCCAGGAGCAGGTGATGCGCCTCGCGATGGTCGCCGCCGACTACACACCGGGCGAGGCCGACCAGCTGCGGCGCGACATGGCCGCCTGGCGCAAGAGCGGCCGCATCGAGGGCCACCGCGACCGGCTCGTCACGCGCATGATCGCCAAGGGCATCGCACCGGAGTTCGCGGAGCGCGTGTTCGAGCAGATCCGGGGCTTTGGCGAGTACGGCTTCCCGGAGAGCCACGCCGCGAGCTTCGCGCTCATCTGCTACGCGACGGCCTGGCTGCGCCGCCACTGCCTGCCCGAGTTCACGTGCACGTTGCTGAACGCCCAGCCGATGGGCTTCTACGAGCCGGCCACGATCGTGGACGACGCCAAGCGCCACGGCGTCACGATCCTGCCCGTCTGCGTGAACGAGAGCGCCTGGGAGTGCACCGTGCACCCGGACCGTCTCAGGGCCTGTCCGGAAACAAGTGCGTCAACCATCGAGGGCGCGCGAGACGGTTCAGGGCAAGGCGCGCCGACGACGGCGACTCATTGCGAAGCCGAGTCGCGGAGGAGGCGCAACGTAGCCCTGGATCGTCGCAGCCGGCCGAATGGAGCAGTTGTTTCCGGACAGGCCCTCAGCACCGGCGGGTTCGCCGTGCGCATGGGACTGTCGTACGTCAAGCAACTCGGCGCGCGCGAGCGACGCGCCATCACGGCCGCACGCGAGCTGCGGCCCTTCGCCTCCCTCGACGACTTGCTCTGCCGCGCCAAGGTGGGCGAGAAGGCGCTCACGGCGCTGGCCGAGGCGGGCGCCTTCGACGTCTTCGGCCTCTCCCGTCGCGACGCGCTCTGGGAGGTCCGCGCGCTCGTCCGCAGCGGCCGCGCGACGCTGCCGGTGCAGGTGCGCGAGCGCCCCGCACACCTGCCCGCCCTCGACGCGCTCGAGACCATCGGTTGGGACTACGACGCCGCGCGCCACAGCCCGCGCGGCCACCCGCTGGCCGAGCTGCGCGACGTGCTCGCAAGCCAGGGTCTGCCCGACGCCCGCACGCTCACGTCATGGGCCGACGGCCGCCGCGTGCGCTACGCCGGCATCGTCATCTGCCGCCAGCGCCCGGGCACCGCGTCGGGCGTCACCTTCATGACGCTGGAGGACGAGACGGGCTTCGTGAACGTCGTCATCTGGAAGCAGGTCTTCGACCGCCACGCCGTCATCGCGCGCGGCGCCCACTTCCTCGGCATCACCGGCAAGTTGCAAGTCGAGCAGGGCGTCACCCACCTCGTCGCCGACCGCCTCTGGACGCCGTCCCTCGAACGCGAGCCGACCCGGCGCGGAAGCCGCGACTTCCACTGAAGCTCGTGAGTCTCGTGAGTCTCGTGAGTCTCGTGAATCTCGTGAATCTCTGGGCCACTGGGCCGCGAGCGCGTCGCGGTCCGGCCTCATGCCCTCGGCGACCACGAAGCACTCGGCCTCGCCCCTCCGATCATGGTGATCACCGCTCGGACATCGCTCACGGCGCGGCAGTTCGCAACCCCGCTGCGGCTGGACTGCGTCGTCCGGCGGGTCTCGACGTCGAGGACCAGCTCCGCTGCAGCAGCGCTGCCCGAGACCGGAACGACGCGCAGGACGACGTCTTGCGGCGCAGGCAGGCGCAGCCGGAACCGCACGGGGCTTGCGGCCCGCACGCGGTGCGGGCCGGACGGCGAACCGAGGGCGACGGGGAAGAGCGCGACGTCGGAGATCGAGACCATCACCGTCCCCGGCTGCTCCGCTTCCACGACCAACTCTCCGGCCACGGGACCACGGCGTCCGAGGGGATCTGCTCGCGGCGAGCCGGCGGCGCGAGTTCGAGCAGCGTCTCGGCGTCGCCCTGTCGCCACGCTTCCACGTACGCGGACGCGATGCGCGCCGCCTCCCGAGCGTCTTCCTCCCTCAGAGCCGCCGCGGGCTGCAACGGCTCCCACGCGAAGTCGAGCGTCCGGCGCTTCGTCTTGCGCCGCGGGCTCGAGTCGCCGCGAAGCGTCGCCTCCAGGGACTCCACGTACGTGACACGCGACGGCCGCAACGCGACGACGTCGAGCACCACCGAGATCTCGACCCTGCGGATCGCCTCGGCCGCCCCGTCGAGCGGACCACGGGTCAGAGCAGCCGTCGCGCGCTCACCCTCGCTCGACGCCACGAGGTCGAACTGCCAGCGGTTCGCGGCGCCCTCGACCGGCCCGGCCGTGATCGTCGCCCGCATCGTGGAGGTGGCCACGCCGTCGATCTCGGACGCAAGGTCGAGGTCGCCCTCGAACACCGTGCCGGCGCGCACCGGGAGCCCCACCCACGCGCCGACCGACCATTGCCACCATGCCATCGCGCGATCCCGCAGCGACCGCTCGAGCACCGGGTCCGAGCGGATCGAGTCCACTTGCTCGCGAAGCGCCCGCGCGACGCGGACCGCGTCGGGGTCCTCGGATGCGGCCAGTTCGTCGATCGCAGCCACGAGGCGGCGCAGCGCGTCCGGTGCATCGGTGGCCCGGGCGTCCGCGTCGAGCACGACGTCCGGGCGCCTGCCGGCCAGGAAGGTCTGGATGAACGCCACCTGCGGCGCGATCACCGGACTGTCGGCGGACCTGCCACCGTACTCGGTGATCCGGAACGCCTCGGTGCGCTCGCGCAACCCTGCGTCCGCGCCTCGCTCCACGACGATGTCGTAGGCACACTGAAGGCTGTCGTCATCGAGCTGCGTGACACCGACCCGAGCCGGCACACTCCAGTCGAAGCGGAGAGTCCGGGCCTCTGCAGGGCGGTCATCGCGGGCAGGCGACGACGCAGCGGCGAGCGCCAGCACAGCGAACGCCGCCCATCGAGTCGTCAATCGAGCACGCCGCGTCATCGCACGGAGCCTACCATCCGCCGCGGCTCTCCAGCGCGAAGCCACGCCGCCCCCTCGAGCGTGTTAGTTGCGCTCGAGCGTGTTAGTTGCGGCCGTCCCTACTGCTCGGGCGCGCGAGGTCGCGGAGTATACTGGGCTCTCGGGACGATCGCGTGTCGCAGGCGCGCGCACGACGAGCGTTCCCCAGGAGGCCCGGCATGCCGACGGATGCGGAGAGCCCTGTCACCACGTTCATCCTGGTCCCCGAACCGGATCTCGGCCACGCCATCTCGCGCAAGCTGCGCGAGGATCCGAGGGTGCAGGTCTGCGGCGTGTCGGCGGACCCGGACAAGGACATGTTCCGCATCTGGGAGGCGGACCCCGACGTGATCGTGGCCGACTTCGAGGCGGGGGGCCTCGAGTTCCTGTACTCCGAGCGACTTCCGCCGGGGGACCACCGGGTCGTCTTCTTCGCGCCGCGGTCCGAGGCCGGTTGCGACGCGTGCTACGAGGCGCTCGTCCACGGCGCCCAGGGGATCATGTGCCGGCCCGACAGCCCGGAGGACGTCACGCACTGTGACCATCTCGTCCGGTCGATCCGGTCGGGAACCCCGCTGCGCCCCGCGGACTGCCCGGCCGTCCAGCGCCTCGAGCGTGAAGCCGGGACGTCCAGCACCGGGACCCCGGACGAGGGCTGAGAAGGTGTGGACAAGAGAAACGCGGCGCCGGTCACGCGACTTGCGCTGATCCGAGCCTGGCGTGATCGGAGCGTCCGGCAGCGCAAGTCGCGCGCCGCTGTTGCGCTCGTCCGTGGAGCCCGCCGGACGGCGTTGCGCTCGCTCGATGACTCGGACAGGGGAGTCACGTTCGCGACCGCGCCTTGCCGGCAGGCTCCACGAACAAGCCGACGCCCCCTTTTTCTCTTGTCCACACCTTCTAAGTCAGCCGACCGGCTCGACGCGCACAGCGCAGACCTTGGTCTCGGGGATCTTCGCCACCGGGTCGTAGGCCGCGTTGGTGAGCACGTTCGTCGGCGCCTCGTGGAAGTGGAACGTCATGCAGATGGTCCCCGGCGGCGAGACCTCCGTCACGAGGGCTCGCGCCACCACCTCGCCGCGCCGGGTGGTCACGCGGACCTCGTCGCCGGTGGCGACGCGCAGCGCCGCCGCGTCCTGCGGGTGGATCTCCACCAGTTCCTCGCTGCGCAGCAGCTCGAGGCCCGGCACACGACGGGTCATCGTCGAGGTGTGGTAGTGATACAGGCTGCGCTCCGTCGTGAGGACCAGTGGGAACTCGTCGTCGGGCTCCTCGTCGGGCGGGCGGTACGTCAGTGGGAAGAAGCGCCCGCGGCCGCTCCGTGTCGGGAAGCGCTCGCCGTGGAGGTAGCGCGTCCCCGGATGGTCGGCACCAGGACACGGCCACTGCAGGCCGGTCTCCTCGATACGTTCGTACGTGATCCCGCCGTAGCTCGGCGTGAGCGCCCTGATCTCGTCCATGACCTCGGCGGCGGTCTCGAAGTCGAACCCGGCAGCGCCGAGGCGCTTTGCGATCTCACACGTGATCCACAGATCGGTGCGGGCACCTCCCACGGGCTCGATCGCCTTGCGCACGCGCTGCACGCGGCGCTCCGTGTTCGTGAAAGTCCCCTCCTTCTCGGCGAACGTGGCCGCCGGGAGGACCACGTCCGCGTACCGCGCCGACTCCGTGAGGAAGATGTCCTGCACGACCAGGAAATCGACTTGATCCATCGCCTCCTGCGCGTGCGTCGCATCGGCCTCGCTGAGGGCCGGGTTCTCGCCCACGAGATAGATGGCCTTGATCCGACCGCCCGTGACGCCGCTCAGGATCTCGAGGTGGGTCAGCCCCGGCGCGTCGTCGAGCTCGACGCCCCACGCCGCCTCGAACTTCGCCTTCACCTCGGGCCGGTCCACCTTCTGGTAGCCCGGGTAGACGTTGGGCAAGGCGCCCATGTCGCACGCGCCCTGCACGTTGCTCTGCCCGCGCAGCGGGTTCACGCCGCTGGAGGGCCGCCCTACGTTGCCGGTCAGGAGCGCCAGGTTGCTCGTGGCCAGCACGTTGTCCGTCCCGTGGGTGTGCTGGGTGATGCCCATGGCGTACAGGATGCTCGCCGGGGAGTTCTCGGCGTACATGCGCGCCGCTGCCGCGATCCGCGCGAACGGCACGCCGGTCTTCTCCTCGACGGTGGCGTCGTCGTAGCGGGCGAGCGACTCCCGGAACGCCTCGAAGTTCTCGCACCGCAACGCGATGAACTGCGGGTCGTGCAGCCCCTCGTCGAGGATCACACGCATCATGCCCATGAGCAGCGCAACGTCGCTCCCGGCGCGGTGCTGGATGAACAGGTCGGCGTGCTGGGCGAGTTCGATCCGCCGCGGGTTGGCGACGATCAGCTTGCCGCCCTGACGGATCGACCGCATCACCTGCAGCCCGATGATGGGGTGCGCCGCCGTCGTGTTCGTGCCGATCGCGAACACGCAGCGCGCGTCTCCGATCTCCTGCGACGAGTTCGTCATCGCGCCGCTGCCGAAGCTCTGCACCAGGCCCGCCACCGAGGGCGAGTGACACAGCCGCGCGCAGTGATCCACGGTGTTCGTGCCCTGGACGGCCCGCGCGAGCTTCTGGATGAGGTAGTTCTCCTCGTTCGTGAGCTTGGCCGAGGCGATGGCGGCGAAGGACGCGCCGCGGTGGACGGAGAACTTCTCGGCCACCAGATCGAGCGCCTCGTCCCACGTCGCCTCCTCCAGCACGCCGCCGCGACGGATCAGCGGGGTCTTCAGCCGGTCCGGCGCGTTCACGAACTCGAAGCCGAAGCGGCCCTTCACGCAGAGGCGGCCCTCGTTGGACGGGTTTTCACGGACGCCGCGCGCCGACACGATCCGGCCCCCCGCGACGCCCAGGTGGATCCCGCAGCCGCACCCGCAGTAGGTACACGTCGTCTTGACCTCGCGCTCGGGCACCTCGACGTCCGTGAGCGACAGCGATCCGGTCGGGCAGCGCACCACGCACTCCCCGCACGACACGCAGTCCGAGTCGATCCACTGCTCGCCCGGAGCGCTGCCGATGGTCGTGTACACGCCGCGCTGCACGAAGTCGATGGCGGCGACGCCGACGATCTCGTCGCACGTGCGCACGCAGATGCCGCACAGCACACAGATGTTCGGGTCGAACTCTAAGAACGGGTTCGACGTGTCCGCGGCGAGGTTGCGATCCGGGTGCCGCAGACGCCGCAGGCGCGCCTCGTCGATGCCGACGAAGCGCGCGATCTTCTGGAGTTCGCAGGCCTCGCCCTCGTCGCAGTCCAAGCTGCCGCGATGGTGGTTGACGAGCAGCAGTTCCACGGCCCCGCGTACCGTCTCCTTCACCGCGGCGGTGTCGGTGCGGATCGTCGCCCCAGCGGTCACGGGCGTGTTACACGACGTCACGAGGCGCCCGTCCAGTTCCACGAAACAGAGGCGGCACACGCCCGCGGGGATCAGGTCCGGGTCGTGGCACAGGTGCGGGATGAAGACGTCGTTCTCGAGCGCGGCTGCGAGCACCGTCGCCGAACGATCCACCTCGACGGTCCTCCCGTCGATGGACACCTGCACCTTGCTCGTCATGATGTCGGTCACGGCCGTCCCGCCTCTACGTCTGGGGTTCCAGGTCCACGCGATTCACGGTCAGCACGGCGCCGAACGCGCAGGAGTTGCTGCACACACCGCACTTGGTGCACACCGCCTCGTCGATGTGGTGGACGTCCTTGCGCGCTCCGGAGATGCCCTCCACCGGGCACAGCCCGGCGCAGACCGTGCACCCGGTGCACGCGTCCACGTCGATCTGGTACGCGATGTAGTCGCGGCAGGCCAGCGCGGGGCAGGTCTGCGACTCCACGTGCGCGACGTACTCGTCGCGGAAGTACCGCAGGGTGGAGAGGACCGGGTTCGGGGCGCTCGTCCCGAGCCCGCAGAGCGAGCCCCGCATGATGTTGTGGCCCAGCTCCTCGAGCAGGTCGATGTCGGCCGCGGTGCCCTTGCCCTGCGTGATGTCCTCGAGGATGCGCAGCAACTGCCACGTGCCCAGCCGGCAGGGCCCGCACTTGCCGCAGGACTCGTCCACCGCGAAGTCGAGGAAGTAGCGCGCGAAATCGACCATGCACGTGCGCTCGTCCATCACGACGATCCCGCCGGAACCCATGATCGTGCCGGCGGCCTGGAGCGACTCGTAGTCCACCGGGATGTCGAGTTGCTCCTCGGGCAGGCAACCGCCGGAGGGGCCGCCGGTCTGGACGGCCTTGAAGCGGTGCTTCCCCGAGACCCCACCGCCGATGTCGAAGATCATCTGCCGCAGCGTCGTCCCGAGCGGCACCTCGACCAGTCCCGGCCGCAGGACGTTGCCGACGAGCGCGAAGGTCTTGGTGCCCTTGCTGCTCTCCGTCCCGTACTCGGCATACCAGTCGGCGCCGTTCCGGAAGATGAGCCCCACGGAGGCGAGCGTCTCGACGTTGTTGATGATCGTGGGGCAGCCCCAGAGACCGCTGACGGCGGGGAACGGCGGGCGCGGACGCGGCATTCCCCGGCGCCCCTCCAGAGACGCGATCAGCGCGGTCTCCTCGCCGCAGACGAACGCGCCCGCCCCCTCTTTCACGCGGATCCGGAAGGGGCGGCCGGGCCCCAGGGCGTCGGGACCGAGCAGGCCCAGTTCCTCCGCCTGCCCGATGGCCACGCCCAGTCGCTCGAGCGCCAGGGGGTACTCCGCGCGGCAGTAGATGTAGCCCTCCGCCGCCCCGACGGTGAGGCCGGCGATGATCATCCCCTCGAGCACGGCGTGCGGATCGCCCTCGAGCAGCGAACGGTTCATGAACGCGCCCGGGTCGCCCTCGTCCGCGTTGCAGACGACGTACTTGGTGTCGCCGGGGGCCTCAATGCAGAAGGCCCACTTCCGCGAGACCCCGAATCCGGCCCCACCGCGCCCGCGAAGCCCGGACCGCTCGAGCACCTCGATCCGCTCCTCGGGGCCGAGTTCGAGCGCCCGCTGCAGGCCCGCGTACGCGCCCCGCGCCAGGCTGTGCTGGATGTCCGCCGGATCGATGACTCCGCAGTTCCGCAGCACGCGCCGTACCTGGCCCTTCATCATCGGCGTTTCCATCAGGTCCGGGACGCCCGGGACACGCGCGGCGCCCATCGTGGCGAAGACGTACTCGCCGGGGAGTTCCCCTCCGGCCAGGTAGTCGGCGATCTTGCGCGCGCCGAGCTTGTCCACCGCTGCGAAGCACACGGTTGCGTCGCCGGCCCGCTGCACGGTCACCAGCGGCTCTGCGTAGCAGGGTCCGAGGCACCCGACCTCGACGAAACGACACGCGAGCCCGTGGCCGGCCGCCTCCTCGCGCAGAGACGCGAGGGTGTTCAAGGCGCCGGCCGAGCGGCCACAGGTCGCGGTGCCGACGGTCACCACCGGCACGCCGCCGGTCCCCAGATCCTCCCACGCCTCTCGCGCCGACTGCTGCACCTGTTCGAAGTCGGACATCATCGCGGTGCGCTCTTCTTCGCGGCCCGGAACTGCTTGCGGACCTTCTTCGGCGTGAGCTTCGCGGAGACCTCGTCGTTCACGCTGAGGCACGGGGACAGGCCGCAGCAACCGATGCAGGCCACCGTCTCGAGAGAGTACTCGCGGTCCTCGGTCGTCTGCCCCTCCGCGATCCCCAGCGTTCGTTCCAGTTCCTCCAGGATCATGCGCGCGCCGCTCACGTGACAGGCCGTACCGCGGCAGACGGCCACGCGCCGCCGCCCAGCCGGGTTGAAGCGGAACTGGGAGTAGAAGGACGCCACGCCGTAGACGCGACTGCGCGGCACGCGCGCGTGCCGGGCGACCGCCCCCATGGCGTCCGGCGGCAGGTAGCCCAAGCTCGCCTGCACCGCCTGCAACAACGAGATGAGCACGTCCGGCCTGCGCTCGAACGTGGCCAGCACCGGCCCCAATTGCAGGGGACTGAGCTCCGTCGTTGCCATGCCGCACCTCCGCGTGCACCACCCGCCGGTCGAGAGGGACTCGAGCCCGGCGCTCTCGGGGAGAGCCCGAGGGTCGTCTCGCGCCGCCACGCCGCGGCCCTCGTAGGCTCCTGCGCGGCGCCGATTCCTCCAGTGATCTACGTCGCTACGCGGGGATGACATTCGCGCGGGGCGACAACTCGGATCGCGATCGGTCCGCGATCCGTACAGGAGTATGCCGCGCCATCGAGCAGCGCGCCGTGATCCGAGTCACGCACCAGAGTCACCGATCAGAGGACGCGGCCCCGGCGACACTGGAGATCCCGGCCTTCACCGCGTACGCCGAGGGCGTGATCGACAAGCGGCTCACGGCCACGCTTGCGAAGGGCACGATCGGGCTCTACCGCGCATCGCTCCGGGCGATCCGCGAGCACTACGGAGACGCCGCGCGGCTGGACGAGATCACGCCGTCCTCCTGGCTCGACTACCGCGCTTGGCGAGCAGGCGTCAGGAACTCGACGCACGGCACCGCGAAGACCGTCAGCGCGCGCACCATCAACGCCGACCAGCAGTTCGCGAGCCGCATCCTCAGCGAAGCCGTCCTCGACGGGCATCTCACCGCCAATCCCCTCGCCGGTCTCAAGAAGCTCCGCGAGCCGAAGAAGCCGCGCCGCTACCTGACCAAGGACGAGATCGCGCGGTTGATCGACGCCGCTCCCAAGCACTTCCGGCCGCTGGTGGTTGCCGCCGTCTACACCGGCGCGCGGAAGAGCGAACTGACCCGGCTGCGCTGGAGCGACATCGACTTCGAGCGCGGCAAGATCATGCTGGTCCGCAGCAAGGTCGGCAACTGCGACATCCTCGACCTGCACCCGCTCGTCCGCACGGCGCTGCTCCGACTCCGCATGCGGCGACGGAAGATCGGCCCCGAGGACCACGTATTCCTCTCGCGCCGCGGGACCGCGTTTACGAACGTGACGAAGTCCTGGGCGATCGCGATCAACGGCGCCGGGCTGGCCGGGCGCGAGGGCCTGACCTTTCACTCGCTGCGCCACTCCTTCGCGACGCATTTCCTGGAGGGCGGCGGCGCGGTCACGGACCTGCAGCAGCAGCTCGGGCACGCCGCGCTCGCGACGACGCAGATCTATTCCGCGTCTCTGAGCGAGCGTCGCCGCACGGCTGTCCTGGCGCTCGATTTCCGTCACAAGGCGCGCCCCGCCGCGCGCAGGGCAGCCGCGGGCGAGTAGGGCGGAGGACATGGCCAGCGGCCGGTCTCGCGCGAACACGGCGCAACGTGCGCACCACGTCGGCGAAGGCCCGCGCGGGCCCCACGTCAGACCCCGCAACTCCTGCGGCCCGAGCGACTCCGTGCAGCTACGGCAGGACGCTCCGCGCACCCCAGGCTCGACGGGAGCCCACAACGCAACTCTAACCCAACTGTGGTCGGATTCGGGCTGGATGTGGCGTTCGGAGGGCGCGGCGGGCGTCGCCGTAAGTCGCTCTGTACAAGCTACTTCGCGTGGTCGGGGCGAGAGGATTCGAACCTCCGGCCTCTTGCTCCCGAAGCA
>JAJRVY010000118.1 GCA_024277065.1 Planctomycetota bacterium
CGCCTGGGACATGTACGCCGACTTCGGCCGCCGCTTCGCCGCGATGGACGGTGCGGACGATGCCGCCGCGAAGGCGGCGGCGATCCGCGCCGACGCCGCCGCGAAGAAGGATCTCGCCGCGGGCGACGACGTGGCGAAGGCCCGGCGCCTGCTCGCCGCGGGCAAGACGCGCCCGGCGCAGCTCATCCTGAGACGTGTCGTGAAGCAGGCCAAGCGCACCGTCCACGCGGAGCGCGCGCAGGCCCTGCTCGACGGCATGTAGCCTCGGCGGCACGGTGCCTGGGCGACACGGTGCCTGGGCGGCACGGTGCCTGGGCGGCACGGTGCCTGGGCGGCGCCCAGGCGGCCGGTCACGGTGCGCGCGGCGTGGCGGCCCGGTTGCGCTTGCTCAGGCTCAGTCGCCCGGCGGCTCGAGGGCGCGCGCCACGCTCTCGAGCAGCGAGTCGAGGGCCGGCTTGTGCGGCATCGAGCGCGCCAGGCGCAGGTGCTCCGCGGCCTCCTCGTTCTCGCCGAGCATCACGAGCGCCTTGGACATCGCGCCGTGGGCCGTCGCGTGGTTGGCCGCCTTCGTCTTCTTCATCGCGAGTACCGCCTCGCCCTCGGGGAGCACCGCGGCCCACTCCTCGCGATCCACGAGAACGGCCGCGCGCAGCAGGTGGTAGTAGGCCCGCACGCCCCCGGCCAGGAGCCGCCCGCGGAGCGGCACGAGGCGCAGCTCGCGCCAGGCCGCGTCGCCGCGCCCCGAGCGGTAGTGCCGCCCCGCGGCCAGCACGCCGCCGTAGCGCAGCCAGGTGGTCGCGAGCACGAACGCCGCCGCGAGCAACATCCCGGCCAGCGTCCCGTGTTCCTGCCGCAGCGCCACGACACCGACAGCGGCGAAGATCACGAACAGCAGCAGGTGGAACGGCGTCCCGATCACGCGTCGCAGGGTAGGCGCCGGCGCGGCAACGACGGCCGGATTCGAGCGCCCGCAGCGACGACGAGCACGGACAGCGGCTCCGGCCGCGAGCGGCGCGCCGGCGCATTGGCACGCACGTCCTCAACCGAGGTCCGGCCGTCGTCCGAAGCCCCGCTGACCGGCTGGATCTTCCATGAAGGGCTATCAAGTCACGTCCGGCTGACGGCGGCCGGGTCTGCTGCCGGGCGAGGCCGGGGAGTGCCCACGGGACGTGTCTGCTGCGCGCGGAGTTCTTCGGTCGCTCGGACAGGTCTTCAACTCCTTTAGAGCAAGGTAGTTACGCTGAACCGACCATGGCTCTCCCGGACGTGACGTGATTGCCCTCAGCCGACTTCGCAGTGCGTCGCGTGGCCAGGCCCTGGCCGTGGGACACTTGATGGAGCATGGCCATCTCACCATCGGAGACTACGAGGCACTCTGTCCCGGCGTCAATCGGCGCACCCTCCAGCGAGATCTGAAGAGACTCCTGGACCTCGGTCTGATCGTGGCGCGAGGCAGTACGAACCGTCTCGAGTACCGCTTGGGCAAGGGGCTCACATGAACTCGCGACACCCTTGCGACGCAACTTGCGACATTCTTGTGACACAACTTGCGACATGCTGCGACATGCTGCGATGATGAAGCTGATCGGCGCAGCGCTGGACGATGTGCGCCGCCGCGAAGTCAAGCTGCACCCGAAGCTGAAGCGCAGTCGCTACATGTCAACGGCGGTTGAATCCCCACAGATCTTGCCGCTTTTCGAGGCGAAAAGGCGCAAGAGGTCGCCGTTGACCGCGGCGTCGGGAGCGGGTGTCCCGACCGCCGGCGCGAAGCCGGCGAGCGGCGGGTACTCCGGTCATGAGGACCGTACGATGTCGGTGCTACTCGTACTCGGGCGGGGGTGTTGGCGAGGCGGTTCGGCAGGGGGAGTGGAGTGGACAGGGCAGGCTCCGGCGTGTATACTCAATGTATATCCACGGAGGCGCTGATGCAGACGAAGATCCAGAAGTGGGGCAACAGCCTGGGCCTGCGAATCCCCAAGGCGTTTGCTGAGCAGGCCGGCGTCGAGGCCGGATCTGAGGTCGATCTGTCGGTGAAGGACGGCACACTCGTCGTTCGACCCCGGCGGCGCCAGAGATACGAGTTGAAGGGACTGCTGCAATTGGTCACGGCCGAGAATGTCCACGAGGCAATCGAGACCGGGGAGCCTGTCGGACGGGAGGCCTGGTAGTGGCCACGAGCTACGTCCCTGATCGTGGCGATATCGTGTGGCTTCAATTCGATCCACAGGCCGGGCACGAGCAGGCCGGTCGCCGTCCTGCGTTCGTCGTGTCCCCACGTACCTACAACCGAAAGGTCGGGCTCGCCCTCTTCTGCCCCGTTACCGCACGGGTGAAGGGCTATCCGTTCGAGGTGCCACTCCCCACGAGTGGAAAGGCCCGCGGTGCGATCCTCTCCGATCAGATGAAGAGTCTCGATTGGCGCGCCCGGAGGGCGGCTCGTTTCGATCGTGCGTCCGAGGAGGTCATCGGCGAGGTCACGGCCAGAATCCTCGCGCTGGTAGACCCGGAATGAAGCGCTGGACGCCGGCACGCGGATGGTCCTGCCGGCGCTTGGCGCCGCAGGCATCCACACCGGATGGGAGGCCTGACGGCAATGACGTCTGCGGGGAACTCCTCGCGCGGTGGGGGAGCGCCTACCGGTCGTCGGGCATGACGACCGGGATCTCGGCGCCGCCGTCCTTCCGGTAGACGCGGAAGTTCGAGTCGAGCGTGCACACGGCGAAGCCGGCGCGCAACTCGGACATGCGCACGAGGCATGCGTCGGCGAGCGACATCGGGACGTTGCGGTACCTGCGCATCAGTCGCCGCACTGCCGCCGTCTCGGCGGAGAGCTCGAACTCGACTCCGAGAGTGCCGCGTGCGATCCACTCCAGGATCGTGTCCGGCGCCTTGGGTGAGGCGCGCAGCAGGTACAGTGTTTCCGCGAGGACCGGTTCGCAGGTCAAGAGCGGAGCACGCAGGCGACGAAACGCGGACTCCGACCACGCGTGGTGCTCGTCGTCCGCGTCGAAGAACGCAACGAGTGGGCCTGTATCGACGATCGCTCTCGCGTTCCCGCCGTGAGACTCAGTCACTTCCGAAACCGTCGAGGTGGGCGGGGTTCGTGGCGAGGTCGGACTTCCCGCTGCGAAAGCTCCCGTTGCCGTCCTGCATCACGTCGAACGCCGAGACGAACGGCCCGGCCCTCACGCCGGCGCCACTCGCCGCCTCCGAGACCTGGTCGCCTCGCGGTGCATCGGTTCCCTGAAGACCCGCTATCACGAAGCGCGCGATCAGGTCCTTCAGAGAGAGTCCCTCGAGCGCAGCACGGGCCTTGAGGCGCCGGAACAGCGGATCCGGCAGGTCGAGTGTCGTTCGCATAGTTACATGATCGCACAGAAGCAGAAATACGTCAAAGTGTCTGCGCGCGTCCCCGCGGAGGTTGCGTCGCGCATGCCAAGGACGACGACCCGTCTGACGCGACGGCTATGTCGGCGGGCGTCTCTCGAGCGGTTCCCGAGGACGGCGGTTCACCGCCCGTCTCACCGGTTGCGCGCGGCGTCGATCTCGATGGTCAGCGGCGCCGCCCAGCGCTTTGCGTCGTCGCCGTAGTAGAGGTAGGCCGAGGTCGCAGGGCCCTCGTAGCGGCCGGGGATGGCGGCGGTGAGGTCGATGGCGACGGTCTTGCTCTCGCTCGCCGCCATGCCGCGCCAGTAGAGCGTCACTTCGCGCGGGCGGATCTCGTAGAAGTCGATGGCGCCCGCGGTCTGGAGCTCGTCCAGGCGCTGGGTGCGCGGCTCGAGTCCGGCGGGGAAGCCGACGCGCGCCAGCACCATGCCCTGCGGACGCGCCTCGGTGTTCGTGACGGTGGCCGTCAGCTCGACGCTGTCGCCCTCGGCAGCCGTCTCCGTCGAGAGAGACGTCGTGACGGTGATGGGGCAGGCTTCGCTCGTTGCCGGCACGAGCGCGTGGAAGGCGAACGTCGCCGCCCAGGGCAGCGCCTCGTCGCCGCTCGCGCGCAGCTCGATCGTGTTCTCGCCGCGCACGAGCCGCGCGCGCACCTCGTCGCCGAACTCGATCACGCCGGGCGTCCCGGCGGCCACGTGACGCGTGGCGACGTGCTCGCCGTTGACGATCACCTCGAGGTCGTGATCGACGCTCGTCGTGCGCGACGCCGCGGCGTGCGACGTGATCGCCTTGAGCGCCAGGATCGTCGCCTGCGTGGCGCCGAAGCGGCCGTTCTCGCGCTGCGCGAGTACGTAGCGGACGGCGGACTCGGCGTTTGCCAGATGCACCGGGCTGCGGTCGAAGGCCAGCGCTGCGAGCGACGCCGTCTCGACCATCAGGTTCTTGCCGCGGCTGGATGTGATCGACGTCGCCGCGCCGGGGAGACTGCCGCCCGGCTCCTGCAGGGACGCCAGCCGCTCGATCAACTCTCGCGCCTGCGGCATCTCGCGCTTCGCGAACACGTTGGCGGCCAGCGCGATGAGGTACGGGTCGTCGGACGCGCGTGCGCGAGCGGCGAGCACGTCCAGTTCGGCGGAGAGGTCCGCCGTGTCGCCGGCCTCGGTGAGCGCCCACAGGATGTAGGCCTCGGTGAGTTCCCGCGGCGCACCGCCGAAGGTGTCCAGCGAGCGGTCCTCGAGCACGAAGCCGCCGTCGCCGTCGCGGCGGTCGAGCAACCAGAGGCGCGTGCGCTGCACCATCGCGGGGTCCACGTCGTGGACCTTCGCCATGTCGGCGAACTCCAGCACGCCGTAGGCCGTCAGCGCCTCGTTGGCGGGGTCGGCGCCGAACCACTCGTAGCCGCGCTGCCCGCACTCGTACCCGGTGAGCTTGGCGTAGCCGTCCGCCAGGAGGCCGCGGGCGCGCGCGGCGACGGCGGGGGCGACGACGTCCTGCTCGCGCAGGTAGTTCAGCGCGAGCACGTTCGGGTAGTTCGTGGAGGATGCCTGCTCGAAGCAGCCGCGGGGCTCGCCGAGGAGTCCGTCGAGGCCGTCCACGAGAGTCGCCAGCGTCGATGGATACACGCGCAGGCCGCCGCGCAGGGACGCCGCGTCCATCGCCTCGGGCAGGACGAACGTCGCGGTCGCCGTGCCCGGTCCGTCCGCGTCGCCCATCACGGTGCCGCTGCGCGCCACCGTGATGGGGTAGCCGCGCGGGACGACGGCGATGCTGCGCGTGACGACGTCGCGCAGCCCGTTCTCCGCGGAGGCGATCAGCCGCAGCCGCGCCGTGCCGCTGCCCTGGCCGACGGTCAGTGGCAGCGTCACGCGCCCGCGACCGCCGGCGGTGAGCCGCGTCCCCGGCAGCGCGCGCTCGCTCGCGACGCGCACGAGACCGCCGTCGATCTCCGCCGTCACGAACACGTCGGTCGCCGCGTCGCTGTCGCTCACGAGCGTCACGGGCACGATGATCTCGTCGCCGGCGGCCACCTCGAGCGGCAGCTTGGGCTCGGCGTAGAACGGCATGCGGCTCTCGAAGAGGGTCGTTCCCGCGCCGAGGGCCCCGCGCGCGTCGTGGGCGTCGATCGCGATGCGGAAGCGCGTGATCGCATCGGAGGTGTCGAACTCGAAGGACGCCGTCCCCTGTTCGTCGGTCACGAGCAGCGGGCGCCAGTAGAGGACTTCGCTGAAGTCGTCGCGCTCGCCGGTCCACGGCGCGGCGACGTGGGCGTACTCGCGCGTCAGTACGAGCGGCTTGCGTTCAATCATCACGAAGTCGTCGACGGCCGCGTCCGCCACGAAGCCGCGGCCGTCCGCGATCTCCTCCTCCAGTTGCTCGCGCTGGACGAGCCTGCGCAACTCGCTCAGCCGGTTCGCGGCGTCGGCTTGGGCTTCCCGCTCCGCCTGGACTCCATCCCAGTCGTCATCCCAGTCGTCCGGGAACTCGAACGCCACGTCGTCTGCAGCAGCGGCGGCCGGAGCGTCTTCCTGAGCGGCGGCGGTCTCCTCGGGCGCGCCGAGTTCCAGCGCGCCGCGCGCGAACTGCGCATCCTCGGCCATGCGGGCGCCGACGACCCGCTCCTGCTCGCGCGCCGGGTTGATCACGGCGGCGACCACCAGCAGCACGAGCGCTCCCGGGACGGCGAACCCGCCGGCAGCCGCCCATGGCCTGCGCCGCACGGTGGCGCGCACGCCGATCACGATGCCACTCGCCAAGAGGAACGCGAGGCCGCCGAGCAGGGCGCCCTGCCCGAGGCCGCGGTCCACGCGGCGCATGGCGCTCTGCACCCTCGCCCGCGCGGCGTCCGCGTTGTCGATGGAGACGGGCAGCTCGCTCGCCGCGACGCCGACCACGCGCGGTCCCTTCTCGGGGTGCTCTGCGACGAACGTCGCCGCGTCACGCCACGCGAAACGCCGCCAGCCCTGGACGCCGAGCAGCAGGTCCACGGCGCGCGCGGCGCCGCGGCCGTCGGCGTAGAGCTGCGCGTCCTCGAGTTCGTCCACCTCCATGCCGAGCAGGAAGTGCAGCGGCAGCGGGACGCCGCCTGCGCCGAGTGCCATGACGCCTTCATCGAGCACGCCCGCGCCGAGGATGGCCGCGGCGGGGCTGCCCGCCCCGTCGCGCACGGTCACCGTCACCTTGACGCGCTCGCGCGGGCCGTAGCGGTCGCGCTCGGTGCTCGCCGTGACGTCCAGCGTGCGCGGCGCGGCGCGCGAGACGAGTCGCTCCGCCAGCGGCGTGCCACTGTCGTCCTGGACCGTCACGCGTACGACGCCACCGGCGTCGGTGGTGGCGCGCAGCGCGACGTCCGCCGACGTTCCGGCGCGCAGCGTCACGGACTCGGTGGCGACCTGGGTGCCGCGGATCCACGCCGAGACGACGTACGCGCCGCCGCGCGGTGACGCGAGGCGTATGCGGACCGCAGCGCCGGCGGGGGTGACCTCGTCCAGCGCGCGCAGCACGACGCCCTGCGCGCGGACCGCGGGAACGTCGCAGGCGATCTCCGGGCCCGACGGGTCATCGGCCGTGACGCGGTAGGTCAGCCCGGCGCCGGGTGTCATCTCGAAGGAGCCCATGCCGCGCACGGCGCTCTGCGCCGAGGCCACGACGCCGCCGTCGTCCTCGACGTGGAATGCGACACCCGCCGGATCGCCGCTCGGCGTCGTGGCGCGGAAGTACACGCGACTCGGGAGTCCCGCGACCAGCTCACCGCCCTCGGGGTAGAGCTCGACGTCCACGCGATGGAGGGCCACCGGAATTGTCTCCGAGAAACCCTCGACGGTGCCGCCGTCGTCCACCGAGAGCGACAGCCGGACGCGGCCCTCGCGCACCTCGCGGGGTACGCGGAAGGGCACCGACAGCGCGCCGCGGCCGTCCAGCCGCAGCGACTGGCGCTGGGTCTCACGGCCGTCCACGTGCAGCACGGTGGTGACGTTCGCGGCGGATGGCGCGCCACCCTCGACGCGCTCGACGGTCACCCAGGCGCGGCCCTCGTCGCCGGGGCCGTAGGAGTCGCGGTCGAGCGCGACGTCGAAGACCAGGCGCGGCACGCGATACGCGCGCACCGGGATCTCCAGCGCCGACGGCGCGACGAGGCCCTCGTCGCCGGTGACTCCGCCCAGCGCGAGCCGGTAGGCGCCGCCGACGGCGTCGGCGGGCAGCGCGAACTCCCACGCGGCGACACCCGTGGCCGACTGCAGATCGCGCTCGAACACGACGCCACCACGCGGGTCCGTGAGCGCGAGGTGCAGCGGCACGTCGCCGGCCGGCAGCAGCCGCAGGGACTCCAGCGCGACGCCGCGAATGCGGATCGTGTCGCCCGGGCGGTAGACGGGCTTGTCGGTGGCGAGGCGCGTCATCACGCGCGTCGCGTCGCGGACCGTCGTCTCGAGCGCGACCGGCCTGCGCGCGTCGCCGGGGAACGTGGCCGCGATGTGCAGCCGGTACTCCTCGCCGGGGCGCGCCGCGTCCGGGTCGAACGCCAGGCGCGCGGCGCCGTCCCGGTCCACCGCCGACGTCGCCGTGGCGCGCACCTCGCCCTTGCCGTCCACGAGCCGCGCCTCGACGCGTGCTGCGACGGGATCGCCGCCGATGTCCGTGGCCCTGACGACGTACTCGAACGCGCCGCCGGGCGCGAACGCCGCCGGCCCGGTGGCCGTGACGACGGGTTGTGCGTTCTCGTGACTGCTGCGCGCAGCGACGCGGAAGCCCAGGCCGAGGGCCGTGGCGACGAACAGGATCGAGGCTGCGATCTGGATGCCGCGCAGCGTGAAGATGCGGCCCCGCGCCGTGCGGGGGTCCAGCACGACATCGTCGGCGGGCAGGCCGGCGGCGTCGGCGAGCAGCGCCTGCTGCGCACGCGCGGCGTCCAGTGCCGCGCGCAGGTCACTCTCCGCGGCGAGCCGCCCCTCGAGAGCCGCACGCTCGTCGTCCTCGAGAGCGCCGTACAGGTAGGCGAGCAACTGGTCGCGGTCGTGCTCGTTGATCATGGCGTGCTCCTGGTTCGTGTCAGGCGGGAACGGACGGCGCGGCGGCGGCGGTCGGGTCGATGGCCGCCCGTAGCCGCAGGAGCGCCTTGCGCATGCGTGTCTTGGCCGTGCCGACCGGGCAGCCCAGCACCTCGGCGATGCCCTCGTACGTGAGGTCGCCGTTCTGGCGCAGCAGGAACACCTCGCGTTCGACGTGCGGCAGGTGGTGGATGGCGGCGCGCACACGTTCGAGCGCTTCGCGCGCGGCGGCCCGTCGGCCGGGGTCGGCTCCCGTGTCCCGCATCGGCATGGCGTCCTCCGTCGGCAGGGACTCCGCGCGGCGCACCTTGCGCCGGCGCAGCGCATCCCGCGCCGTGTTGAGGAGCACCGAGAAGATCCAGGCCTCGATGTCCCGGACGGCGCCCACCTTCCGGCGGTGACGCCAACACTTCACGAACGCGTCCTGCACGACCTCCCGCGCATCCTCGCGGTGTCCGACCACGAGGTACGCGGTGCCGAGCAGGCGGTCCCGCAGCGCCTCGAAGCGAGCGGTCACGAGCTCTTCGTGCGACGTGCGGGCATGCTCCATCTGACCGAGAGACGCGCGGCCCCCACGTGCGGTTTTCGCCATCCCGGGATTCTGCACGCGCGGCGCGCCGGAGAGGCCACTTCCCGCCATTGCGCACC
>JAJRVY010000119.1 GCA_024277065.1 Planctomycetota bacterium
ACGCGCGGCATGTCGCGCTTCTCCCAGATGGTCGCGATCTTGCCGTCGAACGACGTCGTCTCGGGGGCGCCCGCGTAGTTGCGCTTGACGTACGGCGGGACCGCGTCCTCGTCGGCGATGACGACGTAGCGCGAGAGCAGCACCGGGTTGGGCTGCTGACGGAAGTTGAAGTCCTGGAAGAAGAACTGGCCGCCGTCGTAGCCCTTGCGCCCGGCGCGCTGGTGCGTGAGGTAGCGGTGCTCGATGATCGCCCCGGGGACGAGGCCCTCCATGTTGTAGGCGCGTCCACGCAGCCCGGTGGGCTTCATCACCGTGCCGTCGGGCAGGATGGTGCGGATCGACAGCAACGCGCCGGTGTTGGCGACGTCGCCGTACTTCTGGACGCCCTTCTCGTTCAGGAGCTTGTACGCCATGTGCACGATGGAACTGGATGAGCCGTCCTCGTGCACCTGGACGACGCTGTGGTCGAGCACGGTCACGGCGACGGCCTTCGGGTACTTCGCGCGCAGCTCCTCGTCGCTCGGCAGGTCGGCGATGATCTGGTCCACGTTCGGCTCGAAGCGGCGCGCGAAGTCCTCGCTCGCGCCGCGCAGGCGCGTCACGGCGCGCCGCACGGCCGGCTGATAGCCCTGCAGCGCGAGGCTCTCGCGGTAGGCCGTCAGGGCGCCGTCGGTGTCGCCGCGGAGTTCCAGGATCTCAGCGATCTGGCGCGGATACTCCTCCTCAGCGGGGACGAGGGCCCGGAGCTCGCGCCAGGCGTTGAGGCTGCCTTCAAGGTCTCCCGTCGTGCGCAGGAGCAATGCGATCCTGCGGCGGTATCCGATCGAGTCGTCCCAGCGCGCCGAGAGGTCGCGCAACTCGGCGAGGGCTTCGTCGTCCTTGCCCAGAGCGCGCAGGGAGTCGATCAGAGCGTTCAGGGCGCCGCGGTCGCCGGCATTGATCTCGAGCAGGCGCTGCATGCGCTCGCCGTAGCGTGCGTGGTTGCCGTAGCTCTTGTCGTAGGCCGCGAGGAAGCGTACGGCGGCGGCGTTGTACGGCGCGAGCTCGAGGGCGGCCTCCGCAGCCGCGATCGCCTCGCGTTCCCACTTGCGCGCCTGACAGATCTCGGCGATGGTCATGAAGGCCATGGCCGTCGGGTTCTTCGCGACGTACTTCTGGAGCGCCGTGACGGCGCGGTCGGGGTGGTCGTCCTCGTTCTCGTAGCGCGCCATGCGCAGCGTCGCGGAGTGATGGCCGGGGAGCGCTTCGAGGGCGCTCGCGAAGCTCTTCTTGGCGCGTAGCTTGCGCTGGATCGGCGGCAGTTCCGAGAAGTTCGCCAGGAACCTGCCGTAGGCGGCGAGCAGGTTGGCGCGCGCGACCGCCGGCAGGGTCGCGGCGGCGGCGGCGGCGGTCTCGAAGCGCTCGTATGCCTCCCACGGCCGGCCTTCCTTCGCGAGGATCTGCGCCGTGGCCGCCAGTAGTTGCGGGTCCGGCTGATGGTCCGCCGCGCGGCGCGCGCGCTCGGCCGGCGAGCGGTAGCGGAGCTCGTCGGGCGCCGCGGCGGGTGTCGGCGCCGCCTCCTTCATGAGCGGGTCGCCGGCAGCGACGTCCTCGACGGGATCGCCGGTGGCGGGGTCGGCGAGCTTGATGGCGAAGCTGGAACGTCCGGTGGTCTTCAGCAGCAGCCGGTTCCACCCTGCCTCGAGGCGGATGGCGGTCCAGACCGGCGCGGGAACGCGATCACGGAAGCGGTCCGCGACGAGCATCTCGCGGCCGTTCACGGACACCGCGAACGAGTCGCTGCACCAGATCTTGAGGGCGATCGTGCGCGCGGAGTCCGACTGCAGCCGGGCCATGGCGTACGTCACGCCCGGGCCGCCCTGTCTGATCTGGCTGTAGGGGGCCACCCACGGGCCGTCGCCGAGCTGCGGCAGGGCGATCCAGCGCACCGGGCCGCGCGTGCCCTCGACGGCTGCCTCGGGATCGATCGCCGAGGTCTCCGGTGCGAACCTGCGATGCACCTGCGCGCTGCTGGACCAACCGAACGGACCGATGACCGCGAAGCGCGTGACGTAGCCGGCGTTGCCACCGTAGGCCGTTGCGCGGTCGAAGTCGCCGCGGGCGCGGGCGCGGTCCGCGAGCAGATCCTCGAGCGACTCCCGCGCATCCGCGCTGCGCACACCGCCGTTCAGCACCGGCTGCAACTGCGTCTCGATTCGCGTCGGGTCCGTGACGAGGCCCTCGAGGGCGCGGATCTTGTCGATCAGGATTTCGGTGAACGGCGAGTCCGGGGAGGCCGCGACGGCGCCGAGCAGTTCGCCGAGCCAGGCGTCGAGGTCGCCGCGCGCCTCGGCCTCGGAGCCGAACAGGGCAGCCGGCACGTCGGCGTCGGCGGCGAGCGCCGGGGCCACGGTGGGGGAGAGCAGGAGGGAGGCCGCGAGGGCCAGAGCGCGCATGTTCATGCAGTCACCGATGTGTGGATGTGTGCCGATTTCGGGCTGTGTGGGGGCCACGGACGTGGCGAGGGGCGCAGCGAGGGGCGCGCGATCACTTCCGTTCGTCCGGAGCGGCGCCGTTCTCGTCCGGACCGCCGGATCCGGGCGTGTCGTCGAGAGCACTGCCCGGCTGGACGGTCCAGGTCTGCTTGGCCAGTGCCGTCGTCTTGATGAGTCCGCTGCGGAACGCGGTGTAGTCCGCGACACGCACGCGGTCGCGGCGCAGCTCCAGGTTGCGCTTCAGTGTGAGCGAGCGGCCGTCGTAGGACGCCTCGGACGTGAACGCGGCCTCGGCGACCCGCAAGTCCGCGTTCTCGGGGGCCGCCGTCACCGTCCAGCCCGCGGGGAGCTCGTAGGTGACCTCGGTGCGCAGCGACATCGGCTCCGAGATGACGAGGTCGTGCTCGCGCTCGGGGCGCTGCACGAGCCGCACCAGCATGCCGCCGAAGAAATCGATGAAGCTCGTCGGGAGCGTGCGCTGTTCTCCCGCCGCCTTCGCGAAGTTCGCGACCTCGGCCTTGACGCGGAAGCTCTCGCGCGCCTCCGTCATGTCCGTCAGGTCGTCGAAGTCGTTCTCGAGCAGCTTCACGCTGCCGAACGACTGGGCGAGCATCGCCTGCAGGATCAGCGGGCGCTGCCCGGCCACCGCGAACATACTGCGCGCCTGGATGGAGAAGTCGCCGCGGAACGTGACCTCGCCCTCGAGGAGCGCCGAGCCGTCGGCGTTCACGGTGACGTTCCAGGTCTGGTCGAGCCCCTGGTAGTCGGGGCCGACCTGCGGGATCTGGACGATCTTGCCGCCATCCGGTGTCACGAGCAGCACGCGCGCGCCCCGGTCCGACCCGGGCGGCGGTCCCATCGACGCGTACTCCACCGTGCCGTCGAGGTACATGCCCGTGCCCTCGCCATCGACGTCCGGGACGTAGCTGATGCAGTGGTTGAAGTGATTGACCATCGCCAGATCCATGTCCTCCTCGCTGCGTGCCTGCTCGGCGCGCAGGAGGACCGGGTAGGCCTCGATGCCGATCTCGCGCAGCATGGTGTTGAGCAGGATGGCCTTGTCCTTGCAGTCTCCTTCGCGCTTCTCGAAGATCGCGGTGGTCGTGTAGGGCTTGTAGCCGTGGATGCCGAACTCCCACGCCTGGTACGTGACCTCGCCGGTGACGAAGTCGTAGATCGCGCGGACCTTGTCGATGCGCGTGTCCTTCTCTGCGACGAGTTCGGCGACCTTTTGCTTCATCTCGTCGCTCATGATCTGCTGATTGCGGATCATGGTCCACCACCACGCCGCGAACGCGTCCCAGCTCT
>JAJRVY010000120.1 GCA_024277065.1 Planctomycetota bacterium
AGGACCGAGGGCGAGCGAGACGGCGCGGGGCAAGGCGCCTCGACGACGCGACTCATTGCGGAGCCGAGTCGGGGAGGAGAGGCAACGCCGCCCCGCGTCGTCGCAGCCGACCGAATCCCGAAGTCATTCCTGCGCGGGCCCTTACCCTCGGCACCGATGACGGATCGCGCGATCTCGCTCTCCGGCCGCTCGCTGCGGCGACGGCATGCCGCCATCCTGATCGCAGTCGTCGTCGGCATCGCCGGGCTCGCCGCCCACGGACCGATCGTGCAGTCCCGGGCGTACCACGAGTTCGCCGACGCGCGGTTGCTCGCGGGCGTAACCAACGCGCTGGACGTCATCTCCAACGCGGCGTTCATGCTGTCCGGCGCCTACGGCCTGTGGATCGTCGCTCGCGGCCGCGCCGTCGTGACGGCGCGCTGGGAGCGCAGCGCCTGGGCCATCGTGTTCGCCGGCGTGCTCGCGACGGCGGCGGGCTCGGCGTGGTACCACGTCGCACCCGACGATCCGGCTCTCGCCTGGGACCGCCTGCCGATGACGATCGTCTTCGCGGCGTTCGCGGCGATCGTCCTGGGCGAACGCGCATCGCCGGCGCTGGGCCGCGTGGCGCTGGTGCCGTTCCTGATCACCGGCGCCCTCAGCGTCGCCGTGTGGCGCTGGAGCGGCGATCTGCGCCTGTACGCCGCGGTACAGTTCGCGCCGATGCTCGCCATCCTGCTTGCGATGCTGCTCCTGCCCAGCCGCTACGACCGCGTGCGCGAGCTGTGGATCGCCGTCGCCTGGTACGGCGTCGCCAAGGTCTGCGAGGCCCTCGACGGCCCTCTCTACGACGCCACCGGACTCGTCAGCGGCCACACGATGAAGCACGTCGCCGCGGCGCTCGCCCCGCTCTGGTTCGTCCTGTACCTGACACGCCGCCGTCCCGTCGGCGCGCCTTGGCCCGCACCATCATGACCAGGAAGGCCTCCCCATGCGCTCGCTGCTGCTCGTCGCCGTCCTGGTCCTGATCCCGCTCCACCTCGCGCCGGCCGCTCCCTCTGCGATCGCCGCGGCGATCACCGCCGACGCGGGACTCGACCGCGCCCGCGCACTCGTCGCGGAAGCCAAGCCCTACAACCAGGCGTCGGGCGACCCGGACGCGTCGTCGTCCGACCGCAGGAAGGCCCGCCGCGCGGCGCACAAGCTGCTCAAGGAGGCGCGCTCTCTCTACGACGCCTACATGGACGCGAACCCGTCCCGGATCGAGGCCCTCGACGCCGAGTACTGCGAGTGCGTCTCGATGCTGTACTGGATCCGCAAGATGGCCTCGATGAACGAGTTCGACCGTGAGGACGAGGTGACGCTGCCCGGCGACGCCGAGCGCCCCGAGGAGCCGGCGAACACCGGACCCTCCGCCGACCGGCTGCGCCGCGAGTGGGCGCGCGAGACGCTCGACGCGATTCGCGAGGAGGAGCGCCGCAACCCGGGCAACGTGCCGCGTCTGCACGCTCTCTACGAGAAGTACATCACGCAGTTCCCGGACCCCTCGTACCCGGGCTTCGACGACGCGGTGAAGCGCCTCGGGGAGTTGTCCGAGCGCCTGAAGACGGTCTTCAAGGAAGAGGTCGGCGAGGACCCCGACGCGATCAAGAACGTGGACAGCGCCGAGGCCGAGGTGATCGCCAGGAACCTCGCCAAGATGCTGAAGTCCAAGGAGCAGGCCGAGCGGCAGCGCGCCGCGCAGCTCCTCGGCGCGACGGGCTCGGGAGCGTGCGCGTTCGACCTCTGCAAGGCGCTGAACGACCGCGACGCGGCGGTCGCGAAGTACGCCGCCGACGGGCTCGTCGCCATCGGCGGGACGCGCGTCGCCTACAACCTGGTCAAGATGTATCGCGACAAGAAGGGCGCCGTCGCGCCGCGCGCCGTGGACGTACTCGCACGGGCGGCCGAGAAGAGCGACGTCGATCGCCGCGCGATGGCGCCCTACCTCGCCCGCTTCGTGCTGTCGAATCAGGACGACGTGTCGAACGCGGCGATCGACGCCCTGATCGCACTCGGTCCGGCGGCGGGCAAGGGCCTGGTCCTGGCCATCGGCACCAAGAACGTCGCCAAGAAGAAGCGGCTCATGTGGGCCATCGCCGAGGCGCGCTACTACGACGGCACGAAGGCCGTCGCCAACTACCTGGTCCAGGGCGACGGCCCACGCGTCGAGCCTCTGCGCGAGAGCGCCATCGAGACACTCGAGAGGATGGGCATCTACGCCGTCCCGGACCTGATCGACCTGCTGAAGAGCCGCAAGCACCGCCTCTGGTCCGCCGTGGTGCTGCAACGCATCACGGGCCAGCGTCTCGGATCCAACAATGCGCGGCAGTGGCGCGCGTGGTACGAAGCGAACAAGCCCGCGGACGCGCGGTGACCGGGCGCGCCCTTGACAGCAGGACGCGATCTGACATGAGGCCGAGCCACGAAGGGAGGCGTACGTGCCCATCCAGTGGACCGACTTGAACCCGTGGTACGCGACGGTCATCGTCGTCGCGCTGGCGCTCCTCACGCTCTGGTTCGTGCGGGGCGTCGTGCTGACGCGGCTCGAGCGCCTCGCCGGGGCCACCGACAACGACCTCGACGACCGTCTCATACAACTCGCCAAGTCGCTGCTCGGCATCGTCATCTTCTTCGGCGCACTCCTCTGGATCCTGCAGATCCACGGCGTCGAGCTGACGCCGTTCCTGGCAGGCGCCGGAATCATCGGCATCGCCGTCGGGCTGGCGGCCAAGGAGACGCTCGGCGACATCCTCTCCGGCGTGTTCCTGATCACCGACCGCCCGATGCGCGTCGGGGACCGGGTGAAGATCGAACGCATCGGGCGCGAGTGGGGCGGCTGGGGCGACGTGTTGGACATCGGCCTGCGGCGCACCGAAGTACGCAACACCGACGGCGTCGTCGTCAGCTACCCCAACTCCGTGCTCGCGATGTCGGTGATCACCAACTTCTCCCACGAGGACGGACCGATCCGCGTGCGCGTGCGCTTCCAGGTGGACTACGACGCGGACCTCGGACGCGCGTCCGAAGTCGCCGCGACCGCCATCGCAGCGACCGAGGGCGTGCTCGAAGGCACGGCGCAGATCGTCGTCCGCTCGCTGTGGGACGACGACCGCGGCCACATCGCGGCGGGCGTGCTGCTCGAAGGCCGCTACCGCATCGCCGACGTCCGGGAGCGCACACGCATCCGCTCGCGCGTGCTGACCGCCGTGTTCTCGGCGCTGCGCGAGGCCGCCATCCCCCTCCCGGCCCCCCGCGTGCGGCTGTCCGAAGCCCGCTGAGGCGCGGCGAGGATCACGGCACGAGAGGCCGGCGGAGCACGCGGTTGCCGCACGGTGACGCGTAGCCACTCGTCGATCTCGCCGAGCGGGCATCGCGTCCCCGCGAGTCGGGCGACGTAGCGAGCGCACGGGCGCAGGAACTCGTGATCGTCACGAGAGACGGCGTCGGCTCGGGCAGAAGGCGTCGGCCAGATGCTCCTGTGCCGCCGCGACGTAGCGCAGCGCCGACGCGCCGCGCACGCCCGCCAGAACGTGCTCACACAGAGAACGCCGTCGAGAGTCTCCGGGCTCCGCGTCGTCGGGGACGATCCCGTTCCGAGAACGAGGTCACACTGCGACGCGCCCACGCGGCGCGTCGCAGCGCTGTCGGGCGCAGCGCCCGCTTCCCGATATGACCGGTTGTGGGGGCGCGTCCGCGCCCCCGACCGCGGAGCCCCATATGCAGTTTCAACTCCCCCGGCGCCCGATGCGCCCGACGTGCCGGATACGCCGACGGCCCATGGCGCTCGCGATCGTCGTCGTCGCCGCCCTCCCCGCACTTGCCGCCGAGCAGCCTCCGGCGCGCAAGGTCGTCGAGACGGGCGACGCGACCGCCGGGCTGGCGAGCGGCGAACTCCGCGTGTTCGGGAGTCGCGATGTCCTCTCGATCTCGGCCGACGGCAAGACGGTGCTCTTCGACGGCGCATCGCCACGAGGAACGCTCTTCGCCGTGAACGAAGACGGTACGAACCGCGTGCTCCTCGAGCAGTTCGCGTCGGCGCCCTCGGGCACGCCGGCCAACCCGGCGGGTTTCATCGTCGCCAACCCGCAGCGCGCCGTCCTGTCGCGCACCGGCAGTGTCGCGATGGAGCCCGTGTTCCAGGACGCGCTCGACAGGACCAGGGTCTCCGCTGCGATGGTCACGGACATCGCCGGGGCGACGGCCACGCGCGCCGCGACGGGGTTTCCGTTTCTCGCTTCGTGCTCGCTGCGCGCCCTCGCCGGCACCGCATGGGCGTTCAATGGCGACACGCTCGTGTTCCGCGGGACGTTGGAGTGCGACCGTCCGGACACGGCGATCTTCCGATTGCTCGGAGACGGCACCATCGAGACGCTCCTGCTCGGGCAGGGCGGGTTCCCCGCCGTTCCAGGTGCGGATCGGGCGGGCAGCTCTTCCTTCCCGATCGTCCACGAGTCGGGCGCCACGCTCTTCACGCTCGCGTACGACAACCCGTTCACGGAGACGGCCCTCGTGGGAGTGCCCGCACCCGGGGTCGCCGGAGACCCGGTCTACATCCGGGGAACGGAGTCGAGTTCGCCAGGGGGCGCCGTGGACGGTTTCGCGCCGGTCGGATTCGTGTTCGGCGCGGAGCAGAACGGTGTCTCGCGGCTGCCGCGCCACGGATACGTGGCCCGCATGCCGAACGGGCTGGGAGCGGTCTTCGACTCGGCCGCCGGGCTGTCGCCGGTGATGCAATCCGGGGCCGAGAGCGACGGCAAGACGCTCAACGTCGGAATCGATCGCCGGGTCGGGCTGGCTCTCTGCGACGGTGGCCAGGTCGTGGTCGTCGCGAGCACCAGCGGCCCCGGGACGTTCGGCGGTTCGCGGGCCGACGGGATCTGGCGTTACGACCCGGACGAGAACGGCGGCCTTCCCACCCTGGAGCTCTTCGAGGGACAGGAACTGTCCACCCCGGACGGTCGCACGCTGCGCATCCAGGATCTCTTCACCGTCCATGTGAACGAAGCCGGGCGCGTCGCCGCCGAGGTGCGTTTCGTGGGCTCGCTCGGGATACAGGCCATCGTGTGGCAGGAGACGCCGGGCGGTCCGTACACCGTACCCGTGATCAGCCGCGACGTGCGCGGCCTACCGGGCCAACTCGACGCAGACGGAGGCCCCTACAAGGTGATCCAGTTCATCAACCGCGTGCCGACCACGTTCGCCTTCACCGGCCCGGGCCACGACGGCCGCCAGTCGCGCTTCAACGCCCGTGGCGAATTCGTCTTCCGGATGCGCTTCGACACTGCGGCGAACGGCGCCGACCGCGACGGGGTCTTCGTCCTCGGCAGTGCCGCCGGCGGAGGAGGCGAAGAGCCGGCACCGACGGACGCGAACGTCGCAGCCAAGGTGAAGGCCGGCGTGCTGTTCCTCCAGGGCGGAGCGAACGCCGACGCGATGGAGGCCGTGATCCAGGCCGACGGTTCCTTCGTGGTCACGGGATTGAACGGCACGACGGTGAACGGCGCTGCCGCCCCGTTCACCGGCAGGGCACCGAAGGGGATCAAGGCACGCATGGGGGCGGGAGACGACGTACTGCGCCTGCGCGGCGCTACGGACTGCGTGAACCCCGCTTCGCATGAGGGCGTCTGCGACTGGGGCGGCAGGCTCTTCATCGGCATGGAGGCCGGCTCGGACGTCCTCACCCTCGACGATCTCGCCGTCGCGTCCGTTGCGTACGATCCGGGGAGACGTGACGGTGCGCCGAGCGATCGGGACGAGTGGACGAGTGCGGGCTGCG
The DNA here is from genome assembly GCA_024277065.1 of Planctomycetota bacterium. GTDB lineage: Bacteria > Planctomycetota > JAJSAM01 > JAJSAM01 > JAJVHW01 > JAJRPF01. The sequence continues at coordinate 5,798 of JAJRVY010000120.1, forward strand.
AGTTCGGCAGGCTGAAGACGTCGAATTCCGCGGGTCGCGTCGAGATCGAACTGCGCGACTGCGTCGTACGCGGCCGATCCAAGTTCCTGCTGGGGGCGGCCGACGGATCACGCTGCACGGCGACGGGGACGACCTTCCTCTCGTCGGTGTCGGTCAAGGGCGGACGCGGATCGGGCTCCTGTTCTCTCGCCAGCACCGCCATCGCTGGAAAGACCAGGATCGACGGGGGCCGCGCCCCGGAGTTCACGTTCAGCGCCGGGAACACGACGATCGACCAGACCATGATCTCCATGCGACGCGTGGAGCAGGTCAACGTCGAGTGGCTCACGAGCGTCTCGACGCGACGCTTCGACGTGAAGTGGCGAACCGGCTCGATCCGTGTGGGCCTCGGGAAACGCTCGGAGGAGGCCGCCGCCATCGCCGCGTCACTCGAGATCGACGCGAGTGCGGGGCAGAGCGTGCTCTCACTGTGGAACGGTACGTTCGGCGGCGACGTCGTGCACAGGGGTACGGGTGGCAACCAGACGCTCACGACGACGTTGACGAGCTACCGCGGCTTCAAGTCCGCGTGCAAGGGCTCGGCGACCGACGTTGCGGTATCCGAGTGCTCGTTCCGCGGCGGATTCAGCCTGAGCAGCAGCGCCCCGACGACCTGCACCCTCGACCGCGTCACCGCCCCGTCCGCAACGTTCTCGACAGGTGACGGAGATGCGGACATCGAGATCACGGGCGCCGAGATCGCGGCGATCCAGTGGCAGGCACGCAACGGCACGAACCGCTTAAGGATCGAAGACTCGAAGTTCGACGACACCGTCTTTCGCGGCGGCGACGGGAGGGACGTGTTCGAGGTGGCGAGGATCCTCGGCCTGCACAATTTCGCGGCGGCGACGTTCTTCGGAAGGGACGGCGGGGATCTCGTCCGTCTCGAGATGGACATGGCCAACACGAAGGCCGATCTCAGGATGGGCGGTGACGACGACGATATCGTGATCGTGCGCAACGGAGCGGGAAGGCTCGAAGTCGTGGCGTGGCAGGACCGGCACAAGTTCGACGGCGGCGCCGGCGAGGACACCTTCGAGTCCGACCTGACGGAGGAGCAGCTCGAGGAGTTGGAGTTGAAGTCGGTCCTGAAGGACATCGAGCAGAAGATCATCGCGATCGCCAAGCGCTGACCCGCGCGCTCGTCGCCCCCGGATGGAGTTCCGCGTGCGTCCGGCCGGCGGCGGATCGGGCACGGGTGGGAACCGCGTGGAGGTCGCGGCACGCTGACGAGGAAGAACCTCGCGGAGCCGCCGCGGTCCGCGACGCGCGTCGCGCGGCCCCGGCCCCTACATGGCGGCGGCGGGAACGGGGACGGCGTCGCCGCGGATCTCGCGCAGGGCGCGGGTGGTCATGACGCGCACCATGTGCTTGCGGTAGCCGGGCGGCAGGAGCGTCGCGCGGACGGGACGGCTCGCCTTGAACATGTCGCCGGCGACGGCGTCGATGGTCTCGTCGTCGAGGGTTCGGCCGACGTACTTGGCGGCGATCTCGTCCATCCAGAGGGGAATCGACGCGACGGCGCTCGCGACGAGCGACAGTTCCTCGATGCGGTCACCGTCCATGCGCGCCGAGGCCGCCACGGCCAGTTCCGGGAAGTCCCACGCCTCGCGCACGCGGAACTTCTGGTACGAGGCGCGCAGCGTCCTGGCGTCGCCCGGCAGATCGAGCGCGACGACGATCTCCTCGGGTGCCTTGACGTTGCGCGTGCGGCCGTCGAGGGAGAAGAACTCGGTCAGCGGCAGCGTGCGCTCGCCGTCCGGTCCGGCCAGGCGGATCTCGGCGCCGTAGACCATGAACACCGGCGCCATGTCGCCGGAGTAGTTGGCGTAGCAGCGGTCCGTCGAGCCCTTGACGACGCGGCACTCGGGGCCGTCGGCCTTGAGGCAGTTGCCCAGCGCCCGGCGCGCGAACGCAGACTGGTTGAGCCAGATGCAGCGTGTGTCCACGAGGATGTTGCCCGCAAGCGTGCCCGTCTGCCGGATCAGCGGCGAGGCCAGCCGCGCGAGCGTGCGGCGGAACGCGGGGAAGTCGTGCAGGAAGTCCTCGTCGGCCTCCAGTTCGGCGAGCGTCAGGCCGCCGCCGAGCGACCCGCCCTGGCGTTCGTTCAACTCACCGATGTGGCGCAGGCTGATCACCGTGGGGTTCGCGTTGATGCCCCACTTGTAGTTGCAGAGCAGATCGGTGCCGCCGCCCAGGTAGTCGAACGCACCGCTCGTGCGGCGCGCCGCGGCGACGGCCTCGTCCACGCTCCGCGGACGGAGCAAGTCGAACTCGGGGAGGATCATCATCGGCCCGTCGCCCCCCAGGTCTTGCTCATGCCGGCCTCGGCACGGCGCAGTTTGCGCAGGTGCTCGAACACCCTCTCCGGCCGCACCGGCAACTGCCGGCTGCGGTAGCCGACGGCGTCGTAGAGCGCGTTGCCGAGCGCCGGCAGGACGCAGATGAGCGGCCCCTCGCCGGCTTCCTTGCCGCCGAACGGGCCCTCCTTGTCCTCTGACTCGACGATGATCACCTTCATGTCTGGCGTCTCGAAGGGGCCGAGGATCTTGTAGTCCAGGAGGTTGGGGTTGGTGATGCGGCCGCGGTCGTAGCGCATCTCCTCGAGCAACGCCTGCCCGAGCCCCATGTGCATGCAGCCCTCGATCTGGCCCTCGACGGCGAGCCGGTTGAGGGCGCGACCGCAGTCGTGGGCAAGGGCCATCGCGGTGCACTTGACGAGACCCGTCTCGAGGTCCACGTCCACCTCGGCGATGCACGCGCTGAACGAGTACGCCGGCGCGAGGCCCGCTCCCGCACCCTTGAACGTGCCGCCCATGCGCGGCGACTGGTACCAGCCCTTGGCGATCAGCGCGCCGTTGTCGGCGAGCGCCTCGGTGAGCGCCTCGAAGTAGGACACGCGCACCGACGCGTCGCTCCTCGCGAACACCTCGGCGTCCCGGAAGTCGAAGTCCCCCGCCGCGTGCCCGGTCAACCGCTCGGCGGCACGGGCCAGCTTGTCGCGGATGACGAGCGCCGCTTCGCGCGCGGCGTTGCCGATCATGAAGCAGCCACGCGAGGAGTACGCTCCGAGATCCAGCGGCGCGGTGTCGGAGTCCTCGCTGCGCACGCGGACGAAGTCCAGCGGCACGCCCAGCACCTCGGCCACCGCGATGGCGATGACGGTGTCCGAGCCCTGCCCGATCTCGGCCCCCTGCGAGTGCGCCGTGATGCCGCCGTAGATGTCGATCTGCAGGTGCACGGTGCTCTGCGGCGTGCGCGTCTTGTGGATGGGCAGCGCCGAGCCGGAGATGAAGAAGCCACACGCCACGCCGATGCCCTTGCCGAGTGGCAGCTTGCCCTTCTTGCCCTGCCAGCCCGTCTCGTCGCGCACGCGCTCGAGGCACTCGCGAATGCCGTTGGACGTGATGCGGAACTCGTTCGTCGTCTTGCTGTAGGGCTCGAGCACGTTGCGCAGGCGCAGCTCGATCGGGTCGATGCGCAGTTCCTCGGCGGCCATGTCGATCACGCTCTCGATGGCGTAGCGCGCGTTGACGGCGCCGTGGCCGCGCATGGCCCCGCAGGGCGCCTTGTTGGTGTAGACGCGGCGCCCCGAATAGCGGAAGTTCGGGATCTTGTACGGGCCCTGGCTGAGCACGCCGTTGTAGTAGGTCGTGACCACGCCGAACGACGCGAACGCCCCGCCGTCGATGATCGCCGCGGCGTCCAGACCCAGCATCCTGCCGTGCTCGTCGAACGCGACCTGCACGTCGTACGTGCCGGGGTGCCGCCCGCGATTCGTCAGGAAGATCTCCTCGAGGTCGAAGGTCAGGCGCACGGGCTGCTGCGTCCTGCGGGCCAGGAGACACGCACACATCTCGTGCGGGAACGGGTCGCTCTTGCCGCCGAAGCCGCCGCCCACGGCGGTGCGGAAGACGCGCACGCGGTGCAGGGGCATGTCCAGCACCTTGGCGAGCGCGCGATGCACGTAGTGCGGCACCTGCGTCGGCGTGTAGAGCGACAGGCGCCCGTCGGCCTCGGGCACGGCGGTCACGGCGTGCGGCTCGGTGAACGCGTGGCCGACACCGATGAAATCGAAGAACGCGCGCGGCTTGACGGCGGCCTGCTCGAGCGCCCCGTCCATGTCGCCGAAGTGCTGGTCCACGCGCTTCTGGACGTTGCTGCCGTCCACCGTCCAGGCGTGGATGGGCTCCTCGACCGGATCGAGCCCCTCGGCGGTGGTGAAGTACTCCGGCAGCTTCTCGTAGACGACCTCGATGGCGTCCACCGCGGCGGCCGCCGCAGCCTCGTCGTCGGCGGCCACGGCGGCCACGATGTCGCCGATGTAGCGCACCTTGTCGGTGGCCATCGCCTCCTCGTCCTGGCTGATCGGAAGGACGCCGAATCTCGCCGGCGCATCGGCCCCGGTCACGACGGCGCGCACGCCGGGCATGGCTGCGGCGCGCGACGTGTCGATGCGCAGGATCCTCGCGTGCGGCTGCGTCGAGCGCAGCAGGCGGCAGATCAGCGTGTTCGGGAAACGGACGTCGTCGCCGTAAACGGCCTGGCCGGTGACCTTCTTCCAGCTATCGACGAGCGGTGGCCGGCTGCCGACGACCTTGAAGTCTTGCGTCATTACTGCCTCCGCTGCGGTGCGCGTCGGTGGTCGGCGACGCCTCGTTGCCGGCCTGCCGCAACTCCGTTGCGGCCTGCTCCACGGCGTCCACGATCTTGGCGTAGCCCGTGCAGCGGCACAGGTTGCCAGCGATCGCCTCCTTGATCTCGTCGCGCGAGGGCGCCCCGTTCGTGCGCAGGAGTGCGACGGACGTCATCACGAAGCCGGGTGTGCAATACCCGCACTGTGAGCCACCGCACTCGGCGAACGCCTTCTGCACCGGGTGTAGACGCTCGGCGCCGGCCAATCCCTCGATGGTCTCGATGCGGCGCCCCTCGACCTCGAGCGCGAGCGTCAGGCAACCGAGCACGGGTCTGCCGTCCACGAGCACCGTGCAGCAGCCGCACGTCCCGAGGTCGCAGCCGACCTTGGTGCCGGTCAGGCCGCAGCCGTCACGCAACGCCAGCGCGAGCGTGTCCTGAGGCCGTACGGCGACCTCGTACGCCCTCTCGTTGACGTGCAGCGTGACCAGAGTCTTGGACATCGGCAGCCTCCCTCGGTTGCGTCGGGAAAGGGTAGCGAGGCCCTCGGCGGCGGACCATGTAACCCCGGGGCCCGGCGTACTGACGACGGCGCCGCAACCCTGCGTGAAGCCACGCGGGCCTCGCGTTCGCGACCGCGTCACGGCTTGGCCGGCGCTCTCCGCGCTCGAAGCTGTCCTCGACCGTGGAGCCGAGGACTTCATCGGGCGTCGTGCCGGCGCGAGGGCGGCTCTCCGGACTGACCGCCCGCGCGCCCCGGCTACCGGTCCGACGGCCGGCGACCAGCCAGACGCAGGCCCAAGGCGGCGGCGACCAGTGCGGCGAGCAGGACGAGGACGAGTCCCGTCGTCGTGGCCCCGACGGGCCAGAACGCCGCCAGGGAGAGCTGACGCGCGACGCCGCCGACGGAGGCTCCACGGGCAACGCTCACGATCCGTCGCTGCGCACGGTCGGGAGCGCGGACGTCGAGCACCTGCACCTGCACCGTGGCGTCGGTCGCCCCGTCGCCATCGGGTACGGGCAGCGTCCACGTGCGATCCGTCTCCAGGACGCGCAGCGAGACCACGCCGGGCTCGCCGCTGACCATGCAGCCCCGCGTGCGGACCTCGAAGCTCTCGGCGGGCGTGAGCAGCGCCGTGAGGCGCTCATCGGCGGCGACGGGCGGCACGTCGCGCGGCCCGGCGAGCAGCACCGCGCCCGGCTGCCGCACGACGACATCAGCGAGGGGCGCCAGGTCGCGGGGTGAGCGCGGCAGCACGTCGCCGGCGATGACGGTCAGTGCCGCGCCCACGTCGCGGGCCTTCTGCAGCGCGCGTTCGAGCGCCACGTGGTCGCCGCGCACGGGGCCGATCACCACCAACGTGAAGGGCTCGAACGGCAGTTCGTCGCCCACGTCGGCGCCGAGCGCGAGCGGCGCATCCGACACGAGTTCGGGTAGCGCCCCGTCGAAGCGGCGTGCGCGCACGACGCCCGCAGCCGCCGCGACGCCGAGCAGCACGAGCAGCGCGCCGGCGACTCGGGCCAGCGAGCGACGCAGCGCCCGTGAGGCGGACCCGGGCATGGCCCGGGTCCGCACGTTGTCGTCTCGTGAGAAGGGCACGCGGCTACCGCGCGACCGCCGGCGTCTCGGCGACGTCCGTCGGGCTCTCGTCGCTGACCTCGGGCGGGCGCCTGCAGCGGAAGCCGGCGACGCCGTCCATCCACCACACGACACGGTCGAGCTCACAGAAGTCGAAGTCGCGCACGCGGTCCTCGTCGAGGAACGTACGGCCCTCGAACGTGCCGACGAAGCGCGTCTGCGCCAGCCGCCGCAGGCGGGCGATGGCGAGTTCGTCACCGGCGACGAGAGCGGCCAGGCGGCGCAGGCCGCGGCGGTCGAAGCGGCCGTCGTAGTAGCCCTCGTCGTGGAACGGGGCGTCGCAGCGCGACTTCTCGTCGGTCTCCTCGGTGGCATCGGGATCGCCGCGGCGCGGGCGCAGCCCCTGCGTGCCGACGATGGCGAAGTCGAGGTACGGCAGCACCGCTTCGCCGCCTCCGACCTTCACGACGGCGTCGATGTCCATGCGCCCGATGAAGCCACCGATCGGCGTGCGGCCGTTCGGACCGCGATCGCGGATCCAGCGCGTCGTGCGGGTGATGGCGCGATAGCGGACGGCGCGGTCGCCGAGCGCACTCCCGAGGATCTCGTCGCAGTCCGTGACGTCCACGTCGCGGTCCACGTGGATCGAGCGCACGACCGTGTAGCGGTCGGGCCGGCCATCGCCGTCGAGTTGCGGACAGCGGTAACGGAAGCAGGAGAGGACGACGACCTTGCCGTCCACGTCCATCGAATTGACGCGGAGGCCGTAGAACGGCCCGCGCTTCCTGTGCAACGTCTGCTGGTTGTCCGAGGCCCGCGTGAACGACGCCTTGGACGACGGCGCGCGGCTGCCACCCGCGCGGGCGGGCGGCGCTGCAAGAGCCGAGGAGAGGGCCGCCCCGCCGACCAAGACGGCCGCGAGCCCGACGCCTCGAAGTGGTCTGTACCACGTGCGCATGAGGAACTCCCCCGCGACGTCACGGCTCGCGCGCTGCGATCACGCTGCCCCCGTCACGGCCGGGACCGTTGCCGGTCCCGCATGCTCCTCAGCGCCGCGGGCGCGGACGTTACGGGATCAGCGCTTCTCCATCGCGGCGAGACGCCGCTCGTACTCGGTCACCCACGTCCGCGCGCGCTCCGCCGGCTTCGTGTTGTCGTAGCTCTCGATGAAGGTCCGCAACTCCGTCAGCCCGGCCTCGAGGTCCCGCTTCTTGCGCACGTCCGTCTTGTCGATGATCTTCGCCAGCAGGCGCTCGGCGGCGGCGACGTACGTGACACGCGGGTTCGCATCGAGCTCGAGCCAGTGCGCCTCGACCTCGGCCTCGACGTCCGTGCCACGGTAGATCTCCCGCATGTGCTCGACGCGCTGCAGCGCCACGCCCCAGTCGAGATCCTTCTCGAGGGCGCTGACGACCTTCATCTGGAAGGCGTGGTAGCGCTTGATCTCGGCCAGGATCGTGCGCGCCAGCTCCTTCTCGTCGTCCTTCGCGTACGGGTCGCCGAGGAGCTTCGTCGCGGCCTTCGTGGCGGCGCCGAAGCGCAGCTCGCGCGCGGCCTTGGCGGCGGCCTTGGCCTTGCGCGGGAGCGCCTTCTCGTCGTAGAGCCGCGCCCGCGCGAACTGCGCCTCCAAGACGTCCGCCGTGAGTGCGCCGATGTGCGCCTGCCACGCGACCACGCCGTCCGGTCCGATCACGTACGTGCGCGGCACCGATGACCCGGGGTACGCCGCCGCCGTGTCGCCCTTGCCGTCCCAGCCGGTGAGCCAGGTGGCCCCGGCGCGCGCCACGTACGACTGCGCGTCCCGTTCGTCGCAGTCCACGAGGATCTCGATCAGCGTGAAGGGTTGCTCGACGTGATCCGCGGCGAGCTGCTTCACGCGGCCCTCGAACGCCTTGGACGTGATGCGATCGGGGTCGTGGAAGTGCAGGACGACGACGCGCCCCTTCAGCTTCGCGAGCTTCGGCGCCTTGCCGTTCCACCACGTCGAGCACGCGGGGTCCGCGGCCTTCTGGTCGAGACGGTCGGCGATGTCGGCGGCCACCGGGGGCGCGAGAAGGGCGGCGGCCGAGAGCGCCGCAGCGGCGACGGCGAGCCACGCCGGTCGGGGGCGGATGCGCATCGCGCTATGGTACGGGCAACGGCGCCAATTCGATGCGGCCGCGATAGGGCTGCACGGCGGCGATGCGCCAGTCGGCGGCCGTGCCGGCGACGGGCGCATGCCAATCGCGCGGGGCGCGCAGGGGCAGCTCGCGGCACAGCTCGGGCACCCAGACCGAGCCCAGCCCGCGCCGCGGCGCCTTCGCGAGAACGCCGTGCAGCACCGTGCGCCCGCTCGCCTCGATCGCGCGCGCCGTCCAGTAGTGCCCGCGCGCAGCGGCAGCCTGCCGCACGCGACGCTCGCGATCCTGCAGCAAGAGCGCCAGCGCGCGCAGCTCCTCGCGGGAGTGAGGCGGCGGCTCGCTGCCTGCGAGCGCCGCGAGCTGGCGCTGGTTGACGAGATCGGCGTAGCGCCGGATCGGCGACGTGCACTGCGCGTAGGCCGGCACGCCGAGCCCGGCGTGGCAGAGAGCATCGACGGACGTCTCCGTCGGCGCGAACGTGCGCCGGATGCGCATCGCGTACAGGGGATCGGCGGCCTCGGGCACCGGACGCCCGGCGGGCGGCTCGGCGGCCTGGCCACGAAAGAACGCCGCCGTGCCGGACGCCGCGAGCAGCCCTGCGGCCTGCGCGTTGTGGAGCACCATGGCCTCGGTGACGACCACGTCGCCCGGGGCGTCCTGGAGCCGCAGCGAGACGCGCGGCATACCGTGCTCGACGGCCACCTTCAGCGACGGCAGGCGCAGGATGCGCGCACCACGTCGCCGGCGGACGGCGCGCAGCGTCTCGGCCAGCCGCAGGAGCGCGCGGCCCGCGTCGGCGTCCGCTCCCAGCGCCTCCGGATGCCGCGTCTCCTCGTAGGTGACACGCCGCGTGAGACGCACGAGGGAGCGCACGAAGCGCGCTGCGACGACGCGGCCGTCGGCATCCATCCGAAACACGCCGGTCAGCGCCTCCCGCGCCTCGCCGACGGCGAGCGACAGGCGGCCGACGACCAGCTCGGGTGGGAACATCAGCACGGAGCGATCGGGCAGGAAGAGCGAGCTGCCGCGGGCGCGGACGGCAGCGTCGAGCGCGGTGCCGGGGAGCACCGCGCCGGCGACGTCGGCGATGTGCACGAGCAGCTCGCACCCGTCCCCCGCGCGGCGCAGCGTCAGCGCGTCATCGACTTCCCGCGTGTCCGCGTCATCCACCGCCACCGTGAACTCGTGCGTCAGGTCGAGGCGCCCGGCGCCGAGGGGCTCCGCGGCCAGCCGCCGGGCGCCCGCCAGCGCCGTTTCCTCGAGCGGCTCCGCGAGACCGGCCCGCTGCGGCGCCGGCTCCACGTCGGGTGGCAGGACGCCGCTCGCCACGAGCTGCTCGAGAGCGTGGTCGGGGTCGTCCGGCAATCCCAGGCCGCGCGCGAGCTCGCGGCCGCGGCGGGCATCCGGGGCGTCGCTGGCATCGCCCGCGAGAGACCACGCGGCCAGCGCCGCGAGCGCCGCCGCCGCGACCGCCTCGTCCGCTACGTAGTCCGGCTCGAAGAACCGAGCGCGTTCGACTGCAACGCGCGCCCGTGCCGCAGCCTCGCCGCCGGGCTCCTCCCACGCCGCGGGCACGCCGTCCGCGC
>JAJRVY010000121.1 GCA_024277065.1 Planctomycetota bacterium
CAGGTTCTCGGCGGCGTCCTGCGCCGCCGCGGCGCTCTCGGCCTTCATCCGCCACACCTGCCGGAGCAGCGGGCAGGCTCGCTCGACCGCGCGGTGCCAGTCCAGCCACGCAGCCACGCACCCCTTCAGCAGCCGGCCCTCGTCGTCGTCGGTGTACTTGCGCCGCGCGAGTTCCTCGAGCGCCGGGATGACGTGCCGGCGCAGCCTGACCTGCACGTCCTCGGGATCGATCGCACCCTGCTCGAGCCGGTCGAAGTACTTGCTGCGGAACGACGCGACGATGGCGTAGAGCTCGCCGAGTTTGGCGTCCGGAACGTCGTCCCCGACGGCCTCTCCGTACTCGTAACGCAGGTTCTCGGCCTCTTCGAGCCCCGAGCGGACGTCGCGCAGGCCGCCTTCGCCGAACGCCCGCTCCAGCAGGCCGCGACCCGCGACCTCGTTGCGCAGGAAGCTCAGCCGCGCCGCGGCGAAGCGCCGGAGCACGTCGTGGGCCGCGACGAGCCGCTCGCCCTCCGGACGAACCGCCGCGAACCGCTCCTGGAGCCCCTCGTAGAACGGCAACGCCGTCTGCTGCAGGTACTCGTAGTACTGCGGCAGCGCGAAGTCGTCACGGCGCTCCCGCGTCAGCTCGCCGACTCGTCGCCAACGCACGGCCTCCTGATCGAGCGCCGGTTCCACCTGGAGCACGTAGGCGTCGTACTGCCGTGCGAGCGGTGACGGTCCGCAGCCCGTCGAGAGGGGGACCCAGACGGCGATCACCAGCGCGGCCACGAACGGCGCCGCGCCGGCCGCGAGGCGCGAGCGCGGCGGGCGACGGCAAGCGGCGTACAGAGAGGTCGAGCTCATGTCATCCTGATGGACGTCCGGGCCCGGCGCAGGACGAAACGATCGCCGCACGCGACGGAGCCTCACGCTGGTATACTCGCCATCGCGCGCACGGGACGAGAAACGCACAGCATGAGCCGAACCGCCGTCGCAGCCGCCGTCATCGCGCTGCTGCTCCTGTCCGTCCTTCCGATCAGTCGCGCGCTGGTCTCGTCGGTGCTCGTGGACGACACCCCGGGCGCAACGTGGGCGCTGACCGGCGAGCACTTCGAGGCCGCGTTCCTCCCGGAGGCCGCGCCGGAGCCTGGGGCGGGGGACACCGGCGCTCCCGTGCGCGCGAGCGGCGCGCGCCTGCGGCTGCTCGGCAACAGCGTCGTGATCGGGCTCCTGTCGGCGCTGTTCGCCGTCCTGATCGCCCTGCCGTACGCGCTCCTGACGGCGCGCACCGACGTGCCGTGGCGGGGCTTCCTGTCGGGAGCGTACCTCGTGCCGCTCGTGCTCCCGCCCGTGCTGGTGGCCGTGGCCTGGAACTACGTCCCCTTCCTCGAGCCACCACCGATCACCGTAGCGCCCGAGCCGTCGCAGTGGGGCGGCGCCGTCGCGGCGCTGCGCGCCGCCACGCTCTTCGCCCTCTGCTACTACCCCATCGTCGTCCTCTTCGCGCGGCGCGCGCTCCTGCGCGTCCCGGCGTCGCTCGAGTAAGCGGCGCGGCTGTCCGCGGGCCCGCTGCGCGCGCTGCGCCACGTCACCCTGCCACTCGCGGCTCCGGGCGTGCTGGCGGGGGCGCTCTTCGTCTTCCTCTTCGCCCTCAACGACTTCGCCGTCGTGGACTTCCTCAACTGGGTGCGCCCCACGGCCGACCGCATCGCCGTCTACCCGTTCGAGTCCTTCGTGGCGTGGTCCAGGTCACAGGGGCCGGGCGAGGCGACGGCGCTCGGCGTCCCCCTCGCCGTCCTGGGCATCGCGCTGCTGTGGGCCATCCACCGCCTCGTGGGCCGCCGCGGCAGCGGGTCGGTCGGCGCGGCGCACCGCTCCCCGGAGCCCTGGCGCCTGGGCCACTGGCGCGTCCCGGCCCTCATCGGCTGCCTCCTGCTCCTCGCCGTGTCGGTGGGCGGTCCCATCGCGGCGCTGCTCTGGAAGTCCTCGAACCTGACCGCCTACAGGGCGGTGTGGAAGCTCGTGGAGGGCGCCGGCTCGTCCACGAACGAGGTACGCTGGACACTCTGGTTCGCGATCCTCGCGGCGTCCCTCGCCCTCCCCCTGGCGTTCGTGCTGGCGCATCGCGCCGCGCGCACCGGGCGCCTGCTGTGGCTCGGTCTGGCGATGCTGCCTCTGGCCCTGCCCCCGGTGTTCCTGGGCGCCGGCTACCTGCGGCTGCTCAACGCGCCCTGGATCGACGACCTGCTCGGCCGCAACCCGTTCCTCGATCCGGACACACCGCAGTACGGTCCGGCGCTGCTGCTCGCGGCGAAGTACCTACCGTTCGCCATCGCCGCGCTCTGGGCGGCGTTCCTCGAGGTCGATCCGCGCCTCGAGGAGGCCGCCGCCAACGCCGGCGCGCGACCGCTCGCGCGCGTTCTCGGCGTGCTGGAGCCGCTGGTGCGACCGGCCTCGATCCTCGCCTTCGTGCTCGTGTTCGTGCTCGCGCTGCGCGAGATCGACACGATCGTACTGCTCTCCGGCAACACGATCCTGCGCAAGATCTACACCATGATCCACTTCCAGCGTGACGACCAGGTCGCCGCGCTCTGCATCCTGCTCGTCGTGCTGCAGGCCCTGCCCTTCCTGGTGCTGGCGATCCTGCGCGCCGGGAAGGCGAACCACGGCACGGCGTCCGCGGTGCCCGCTACGCCCACGGGCCGCGGGCCGCGCGCAGCACCCTGACGAGCAGCCCCGCCACCCGACGCGTGACGGGCCCGGGGCGGCCGTCCCCCACCGCACACCCGTCGATCGCGACGACCGGCGTCACGCCGCGGACGGTGCCGGTCAGGAACGCCTCGTCGGCGCCGGTCAGATCGGCCGGCGGGAACGCGCCCTCCTTGACCACCAGCCCGTCGGCGCGCATGGCGGCGAGCAGCTCGCTGCGCGTGATGCCCGAGAGGATGCCGCAGTCCAGCGACGGCGTACGGACCTCGCCGCAGCGCACCCAGAAGACGTTCGACGTCGTGCCCTCCGTGACGGCGCCCGACGTGTTCACCATGACGGCGTCCTCGCCGCCCGCGCGCCGCGCCTCGACGAGCGCGAGCAAGTTGTTCAGGTAGTTGCCGGTCTTGGCCGCGGGAGCCAGCGAGCGCTGATCGTTGCGCAGGCGGGAGGGGACGCAGATCGCGATGCCGTTCTCTGTCTGGTCGGCGCACGGCAGGCGCAGGGGCAGCACGTAGATGACCATGCGCGGTCCGTCGCAGCCGTCCGGGAGCAGTGACATCGGACCGGGGCCACGCGTCACGACGATGCGCACCGTGCAGTCGGGCAGCGCCGTGGCCGCGATCGTCTCCTCGATCCGCGCGGCCATCACCGCCCGCGGCCAGGGCAGCTTCATGTACAGCGCGTCCGCCGACGTGCACATGCGGGCGTGGTGCTCGGGCCAGGCCACGGGCAGCCCGTCGAGCGTGCGGATGACCTCGTACACAGAATCGCCGTAGAGGAAGCCGTGGTCCATGGCCGGGATACGCCCCGCCGCGAGTGAGGAGAGCACTCCATCGACGTTGACGGCGCCGTCGTCGAGCGCGCTCACGGTGTCTCCCGTACTCACAGTGTCTCCCCTGCTCACGGTGTCCCCCGTGCTCACCGTATCCCCGGGAGGCCCGGCGCCTCCGCGAGGTAGCGGCGGGCGAAGCCCTCCATGAAGTCCGCCCCGACCGCCAGGCACCGTTCATCCACGTCGAAGCGAGGGTGGTGGTGCGGGTAGGATGTCTGCTTCGTGCCGTTGTCCGCGCCGATGAAGGCGAACACGCCGGGCACCGCGCGCAGCGCGAGACTCATGTCCTCGCCGCCCATCGACGGCTCCGCGGCGACGACGTTGCGCTTGCCGACCACGTCCTCGGCCACGCTCCACGCGAGATCCACCATCGCGGCGTCGTTGACCGTGGCGGGCAGGAAGTGCCGGTACGTCGTCTCGGCCCTGGCGCCGAGCCCACGACAGACACCACTCACGAGCGTCTTGAAGCGCCGCGCGATGAGCTTGCGCACGGGCTCCGCGAACGTCCGCACCGTGCCGCGCAGCGTCGCGTGCGGGGGGATGACGTTGAACGCCGTCCCGGCGTCGATGGATCCGACGGTGACGACGGCGGTGTCGAGCGGATTCACGCTGCGGGAGACGAGCGTCTGCAGCGCCGTCACGACGTGCGCCGCGACGACCACCGGATCGACGGACCGGTGCGGCATCGCGGCGTGGCCGCCGCGGCCGACGATGCGCACCTCGAAGTCGTCCACGGCCGCCATGCACGCGCCGCGCACGAGCCCGATGCGCCCCACGCGCTCGTTCTGCCAGACGTGCACACCGACCGCCGCGGTGACGTCCGGCCGCCGCAGGACGCCGCCGTCGAGGCAGAGCTGCATGCCACCCGCGCCCTCCTCGCCCGGCTGGAACAGGAGCTTGACGTTGCCGCGCTCCGGCGGCTGCGCGGCGAGCCGCCGCGCGACGTCGAGGAGCCCGGCCGCGTGGCAGTCGTGGCCGCACGCGTGCATCACGCCGGCGTTGCGCGAGGCGAACGGCAGCCCCGTCTCCTCGGTCACGGGCAGCGCGTCGATGTCGGCGCGCGCGAGGATCGTCGGGCCGCGGCGCGCGCCGCGCACCAGCGCCGTGACGCCGGTCGCGGCGATGCGCCGCGGCTTCAGGCCGAGCGCACGCAGCAACGTTGTGACGCGATCGGCGGTGCCCTGCTCACGAAGCGACAGCTCGGGCGCGGCGTGCAGCGTCCTGCGCAGCGTGACGAGGTCGGGGACGTCGCCCGCGCACGTCGCCCGGGCGGCGCCCCCCGCGGCGCCCCCTGCCCCGCTCGTCACAGTTCCTCCGCGGTCATCGTGACCCAGGAGTCCTCGGTCTCGTAGAGGCGCAGCTCGACGACGGCCGGCGTGTCGAGATGAGCGGCGAGCCGGTCGCTGATCCACACGAGCACGTTCTCCGCCGAGGGCATCTCGATGATGTCGTTGAGGTCACGGTGGTCGAGCCGTTCGATCACGCGCTCGGTGACCACCCGCTTCAGGTCGTAGAAGTCGAAGACGAGACCGTCGGCGCGGATCGGCCCCTCGACGGTCACCTCGAGCCGGTAGCCGTGCCCGTGGGGGCGTGCGCACTTGCCGTCGTAGCCCGGAAGATGATGTGCCGCCTCGAAGCGGAAGCGCTTGGTGACCCGCATGCCGCGATTGTACGCGCAGAGCTGCCCCGTCCCGCGGTCCGGATCGCCCCCGCGTCCGGAATCGAGAGGGCCCCGCCGCTCGTCGCGGCGGGGCCCGTCGTGGCCTCCGAGCCCCTCTCGATGCCCTGCGGGCAGCGAGCTGGGAAGTGCGTGCTACGCGGCTTCGGCGTCGGCCATGGCCGCACGCTCCAGGTCGCGCAGCTCACCGCGCAGCTCGTCGCGATGCGAGCGGCCCTCCTCGGCCAGGATCTTCAGGAAGATCCGGCAGCTCCGGTCGGCGATCAGATCCGAAGCGCGGTCACAGAAGAGGCGAGCCTCTTCGGCGGCGCGAATGGCCACGCGGATGGCGCCGACGTACTCGACGTCCGCCTCGCGCGACAAGATCTCCAGCAGATCGTGCCCTGCCGAGACCGGCAACTGCGGTGCTCCGTCGCCCACGTTGCGGCAGAGTTCCTTGCGGTGCTTCACGAGGATCTTGCGCTGGTCCTTCTCGTCCTGCGCCATGCGCCGGAACCACCGCCGCTTGTCCACGTCCTCGAGCGCCTCACCGATCCTGCTGAAGAAAGCCTGAGCGATCTCCTTCTCGCGCGCCAGACGGCCGAGGACCGCGCAGGCGCGTGCCGCTTCCAGTGACTCCATGCAGACGTCTCCTTCCCAGGTGTGATCCGCCCCCGGCGATGCCCGTCGCCGTTGCCCTTGGGCGAGTCTCGGATGGTACGAAGCGTCAGGGACGTGTCAAGGGGGTGTCAAGGGGGTGTCACGCCCCCGTGACGGGCTCCGGCGGCGCCTTGCGTGGATTCCGCAAGTTCTTGTGTGCCAAGGCGATACCGGCACCAGAGAAAGCCACGAGCACGCTCAGAAAACTTCCCGCCGAACGCCGTGCGGGAAACGCCGATCGCGCCACGAATCGTGGCGCGATCGGGCGCACGAGGGGGCGAGTCGGGCCGGCGTCACGGGGCCGGGGGCCGGGAGCGATCAGCGCGGGGTCTTGGAGAGGCCGAGTTGCGCCGCCGCAGGGGCGGTCATCTTCTCGACCAACTGCGGCGCGAGTCCGCCGCCGATGAGCACGATCATCGAGACGACGAGGGCGATCTTGACGCGGCGCGGGACGGCGGGGTCCGCCGGGTGGCGCGCGTCCTTGATCCACATGCGCTTGATGACGCACAGGTAGTAGTACATGCTCACGACCACGTTGATCAGGCCACAGACGACGAGCCACTGCAACTCGGGGCGGGCGAACGCCGCGCCGATCGCGAGGAACTTGCCGACGAACCCGAGAATCGGCGGCACGCCCGCGAGCGAGAGCAGGCCGATCGTCATCGCGGCGCCGAGCAGCGGGTGCCGCCGGGCGAGCCCGGAGTAGTCGTCGATCTCGTGGCTCTTCGTGGAACGCGCGACGTAGACGATCACCGTGAAGACGGCCAGGTTCGTGAAGACGTAGGCCGTCATGTAGAAGAGCGTGGCCGAGATCCCCGTCTCCCACGCAGCGGCCACGCCGAGCAGGATGTAGCCGCACTGGCCGATCGACGAGTAACCCATCAGGCGCTTGATGTTGGTCTGCGGAATGGCTCCGAGGTTGCCGTAGAAGAGCGTCAGCGCGGCGATCAGCGCCAGGAACGGCGTCAGTTCGTCGGCCACCACACCCGAGCGCCCGAAGACCTCGAGAATACGCAGCATCAGCACGAAGCCGGCCAGCTTCGAGCCCACCGACAGGAACGCCGTGATCGGCGTGGGAGCGCCTTCGTAGACGTCCGGTACCCACACGTGCATCGGCACGGCCGAGGTCTTGAAGCCCAGGCCCAGGAACACGAGCAGGATGCCGACCAGGAGTTCGGTCGAGAGCACGAAGTCCGGCGCCTCGACCAGCGCGCGGTAGTCGGCGAAGAACACCGATCCGGTGGCGCCGTAGATGAACGCGATCCCGTACAGCAGGAGCGCGGCGGAGATCGAGCCGATCACCAGCATCTTGAGGCCCGCCTCGACGGACTTCGTGCTGTCGCGCTTGAAGGCGACGAGCACGAAGAACGACACCGTCACGACCTCGAGCGCGACGAAGAGCGACATGAAGTCGTTCACGCTCGCACAGATGAGCATGCCCGACGTCGCGAGCAGGCAGAGGGTGTAGTACTCGCCGCGGCCGCGCGGCAGATCCTCGACGTAGTCGCGCGACATGACGAAGACGAGCAGCGCGGTGATCGCGAACAACCGCTTCAGCAGGAGCGCCATGCCGTCCACGAGATAGGATCCGCCGAACGCCGTGCCGCCGTCCGCCACGGCCGGAACGAAGGTCGCGGCGAAGACCGCGACGCAGGCCACCATCGACACCGTGCAGAGCACGGCCTTGCGATCCTTCGGGAGCCAGAGGTCGTAGAGCATGACGCCCAGCGCCGCGGCAACGGCCACGAACTCCGGGAGCAGGAGGATGGGGTTCATGGCTACCTCTCCTCCTTCGCCGGGGCCGCAGGCGTCTCGGGCGCGGTGCGCCGGGACGCCGGCGCCTCACCGGTCTCCCGCGCGATGCGGTCCTGGGCCGCCTGCACCTTGGCGACGATGGGCTCGACGCCCGCCTTGATGACGTCGGTCATCGGCTTTGGATACATGCCGAAGACGAGCAGCACGAGGATGAGCAGCACGAACGGTGCACGCTGGAACGGCCCGCGCGCGTCCTTGATCTTGTCCCAGCGCTCCTTGCGGGCGCGGAAGAAGACGTCGGCGAGCGCACGCAGCAGATAGACGGCCGTGATGACGACGCCGAACACGGCGATCACAGCCTGTACCTCGTAGCCCGCCTCCCACGCGCCGAGCATCACCATCAGCTCGCTCGCGAAGTTGGCGAAACCGGGAACTCCGGCGCTGGCCATGGTGGCCAGCACGAAGCACGTCCCGACGAACGGCATCTGCTGCGCGAGGCCGCCGAGGTCGGGGATGTAGCGGCTGTGCGTCTGATCGTAGAAGAAGCCGATCAGGCCGAACGTGAGGGCCGTCATGACGCCGTGGGCGAACATCAGGAACACGGCCCCGGACACGCCCATCACGGTGACGGACGCGATGCCGAGCAGCGTGTAGCCCATGTGCGACGACGACGAGAAGCCGATGACGAACTTGATGTCCTTCTGCGCCATCGCCACGTAGCCGCCGTAGATGATGTTCGCCATGGCGATCACGGCCACCCAGGGCAGCCAGTAGGCGGCGCCCTCGGGGCAGGCCGGGAAGGCGACGCGCAGCACGGCGAAGGAGCCCAGCTTCATCAGCACACCGGCGTGCATCATCGACCCCGCGGCGGGCGCTGCGGCGTGGCCGATGGGGCTCCACGTGTGCAGCGGCCACATCGGGATGATGGTCGCGAACCCGAGGAACAGGAGCGCGAACGCCGTCTTCTGGAAGCCCACGCCGAACGCCCCGTCGTCCGACGCGGCGAACACGTCGTCGAGGTGGAACGAGGGCAGCGCCTCGGGGTCGGCCAGCCGCAGCCAGTCCCACGTCTCGAAGTAGAGCAGCAGCAGGCCGAACAGCGCCACGAGCGCCCCCGCCGTCAGGTACAGGGTCAGCTTCATGGCCGCGTACTCGCGGTCCTTGGGGCTGCCCCAGCACCCGATGAGCAGGTACATCGGCACGACCGCCAGCTCGAACGCGAAGTACAGGAAGAACATGTCCTTCACGATGAAGACGCCGAAGACGCCGGCGCCGAGCGCGAGGAACAGGATGAAGTACTCCTTCACACGGTCCTGAATCGCGTGACCTGACACGAGACAGCCGGCGAACAGCACGAGGGAGTTCAGCAGCAGCATCGCGACGGACATACCGTCCACGCCGACGGACCACGAGATGCCGACGCTCTCGACCCACGTGCGGCGCGGGATCGCCGCCGTGTACTCGGTGAGCGCCGCCTCGCCGCCCGTGAGCGCCATGCGGAAGAACCAGAGCCCGATGCCGAGCGTGATGCCGGAGGCCGTGATGGCGGTCCAGCGCACGAGCTTTTCGGACGTGGCCGGCACGAGCACGAGCAGACCCGCGGCGAGGAGCGGGACGACGACCAGGAGCGTGAGTGCGTCCATCTCAGTTCCCCACCAGGACGGCCGTCAGGATCACCACCACGCCGAGGAGCGCGAGGGTGATGTAGCGGTGCAGGTGCCCGTCGAGCAGCAGTCGGATCTGGCCGCCGAACCAGCGGTGGATCGCGGCGATCGTGTCCACGATCCAGCGCAGGATGTGCACCTCGATGAAGTTCGACAGCACGGCGACGCGCTGCTGCACCTCGCGCACGATCCAGAGGTAGAACTCGTCGAAGTAGTACTTCTTCTCGAGCAGGTGGTGGAGCGGCCCGACCTTCGAGACGAAGCCGTCGATCGACCACTTGCGGCTGCCGTAGAACATGTAGGCGACAAAGAGCCCGAGCAGCGCCGCGACCGTGCCGCCGATGGCGACGGAGAGGTGGAACTGCTCCTCGTGGACGCCCGCGAACCAGGACGGTGCGGCCTGCACGCCGACGAGAGCGCGCTCGAGCCATCCGCCCTCTGCGCTGATGCCCTTGGGCAGCGACAGCGCGCCGGCGAACAGGCTGGCCACGGCCAGCAGTACGAGCGGCCCGGTCATCGTCGCGGGCGACTCCTTGGGATGGGCGTGACCACGATACTTGCCGAAGAACGTGAGCAGCACGCAGCGTCCCATGTAGGCCGCGGTCATGAACGCGACGAGCACGCCGACGCCGTAGAGGAACGTCGCGCCGGGCACGGTGTGGTTGATGGACGCCGAACCGAGGATGGCGTCCTTCGACCAGAACCCGGACGCCGGGAAGATGCCGGCGAGCGCAATGGTGCCGATCACGAACGTCCAGAAGGTGACGGGCATCTTCTTGCGCAGCCCGCCCATCTTCCGCATGTCCTGCTCGTGGTGGCAGCCCATGATCACGGAGCCCGATCCGAGGAAGAGCAGCGCCTTGAAGCAGGCGTGCGTCGTCAGGTGGAACATGGCCGCGGGAGGCGAGCCCATGCCGAGCGCGAGCACCATGTAGCCGAGCTGCGAGAGCGTGGAGTAGGCGAGCACCTTCTTGATGTCGTGCTGCACGAACGCGAGGGCCGCGGCGAGGAAGGCGGTGATGCCGCCCATCCAGGCGACGACGGCCAGTGCCTCGGGATAGGGCGCGAACATGAAGAAGAGGCGGCAGACGAGGAACACGCCCGCAGCCACCATCGTGGCGGCGTGCATGAGCGCCGAGACGGGCGTCGGGCCCTCCATCGCGTCGGGCAGCCAGACGTGCAGCGGCACCTGCGCGGACTTGGCGACGGCGCCCGTGAAGATCAGCAGCGTGGCGAGCGCCAGCGTCCCCGCGTGTTCGGCCATGATCGCGCCCACGGCGCCCGTGTCCTCGTAGAGCAGGCGCAGGTCCTCGAACGAGAACGACGCGCGGTCCCAGCCGAGGGTATCGACGATCGTGTAGAAGAGCAGGATGATGCCCCAGGTCATCCCGAAGTCGCCGATGCGGTTGGTGAGGAAAGCCTTCTTCCCCGCATCGACGGCCGAGTCCTTCTCGAGGTAGTAGCCGATCAGCGAGTAGCTGCTGACACCGACCAGTTCCCAGAAGATGAAGGTCTGGATGAGGTTGGTGCTCATCACGATGCCGAGCATCGAGAACGCGAACAGCGAGAGGCAGGCGAAGTAGCGGCTGTAGCCCTCCTCGCCCTTCATGTAGCCCACCGAGAAGATGAAGATGCATGAGCCGACGCCCGTGACGACCAGCCCCATCAGCGTCGAGAGCGCGTCCACCTGAACGCCGAACGGGATCACCACCGAGCCGGCGGAGAGCCACTCGATCTCGTAGACCCGGGTGAAGCCGGGCTCCGCGGAGAAGACCTCGGCCGCCATGAGCGCGTTGGCGGTGAGCGCCGCGAGCATGCCCGCGATGGCCACCCAGCCCGAGAGCGCCTTGTGCTTCAGTGTCAGGCACGTGATCAGCACCGTCGCGACGAGCGGCGCGAACAGGATCACGTAGCCGTAGAGCTCGAGGTTCGCCATCAGCCCTTCAGCTCCGTTGCGTCATCCAGGCTGACGCCGCCCTTCACGCGGTTCAGCGCGATGATGATCGCAAGCGCCACGGCGGCCTCGGCGGCGGCCACGGCGATCACGAAGAAGACGAACACCTGTCCCTGCAGGTTGGCGTGCTGGCGGCTGAAGGCGACGAACGCCAGGTTCGCGCCGTTCAGCATCAGCTCGAGGCTCATCAGGATGACCACCGCGTTCTTGCGCGTGACCACCCCGAACAGCCCGACGGCGAAGATCAGCGACGACAGCACGACGTAGTGCGCGGTCGTGATCTCGCCCAGCGCGGCGAGCGCCGGGGAGGAGGCCAGGAAAGTCGTGTCCATGGCGATCACAGCTTCCTCTTGGTGAGGGCCACGGCGCCGACCACGGCCACGAGCAGGAGCACCGACGCCACCTCGAACGGCAGCACGTGCGCGTTGAAGAGCTGGTCGGCGACATCGAGCACGCCGCCCTCGATGAGCGTGTCGCGGCCGGTCGCCTGCAGAATGGCCTCCTCGTCGCCACCGCCCGCGGTCCAGAGTTCACCGCCGGTGACGATGGCCAGGATCAGCGCGACGAACGCCGCCGCGGACGCGAGCCCGAGCGTCGTCCAGCGCGGTCGGTCGATGCGCAGGAGGCCGCTCGGCGTCAGGTTGAGCAGCATGATCACGAACAGGAACAGGACCATGATCGCGCCGGCGTAGACCAGCACCTGGATCACACCGATGAAGCCCGCGTCCATGCCGAGGAACAGCGTGGACATGCCGACGAACGCGACGATGAGCCACATGACGCTCGCCACGGCGTTGCGACGGGTGACCGTGAGCAGGCCGCCGCCCAGTGCGAGCGCGCCTCCCAGCCAGAATGTCCAGGGGTCCACGTGTCAGTCCTCGCCCAGCCCTTGTGCGGACTGCTCTCGCGACAGTCGCTCCCACTTCTTCTCGGCGTCCGGGGTGCCGCCGTCGGGACCGAGCGTCGAGCCGATCTCGTACAGCCTGGTCTTGTCGAAGACCAGCTCCTCGCGCGTCTCGCCGCAGACCTCGTACTCCTTCGACATGAAGATCGCCTCCTCGGGGCAAACCTCCTCGCAGTAGCCGCAGAAGATGCAGCGCAGCATGTCGATGTCGAACACCTCCGGCGCCTTCTCGACGACGCCCTCGATCTCGCGCGGGATGATCGAGATGGCGCGCGGCGGGCACACGAACTCGCAGAGCGAGCACGCCACGCACTTCTCGCGACCGGCGGTGTCCTTCACGAGCGACGGCACACCGCGGTAGAAGGCGGGCAGCTCCCACTTCTCATCGGGGTACTGCAGCGTCACGCCCTTGCGCCCGCCGACACCGACGAAGTGCTTGAAGGTCAGCGCCATGCCTTTCATGATCGCCGGCAGGTACATCCGTTCGGCGAAGGTCAGCTCGCGGCGCTTCACCTTGACGTAGGCCATCGCGTGGTTACCTCAACAGTCCCGTGGCGACAGCGACGACGACGAGCCACGCCAGCGACAGGGGGAACAGTCGCACCCACCCCAGACGCATCAACTGGTCGTAGCGGAAACGCGGCAGCGTCCAGCGCACCCAGATGAAGAACAGCAGCATCGCCATCGTCTTCACCGAGAAGATCGATGCGTGCAGCCCACCCTCGGCGACCGCCACCCAGTTGATCCAGCCGGTGTTGTCCGCGCCGTAGGACGCGACCCAGCCGTCGAGGGCGTTCTCGAGGCCGAAGAGCGTCCAACCGCCCATGTACAGCGTCACGAAGAGCGCCGAGATGACGATCATCGCCGCGTATTCGCCGAGGAAGAAGAGCGCGAATTTGAACGACGAGTACTCGGTGTGATAGCCGGCCGCCAGCTCGCTCTCGGCCTCCGGCATGTCGAACGGGTGGCGGTTCGTCTCGGCGAAGCCGGCGATCAGGAAGATGATCGCGCCGACGGGCTGCTTGAACATGTTCCAGTCGAGCAGCTTGCTCCAGGCCCCGAGGTACTCGCCGCCGGTGACCCAGCCGTCGGCCTGCATGAGCACGACGTCCTGCAGCCGCAGCGAGCCGACGACCAGGAACACCGCCAGGGCCGAGAGTCCCAGCGCGATCTCGTAGGAGATCATCTGCGCCGACGCGCGCACGGCGCCGAGGAGCGGGAACTTCGAGTTGCTCGACCAGCCGCCGAGCGCCACGGCGTAGACGTGCATCGAGGAGATCGCGAAGCACGCCAGGATGCCGGCGTCCACGTCCGCGATCCAGACGTTGCGCCCGTACGGGATGAACGCCAGGACGACGAGCGGGATGGCCACCGCAATGCACGGCGCGAGCAGGAACAGCGGCTTGTTCACGTGGTCCGGCGTGACGTCTTCCTTGACGAGGAACTTGCCGAGATCGGCGAACGACTGGAAGAGCCCCAGCGGGCCGACGCGGTTGGGCCCGAGCCGGTCCTGGATCAGCGCCGAGCCCCGTCGCTCGCACCAGACGAGGAGCGACACGAGCAGCGGCGCGGTCAGGCCGACGACGAGTACGAGCAGCACGGCGGTCAGCCAGGCGTTCTCGACGAACACCTTGTGCAGCCACGGATACAGCGATGCCCAGAAGCCCTCGGCGCGGTCGTAGGCATCCGCGGCCGACAGTGCCAGGAGATGCGCCATCAGCTCTCCTCCCCCGCGCCGGCCGCGGTGCTCGCCGACTGCCTGCCGAGCGGTCCCAGGCGCCCGAGCGTGAGCCCGGAGAACGCGGGCCGCGCAGCGCCCATCGACTGCAGCACGGCGTCCGCGCTGCGCGGTGCGTCGCCGCCGGTCAGCTTCGCGAGCAGCCGCCCGAGCTACTTCCAGTCCGGCAGCGCGTCGCCGGGCGCGGCGACCACGCTCTGCACGCGCTGCACGCGGCCGTCCACGTTCGTGAAGGAGCCGTCCTTCTCGAAGCTCGTGACGCCGGGCAGCACGACGTGCGCCCGGCGCATGGTCGCGGTCTCGTGGGTGCCTGCGTAGAGCACGAACTCCAGACCGTCCAGCGCCGCGAGGGCCGCGGCGTCGCCGTCCAGGTCGTCGCCGCAGAGGAACGCCCCCTTGGCGCCGTCGAGCGACGGCACGCCCGCGGGCACGCCCATCAGCGCCGCGCCGGCGGCGTTCGGGTTGCCGTCGCCGGTGCGCAGGAGGTCGTCCTGCGCGCACGTCCGCGACACGTGGCCGCGCGCCCTCGCCCCGACCTCGTCCAGCACGCTCGCCGCGAGGTGGATCTCCTCGTTGGTGAGCCGCGCCGAGATCACGCCGACCAGGTCCACGCCGCACTTGCGCAGACCGTCCACGGCCGCCGCGAGCGCCTCGTCCCAGGTGGTCTCCTCGAGCGCGCCGCCGCGCCGCACCAGGGGCGCGCCGAGGCGCTCGCCGGCGGCGACGGCCTTGTACGTGAAGCGCCCGTCGTCGCACATCCACCAGCGATTGACGGCGGCGTTCTCGGCGGGCACCAGCCGCAGCAGGCGGTTCCAGCGCGCGCCGACGGTCACGTTGCAGCCCCGGGAGCAGCCGGGGCACACCGAGCGCGTCTGCTTCAGGAACCAGACGCGGCTCTTGAAGCGGAAGTCCGTGGACGTCAGCGCCCCCACCGGGCAGACGTCGATGACGTTCATCTGGTAGGGGCTCTCGAGCTCCCCGCCGCGGGCCACGGCGATCTCGTTGCGATCGCCGCGGTTCACGATGTCGAGCTCGTCCGCGCCCGCCACCTCGTCGAGGAAGCGCACGCAGCGCGTGCAGAGGATGCAGCGTTCGGCGTCGAACGTCACCTTCTCGGAGAAGCGCACGTGCTTCTGCTTGTGCACCTTCGGGAACGCGAAGCGCGAGCCGTCGCTGCCGAACTCGAAGCTGTACTCCTGCAGCTTGCACTCGCCGGCCTGATCGCAGATCGGGCAGTCGAGCGGGTGGTTGATGAGCAACAGCTCCATCACGTCCTTGCGCGCGGCCCTGGCCTTGGCGCTCTGCGTGTGGACGACCATCCCGTCGCGCACGCCGAGGTTGCAGGAGATCTGCACGGTCGGCATGCCCTCGACCTCGACCAGGCAGATGCGGCAGTTGCCCGACACCGAGAGCCCCGGGTGCCAGCAGTAGTGCGGCACGTCGGCGCCCATCGCGCGCACGGCCTGGATGACCGTCGAGCCGGGCTGCACCTCGACCTCGCAGCCGTCGATCGTGAGCTTCACCATGCTCATGCCCCCGCTCCCGCCGCCGCACCGCGCTTGCGCCGCGCGCGGAAGACGGGCGACCCGCCCTCTTCCACGGCCTTCACGAAGTCTTCGCGGAAGTGCTTCAGGAACGACTTCGTGGGCATCACCGCCGAGTCCGCGAGAAAGCAGATCGTCTTGCCCTGTTGCGCGCCGCCGACGGTGTCGGCCACGCTGTCCAGAAGGTCGATGTCGCGGAGCGTGCCCTCGCCGCGCCAGATGCGCGTGACCAGCTTCTCGAGCCAGCCCGTGCCCTCGCGGCACGGCGTGCACTGACCACACGACTCGTGGTGGTAGAACTGCATCAGGTTGACGAGCGCGTCCACCATGCAGGTGGTCTCGTCCAGCACGATCACGCCGGCGGCGCCCGCCAGGCTGCCCGCCGCCTGCACGGCACCGTACGTGAACGGCACGTCGATGGCCGCCGCCGGCATCACCGGCACGGACGAGCCGCCGGGGATCACGGCCTTCAGCTCGCGGCCCTTCCACACGCCGCCGGCGTGCACCTCGATGAGCTCGCGGATGGTCGTCGTCGCGGGGTCGATCTCGACGTCACCGGGCTTCTCGACGTGGCCCGAGATGCCGACCAGCCGCGTGCCCGTCGTGTCGTCGTCGCCGGCGCTCCTGAAGGCCTCGACGCCGTCGCGCACGATGACGGCCGCGTTGGCCAGCGTCTCGACGTTGTTGATGATCGTCGGACAGCCCCACAGCCCCTCGACCGCGGGGAACGGCGGCTTGATGCGCGGGTAGCCGCGCCCGCCCTCGATCGACGACAGGAGCCCGGTCTCCTCGCCGCAGACGTACGCGCCGGCGCCCTGGTGCACCCAGACGTCGCACCGGCCGCCCCGGCCCAGCACGTTCGCGCCGACGTGGCCCTTCGCACGCGCCTCGTCGAGCGCCGCCTCGACCGCGGCGATGGCCTGCGGGTACTCGCCGCGGATGTAGATGTAGGCCGTCTCCGCGCCGATGGCGTGACACGCGACGAGGCAGCCCTCGATCAGCAGGTGCGGCACGCGCTCCATGATCTGGCGATCCTTGAAGCAGCCGGGCTCGGACTCGTCGGCGTTGCACGCCAGATACACCGGCTTGCCGGTGTTCTTGGGCACGAACGACCACTTGCGCCCGGCCGGGAACCCGGCGCCACCGCGGCCGCGCACACCGGCCTCGAGGACCATCTGCGTGACGTCGTCCGGCTTCATGGACAGCGCCTTCTTCAGCCCCTCGTAGCCGCCGTGGGACAGATACTCGTCGAGGGTCTGGCGACCGCCGATCGGCGGCGCGTGGGCCAGGAGTCGCGGGGAGAGTCCCATCAGGAACGGTCCTCCAGGTGCTTCACCGCCGACTCCGGGGTGAGATCGCCGTAGCGGTCCGCGTCCACGACGAGCATGCACGGCGCCATGTCGCAGAGGCCCAGGCACTCGGCGGCCTCGAACGTGTAGCGGCCGTCCGCGGTGGTGCCGCCCATGGGCACGCCGAAGTGGTCCTCGAGCGCGTCCGCCACGGCCTCGGCCCCGCGCAGGCGGCAGGAGAGCGTCTTGCACACCATCACGACGTCGCGCCCGACGGGGTGGTCCTGGAACATCGTGTAGAAGGTGATGACGCCCTCGACCTGCGCCTGCGGGACGGCCACGTACTCCGCGATCTCGCGGATGGACCGCGGCGTGAGCCAGCCACGCGCGCGCTGCACGTGCCACAGCACCGGCAGCAGCGCCGCGGCGCGCTGCGGATACCGCGCGACGAGCGTGTCGAGGTGCGGACGCAGGCTGTCGAAGGTGGCCTTGGCGTCGGCCGCCGCGCACTCGTCGGCGGTCGGCTCGGGGCGGGTCGCAGGCGCACTCACCGGTCGCACTCCCCCATCACGAAGTCCAGGCTGCCGAGGATCGCCACGGTGTCGGAGAGCAGCGCCCCCGGGAACAGGTACGGCAGGATCGCCAGGTTCACGAACGACGGCGCGCGCATGCGCAGCCGGAACGGCTTCCCGGTGCCGTCGGTCTTGACGTAGAAGCCGAGTTCGCCCTTGGGGTTCTCGCACCCGAAGTAGCGTTCGCCGGCCGGCAGCGCCGGGCCCTCGGTGACCACCATGAACTGGTGGATCAGTTCCTCCATGCTCGTCAGCACCTTGCGCTTCTCGGGCAGGACG
Source organism: Planctomycetota bacterium (assembly GCA_024277065.1). Classification (GTDB taxonomy): domain Bacteria; phylum Planctomycetota; class JAJSAM01; order JAJSAM01; family JAJVHW01; genus JAJRPF01. The sequence goes on from JAJRVY010000121.1 coordinate 17,540, forward strand.
ATCTTGTGGTCCTCGACGCAGATCGGACCGCCGGGGAGCTTCGCGATCGCCTGCTGGACGATGCGCGCGCTCTGCTTGATCTCCTCGATGCGCAGCAGGTAGCGGTCGTAGGCGTCGCCGTGCTCACCGACGGGCACGTCGAAGTCGTAGTTCTCGTAGCCGATGTAGGGCTGCTCCTTGCGCAGGTCCCACTCGACGCCGGACCCGCGCAGGCACGGCCCGGTGAGCCCGTAGTCGAGCGCCACGTCACGCGGGATGACGCCCACGCCCTGCAGCCGATCGACCCAGATGCGATTGGTCGTGAGCAGCAGCTCGACGTCTTCCTCGAGCGTGCCCGGCAGCTTCTGGACGAAGCGCAGCACGGCATCGGTCCAGCCGTCCGGGAGGTCGCGGGCAATGCCGCCGACACGCGTGAACGAGACTGTGAAGCGGGCGCCGGTGAGCGCCTCCATGAGGTCGTAGATGACCTCGCGCTCACGGAACGTGTAGAGGAAGACCGTCAGCGCCCCGACGTCCATCGCGAATGCGCCGAGCCCCAGCAGGTGCGCGCTGATACGGCCCAACTCGGCACAGATCACGCGGATGGCCTGGCAGCGCGGCGGCGTGACGATGCCGTTGACCGCCTCGATCCCCAGCGCGCACGCGATGTTGTTCGAGATCGGCGCCAGATAGTCCATGCGGTCCGTGTAGGGGATGAACTTGTTGTAGCCGTAGGTCTCGGCGATCTTCTCCATGCCGCGGTGCAGGTAGCCGATCTCGGGCTTGGCCGTGACGACGCGCTCGCCGTCGAGTTCCAGTACGATCTGCAGCACACCGTGCGTCGAGGGGTGCGACGGGCCCATGTTGAGCAGCATGTACTCGCCGTCCGGGTCGCGCTCGAGCGCGCCGGAGGGCGCCATCTTCTCGATGTCGTGCTCGAGCGGGTTGTCCTCGAGGGAGGGGCGTGCGATGGCCATCAGTCCGTCCCCCCGGCGGCCTCGGACTCCTCGACACGCTGCGCGCGGGCGATGATCCACTCCGCCCACTCGTGGTCCGTCATGGTGCCTTCCATGGGGAAGTCCTTGCGCAGCGGGTGGCCCTCGAAGATCTCGGGCATCATGATGCGCCGCAGATCCGGGTGCCCACGGAACTCGATGCCGAACATGTCGTAGACCTCGCGCTCGAGCCAGTTCGCGGAGCGGAACAAGGGCGTCAGACTCGGCGCCCACGTACCTCCCGACTCAGCCTGCTCGGGCACCTTGACCTTCAGCACGAGGTCCTCGCTGAGCTTCATGCTGCGCAGCACGTAGACGGCGCGGAAGCGGGGCTCCTCGCCGTAGTGATCGAGGGCCGTGACGTCCACCAGGAAGTCGAACTGCAGGTCGGCGGTCTCCTTGAGGTGCCGCACGATGTCCACGAGCGGGTCGCGGGAAGAGAGCTCGACGCGCCACTGGCCGCGGTTCTCCTCGGCGAGCTCGATCACGTCGCCCCAGCGCTCCCGGAGTACCTTCATGGCCGCCGACACGGCCACCGAGGGTCGCTCTTCCGCCGTCGCCTTGTCCGTCAAGTCCGTCACGCGGCTACTCCGTCTTTCCGGCGGTGAGCATCTTCGTGATCTCGAGCCCGCGGTGCGCGCGCTCGGCGCAGATGTTCTGCTGCAGGTGGATGAGCGCGTTCAACACCATCTCGGGCCGCGGCGGGCAGCCCGGGATGTAGTAGTCCACGGGGATCAGGTGGTCGATGCCCTGCATGACGGGGTAGCTGCGGAACATGCCGCCACTCGACGCGCAGGCGCCCATGGAGATGACCCACTTGGGCTCGGCCATCTGGTCGTAGAGCCGCCGGCAGGCCTCGCCCATCTTGTAGGTCAGCGTGCCCGCCACGAGCATCAGGTCCGCCTGCTTGGGCGAGAAGCGCGCGACCTCGGCACCGAAGCGCGCCATGTCGAAGCGCGATGCCGCCGTCGCCATGAACTCGATGCCACAGCACGACAGACCCAGCGGCAGCGGCCAGATCGAGTTCTTGCGCGCCCAGTTGATGATGGCGTCCACGCGCGTCAGCAGCGCGCCCCCCTCCTCCTGCGTCTCGCCGACGTGCAGGGCGCTCAGCCGTCGTTCTGCCACTCGAGCACCCCCTTCTTCACGACGTAGACCCACCCGAGAAAGAGGACGAGCACGAACGCGGCGGCCTCGGCGAGCAGGAGCCCCGTGCCGGGGAAGCTCGCGCGGGCGACGTCGGCGTTGCCGTAGGCGACCGCCCACGGGAACATGAAGACGACCTCGACGTCGAAGACGATGAAGAGCATCGCGACGATGTAGAACTTCACGCTGAAGCGCGAGTGGGCCTCGGAGCGGATCGGCATGCCGCACTCGTACGGCGTGTTCTTCACCTTGTTCTGCCGGCCCCGCTGCCCCAGCATCCACGAGCCGACGAGCCCGCCGACGGCGAAGAGAATGCCGAACACGAGCATGAAGAGGACGGGTAGATAGCTATCTGCCATGGCTCCTCGCGGCGTCGTGATGGTCCGACCCCGGCCGACGGCAGCCGGGCGTCACATCCGGCACCACGGGGGACGAAGCGCACGCTGGCGGGCCGAGACGCGCCCCGTCACCGAGTCCGGCGGCGGTCGCTCGACCGGGATGCACCCCTGCCCGGGCACCGAAGGGCGCAACCTAAGTCTCAATTCCGGGCCCGGCCAACGAAATCGGTGGCACGCACGCGCCGCGGGGGGCTCTACGTGACGTAGGTGACAGGAACGCCCCGGCAGAGTGCTCACCGCGAGGTCGGGAGCGACGAATCAGGGCGCGCGGGACGGGCGCGATGAAGCACCGGCGATCGCGCCGGACGCGATCTCAGCGCGCGTCGAGGGCGGCGGCCTCGCGCAGCGTCTCACCGACCGCCGATCCACGTTCGGCGAGGGTCTCGGCGCGCTGCACCCACCAGCCGAGGACCGCGGTGTCCACGCGGGGCGCGAACACGACGTCGCCGCGCTCGTCGAGTTGGACGATGTGCAGCACGCCGCAGGCGAGAGCCGCGACGCCGAGGAGGAAGGTGCTCAGCAACAGGAACTTGGTCACGAGAGGCGCTCGCAGGGCTCGAAAGACGCGGAGGACGCGGAGGAGATGGATGCGCCCCGGGGCCCCGACCGCACACGCGGCCAGAAAGGGCACCCGGGGGCTCCAGCTGCACCCTGTACATCGTGCCGGCGCCACCGAAGCTCTGAGCCACGGGCCCGATTCTCGGAGTGAGATTCAGGTCACAGCCTCGGATCCCCTCGAATCGACACGAGGAGCGCGCACGGAGGCACGACGGAAGCGCCATGGGGGCGCCACGGAAGCACCACCGCAGCGACGCGGGGCTCTGGACCAGCGCGCACCGAACCATCAGGGTGGTCCGGCGCCGGACCACGCCGGCACGGGCTCTGCGACCTGGTCGCCGAGCGGCACCTCGCCGCCGTGGGCACTGCCCCCGCTGCAACCACCATCGCCCCCTCCACGCCCCGGTCCGTCGCGGCTGCGGGCATCACGTCGGCGGCAGCGGCGGCAGCGGCTGCCATGGCTGCAGGATAAGGCCCCCACGATGGCCCCGGCAGCCTCCGTCGCGTCCGACACCACCTCACCGAGCAACGCGTCCGCCGGCCCCACGTCACCCTTCAGCGTCTCGCCCTTCAGCGTCTCGCCCTTCAGCGTCTCGCCCTTCAGCGCCTCGCCCTTCAGCGCCTCGCCCTTCAGCGCCTCGCCCTTCAGCGCCTCGCCGTTCAGCGCCTCGCCCGTCGGCGGCCTGTCACGTCCGACGTCACTTGCCTTGGGCGCCGGGTCGTCGCCGCGGCCTCCACGGCCCCGCCGCCCCGACGATCCCGCGGCAGCGGGTGCGCATTGCTGAGCCGCGGATCCGGCTCGACGAGTTCGCCCGTGGCGGTGATCACGAAGGCCACGCCATCCGGATGCGCGTCCGTCGCAGCAATCCGCTCGAAGAACGAGATGCGGCCCCCATCGAGCTCTTGGGCGTCGCACATCGTGTGGTGCGTTGCGCACAGCAGCAGCAGGTTGTCTTCCTCGCGGTCGCCACCCTTACTGTGGGCCCTGATGTGGCACATCTCGAGGAACGTGCCGTGCGAGCATCCCGGGAACTCGCAGTGTCCCCCCGCCCGGGCAAAGACCCGGCGCCGGACCTCGGCAGGGACCGTGCGGTCGCGGGAACCACCGCTACCACCACTGCTGCCGCAACGCGTGGAACCGGCGGGCCGCCCGGACGTCGGCGCCATGCGCCGCGCGCGCGTCGTCTTGCGCCCCGAGAGCCCGTCGTCGTCGTGGCGCGCGAGGAAGTCCCCGGTCACGAACTCGAACGCCTGGCCCTCGCTGAGCGCCTGGCCGGCCTTGCGACAGGCGATCCTACGCGCCAGACGCCCAGATCCGCGCATGCGGGAGTCAGGGGTATCGCGCACACGCTCCTTCATCAGGAACGACAGCGGCACGACTCGTTCGCCCTGCTTGATGCGTTCCTTCTCCTCGCGCACCTCGCGCGCGAGCTTGGTCTTGGACGTGTTCTTGGCGCGCTCGAATAACTTCTGGGTGCGCGCGGCGATCTCCGCGGCGGCGTCTGCCGCGCGCGCCGCGTCCTCGGCAGCGCCCGACTGCGCGCCCTGGGACACGAGCAGCGGCTCGTGAGGCACCATCTCGCCGATGATGCCCGCGACCTGCGGTGTCATCGTGCCGTCCAGAACCGCGCGTTCGGTGTCCGGGGCGACGGCGAAGCTGCGACCGGCGCGCAGCAGTGTCGCCGCGCGGGCGCGGTCCAGCCCGTGCATCTGCGCCCAATGGCCGGCCGACGAGCAGCCCTCGTCGGCGAAGCTGCGGTCGCGTTCGATCCGCGCGAGCAGTTTGCCGAGCAGCGCGTCGTGCTCGTTGGCGTGGCGGATCGCAGCGCGCGCCGAGACGAGCGTCTGCGCGGCGCTCTCGGTGCCAACGCCGCTCGCCACGCGGCGCCGGTCAGGGTCACCGTCACGGTCGCGGATTCTATCCCGGCCTCGCTCACGGTTTCCGGCTCGGTGCTGGTCTCGGGGAGGGCTCTCGCTCATGACAACGGGAGACTAACACATAGCGGGGACAGCGTTCCGCGGAGGCGTTGTCACCGTAGCGTTCTCTATCCGCAAATGGCAGCCTTCCTCGCATGTGTCACACACGGGACTCGTCGAACGCAAGGCACTGACCGTCATGCACGTCGTACCGCTGCGTCCCGCTCGACGGTCGCAGGTCGATCGCCCAGGTGCCCGATCGCCCGGTCGATCGCTACACGTGTCCTCGAGCCTGTTAGTTGCGCTCGAGCCTGTTAGTTGCGGCCGTCCCTCTTCTTCCGCGGCGCGACGCCGAGGGCGCG
>JAJRVY010000122.1 GCA_024277065.1 Planctomycetota bacterium
CTGCATCGTCGTCGGCCAAGAGGGCACGGAGACGCTGACCGTGCGCATCCTCGGCGGCGCGGCGGAGGTGCGCGGCGACGTGCTGCGCCTCTCGCTCGCGGACGTGGACGTGGCACCGCGCCGGGCGGACGCGGCGTTCGGTGTCTGGGGTTCGCTGCCGGTCACCGTGAGCGCCGGGGCCTCGCCGCGTGGCGTGCAGGAAGCCGCGCGCACGGCCCTCGCCCGCGTCAGTATCCGGCTCGGAGACGCCGTCGTGCGGCGCCGATCCACCGGCGAGCGCCTCGAACTGGCGGGCGAGGAGATGGCGGCGGTCCTGCCCGTCGATCACGACGGACGCACGGTCTATCGCCTGGGCCGCCTGCGGCGCTTCGAGCCGTCGCTGGGCATCCGCATCGCGGCGGGCCATCCCGTGCTCGACGTCCGCGCGAGCGGCGGCGGCGCGATCGCCGTGCTCGGTGGACCGGGGAACGTCATCAGCGGCGTGGCCATCGACGACTCCGAGTTGCCCGCTGCGCTCGACCAGATCCGCACGGCGATGCTCGCGTTCGTCACCGAGATCGGCAGCGGCCCGAGCGGCGACGGCATGCGCATCGACGTCGTCGCCCGCGTGACGTGCGATGACGAGCAGGACCTCGAAGCACGCGCCGAGGCCCGAGGCGAGACGCTCACCGAGATCGCCGTCACGCGCGGCGGCGCCGTCATCCATGTGGTCGTCAGCAGCGGCGGCCGTGTCGAGATCGAACGCGACGGCGTGCGGCGCGCGTACCCCTCGCTCTAAGCCGCCCGGGACGCCGACCCCGCAGCGCTCGAACTCGTCGCGCCCTACCTGCGCCGCTGAAGCGGGACGGCGAGCGTTCAGACGCGCTCGACGGCGGCGGTGGGCACCCATCCGCGCTTGTCGTCAGGCAGTTCGACGTGCACCCAGCCGGCGCGTTCCTCGACGACGCGGACCTCGGCTCCGGAGTGGACGGGGTTCTCGTAACGCGCTGGATAGCTGGCGCCGTCGCCGGTGCGCATCTCGACCTCGTCGGCAACGATCACCGCCGCGTCGCGTCGCGCGCGATCGCGCAGCTCGAGCAGCGCCGACCCGCCGATGGCCACGGCGACGACGAGCGCGGCGGCCGCGAGGCGCAGCGTCCGGGCACGCGCGGCACGGCCACGTTCGAGCCACACACCCATGGCCAGGAGCGCGAACCCGAGCGTCCACGTGGAGAGTGCGATGGGGATCTTGGTGCGCAGCGTGAGCCGGTGGTGCCAGAAGAGCAGCGTGTCGATCAGAGCGCGCGAGGACGTCTCTTCGAACTGGTCCCGGCGGCGCGTCCGCGCGGTGTCGAGATTGGCCTCGATGCGGGGGTCGCCGGGTCGCACATCGAGGGCGCGGCGGTAGTGGACGATCGCGCGGCCGACGTCGCCGGCCAGCAGCCAGGCGTTCGCCGCGTTGTACTCGAGAGCGCCGTTGCGCGGGCCGCCCGCGAGCGCCGCCCGGTACAGCTCGGCTGCGCGCCGGAACCCCGCCGCGCGCTCCTCGGACGCCGCCGAGCCGGGCGCCGCGGTGGCCGCGCGGAACGCCTCGGTGGCCGCCGCGATGCGCGCCACGACGCCCGGCGCCGAGGACTCGCCCGGCGTGTCTGCCCGCACGGCGGCCCCGAGCAGCAGCACGAGGCCGACCGCGAGCAGCGCGGCCGGCCGCCTCATGTCAGTCGCTCCCGGTCGAGGGCGCGCAACCACGCGGGGGCGGCGTCCAACGCCGCGGCGACGCCCGCCGCGGAGCCGCCGAAGCGTGCGGCCTCCGCCTCGCGGAGAGCGGCCACGAGAGCCGCCCCCTCGGGGATCTGCGCTCCGGCCGCGGCGAGCAGACGCTCCGCGTCGGCGGCGGTCATGCCCCCGGCCGGGCGGTTCGTGCGGTCCGCCACGTAGCCCGCGAGCGCGTCGTGGAGGCGCCCGGCGGCCGCGACGAGGTCGCCCCGTGCCGACGCCTCGCGCCCGGCTGCGATCTGCGTCGTCGCGCGGGCGAGCGCGCCGCGAGCACGCCGCCCGGCGGGATCGGCGGCGAGCGCCTCGCGGCGGCGCCGGGCCACGTACGACCCGCCGCAGACGAGCGGTGGGGCGATGAGCAGCAGCCAGACGAGCGGCGACGCGCCCGGGTCGAAGGTCTCGTCGGCCAGGCAGTCCTCGTCGGCGTAGTTGCCCAGCAGGCCGCCGTGCAACTCCTCGCCGGGTGAGCTCTGCGCGCCGGCCGCACCTCCGGAGACGACCACCTCCGATGCCTGCACGGCGCGCGACTCCTCCACCGTGACGGGGATGGCCGCGGTGCGCACGACGCGGAACTCCTCGGACTCGGGCTCGAACGCGGCGAACTCGAGCGGCGGGATCGCCGTGACGCCGGCATGCAGCGGCCGCAGCAGGAACGTGAAGACGCGCTGCCCGTCGGCGGTGTGCGGCGGGTCGGCCTCGGCCACCTGGAAGTCGTCGCCGAGACCCTCCTGCGCGGCGAGGTTCGGGGCGTCCACGAGATCGAGTTGTCCGCTGCCCCGGACGCGCATCGTCAGCGTCATCGGATCCCCGACCTTGACGCGCGTCGGCCGCACCTCCGCGGAGACCTCGAAGCGTCCGACGGCGTGCGAGTACGTGGGCGGACGGCCCGCCTCGGGCACCGGGAGCACGTCGATCGTGACGGGATCGTGGGCCACGAACACCGTCTCGCTCTCCTTCACCTCGAGCTGGCCCCGCGCGGGCGCGAGCACCGTCGCGAGTTCGCCGGTCACGGTCGCGAGCGGCAAGACGTTCGTGCCGCTGCGCAGCGGCACGAACGTCTTGCGCAGCGTGTAGACGTGAAACGCCCGGCCGCCCCGGATCACGCTCGTCCGCGGTAGCTCGAAGCGCAGGGCGCGGGTGTCACCGAACAGGGAACTCTGCGACTGGCCGTTGATCAGGAAGCCGTTGCCCCCGCCGGGCGCGAGCAGGCGGCGGCGGAACTCGTCGAAGTCGCCGGTCAGGAACCCGTCCAGGCCGCCGAACCACGGAATGCGCAGTTGCGGCGGGCGCCCGGACAGCCAAGGATCGCCCTCGTACCAGCCACCCGGCATCTGCGCCCGCTGCACGGTGACCCTCAGGATCAGGTCGAAGGGCTGCTCGACGTACACGCGTCGCGGGGAGTAGGACAGCGCGAGGCTCGCGAAGCGCGTCTTGCGCGGGCCGATCACGCGCAGGACGCGTTCGGGAGTGCGCAGCTCCTCGCCGCCGGTGCGCAGCACCAGCGGCGGCACGCGCAGGTCCCCGGCGCGGCGCGGCCGCAGCTCGTACATGAGCGCGTAGCTGATCTCCTCGCTGCGCTGCGTGCGCCCGTTGACGGTGACGATGGACGCCCGCCGCGAGGGCCGACCGCCCAGGAAGCGCACGTCGAAGTCGAAACCGAACGCGGACTCCGCGGGCCCCTCGACCTCGTCGGTGCCCGTCACGAGCACGGTGAAGCCGACGGTGTCGCCGAGGAGCGCATCGTCGGTGTCGAAGCCCGCCCGCACCTCGACGCCATCCGGTCGCGCGGCACGCGCGGGCGAGGGCGCCGCGGCGAGCAGCGCCGGCGCGAGCGCGGCGAGCAGCACGCCCAGGAGGGCGCCGCAAGGTGACCTCACCAGTCCTTCTCCACCGCGCCGCGGCGCAGTCGCGCGGCGCGCATCTGCTCCACCTGCCGCGCCTTCAGGCGGGCGGCGTCGAGAAGCTGCTCGAGCGCCCGCTGCGCCTCCTCGCGGCCGATGTCGCGCTGCTCGCCCGGACGGGAGTCCTGCGAGTCGCCCTCGGCGTCGGTGGACGCGCCGTCGCGGCCGGGCTTCTGCTCCGCGTCGTCCTTCTGTTCTTCGCCGGCGCTCGGCTTCTGCTGCTCGTCCTGCCCCTGCTCGTCGGGCTTGCCGTCGTCACCCTGACCGTCCTCCTCCTCCTTCTGCGGCTGATCGGCGTTCTCGTCGTTCTTCTCGTCCTGTTCGGACTGCTGCTCCCGTTGCTGCTTCTGCTGCTCCTCCAGGAAACGGCGGGCGCGCTGCGCGAGCACCAGATTGCGGACGGCGTCGCGATCCTGCGGCATGGTCCTGACCGTGTCGCGCAGCACCTCGATGGCGGCGCGGGCGTTCGTGAGCCCATCGTCGATGGCCTTGGCGCGGAGCTGCGAGGCGAGCATCGTGACCATGGACGGCGTCAAGGGTTCGCCGCCGGGCGCGCCCTGCGATCGGACGGCGTCCTCGAGCGCGCCGGGCGTCTCGAGGAGCGCCTGCACGTCGCGCGCCGCGAGGAGCTGCAGCAGCCCGAGGTTGTGCCGCGCGCGCACGGCCACGTCGGCGATGCTGGACGCCCCCTGCCGCAGGGCCTCGCGGTACGCGTCGCGGGCCTCGTCGGTCTTGCCCACCGCGGCCAGGGCGAGGCCCTGGTCGTAGGCCACGACCGGCACACCCGGAACCACCGAGCGCGCCTGCGACAGCAGATCGGCGGCCTCGTCGCCGCGGCCTGCGCGCAGCGCCTCGATGGCGCGAGCGACGAGAGGCCGCGCCTTCTCGAGCGCGGCGCGCCGCCGGCCCTCGGGAACCTCCGCGTCCCCGGCCCCGTCGGCGGCGGGCGGCGGGCGCGGCGCGTCGGCGGCGAACGCGGCGCACGCGAACGCGAGGAGGATGCCGGCGGCAGCGAGTCGCGCTCTCATGCGGTCTCCTTCGTGTTCTTCCGCTCGGACGTCGCCGGGGCCGGAGCCAGGAACCGTGAGAGCACGGCGAGCACCAACGCCAGACCCGCCGCCCACTGGAAGCGCTCGCGGTGGCGCCGCTCGCGCGTCGTCCCCAGTCGCGCCACCCTGCGCGTCGCGATCGCCTCGTCGTAGATGGTGTCCAGGGGGATCGTACGGGTTCCGGCCGGGACGTACCCACCGCCGGTCACCTCGGCCATGCGGCGCAGTGTCTCCTCGTCGAGCTTGCTGATGACCTCCTTGCCGTCGTACTCGACGAATCGACGCACGCCGTTCTCGTCGGTGATAGGGATGCGGCCGCCGCCGGACGGATCGCCGATGCCCACCGTGAAGATGGTCACACCGGCGTCCGCAGCCGTCGCCGCCGCCTCGAGCGGGAAGCTCTCGTGGTCCTCGCCGTCGGTCAGGAGCAGCACGACGCGGTCGTGCTCCCCCGGGCGGTCGAGCAGCTTCACGGCGCGCCGCACGGCGTCACCGAGCAGCGTGCCACCGCGGGGCACGTCGGCGGGTGACGTGCGGCGCAGTTGCTCGCGCACGAACGCGTAGTCGCTCGTCACCGGGGCGCGCACGACGGGGATGCCGGCGAAGACGATCAGCCCGACGCGGTGGCCGCCGCGCTCCGCGAGCCGATCGAGCAGCCGGCCGATGGCGATGCGCGCACGCTCGAGGCGCGAGGGCGCGGCGTCCTCGGCCAGCATGCTGCGCGAGACGTCGAGAGCGATGACGAGTTCCATCCCCTCGGCCTGCACTTCCTCGTACCACTCGCCCCACGCGGGCCGCGCGAGCGCCACGACGGCTGCGGTGATCGCATACAGCAACACCACCGTGCGCGCTGCGTGGGCGCCGCCGCAGCGCACGAGACGGCCCGCGAGCTCGCCGACGAACACGCCGAGGCGGCGCGCCGCGCGGCGCTCCGCCCACAGCACGACGCCGCCGAGGACGGGCACCGCCCACAGCAGCCAGAGCTGGTCCGGTGCGAGGAGGCGCATCAACCGAGCCTCCGGAAAGCGGTCGCGTCGAGGAGCAGGGAGAGCGCCCAGAGCAGCGCCGCGGCGGCGACGGGCACGACGAACAGCTCCCGCCAGCGGCGATAGGTGACGCCCTCGATCTCGACGCGTTCCAGCCGGTCGATCTCGGCGTAGATGGCGCGCAGGGCGGCGGTGTTCCCCGCACGCTGGTACGTCCCGCCCGTCGCCGCCGCGATGGCCTGCAGGCGACGCTCGTCGAGTTGCACCGGGCGGGCGCGCATCACGATACGGCCGTCCTCCTGCTCCTCGGGAAACGGCGCCAGACCCGTCGAGCCCATCCCGATCGTGTAGACGCGGATACCCAGCTCCCGGGCGATCCCGGCCACCTCCAGTGGGTCCGTCGTGGGGTCGTTGTGCACGCCGTCCGTGAGCAGCACGACGACGCGGCTGCGCGCCTCGGAGTCGCGCAGCCGGCCGAGCGCCACCGCGAGTCCCTGGCCGATCGACGTGCCGTCCTCGAAACGCGTGCGCGCGATCGACGCCGCATCCAGCGCCTCGAGCAGAAGCGTGTGGTCGAGCGTCAGCGGACAGGTTGCGTCGGCGTAACCGGCGAACACCGTCAGGCCGAGCAGATCGCCGGCCCGGCCGGGCAGCCCGTCGCCGCCGGCCACGAACTCGCGTACCGCGCGCTTGACGGCGGACAGCCGGTCCGTGGGCGCGCCGTCGGGTCCGTTGAAGTCGTGCGCCCACATCGATCCCGACGTGTCCACGACGAGCTCGATGGCGATGCCCTCGCTGTTCACGACCGTCCGCTCGTCGCCGACGCGGGGCCGCGCGAGGGCCACCGAGGCCAGCGCCACGCCCGCCGCCAAGAGTGCGCCGGGAAGCCACGCGAGGCGCACGCGCCACGTCACCGGCAGCCCGTCCACGAGTTGCAACGACGAGTAGGAGATACTGCGGCGCCCGCGCCGCCGCGCCAGCCACAGCAGCGCGAGCGCCAGCGGCGCGGCGAGCAGCCACCACGGGGACGCCAGCTCGAGACGGCCCGCGACCCAGGGGCTCACGACGCGGTCTCCGGCGCGCGAGGCGCGGTGCCCGTCCGTTCGCGCGCGTGCGCCCTGCCGTCGGCGTCAGTGGCGCTCGGAGCGATGTCGGCGGTGTCGGTCACGAACTGCTCGGCGCTGCGGCCCGCAGCGGCGCACTCGTCCTCTGCCGGTCGCGCGCGAGCGAACTTCACGAGGTCGGCGCGCGTCAGGAACTCGCGCAGGACGTCGCGGTGCGCGCCCTCGATGGCCCGGCGCCCGGCGGCGGTCTGCGACACCTCGGCCAGGAACTCCTCGGTGGTCTGTTCGGGGGCGCGCAGTCCGAAGCGGTCCTCGAGGTACGAGCGCAGGATCTCGGACAGTGCGACGAAGTACGGTTCGACCTCCCCGTGCTCCGGCAGCGCACGCGCGGCGAGGGAGCGCAGCGCCGCGAGCGCCTTCTCGTGGGCCGCGACCGGTGGAGGGGGCGGCGCCGCCGCGCGCGCCCGGCGACGCCACAGGAACACGGCGACCACGATCGCGGCGAGCATCAGCGCCGCGGCGCCCAAGAGCGTCCAGGGAACGGGCGGCGGCGGGACGACGAGGGGCAGCGCATCGCGAGCGGGGGCGGGCTCGGCATCCGCGGGCACGTCCACGTCGATCTGCAAGGTGACGCCCTCGAGCGAGACCTCGGCCAGACGCTCACCGCCGCGGGTCACGCGGACCGGGAGGGGCGGGAGTGCGTGGGCGCCCTCGTCGTAGAACCGCAGACGTGCGACGAACGACCGCCCGTCCGCCGCGACGCGCGCGCTCTCGACCTCCACGACGTCCTCGCCGAGCGCGGTCGTGAGCGCCCCCAGCACGTCCGGCCACGCCACCGCGACCGTGGGATCCGCGCCGACGTCGGCGGCGACGGCGGCGACGATGACCAGATCGACAGGCGTGCCCGGCGCGGGGCGCGCGGGCGTCACAGACAGGCGCGCGGTCAGCGGCCCGTCGGTCGCCTCGGCGGTGAGCGTCGGCGGCGCGCCGCCGCCGCGCGGGGCGTCCGGAGCATCCGGTGCCGCCGCCGCCGCCGCCGGGAGCACGGCGAGCAGGGCGAGCAGGGCGAGCAGGAGGGCCGCGGAGCGCACGGTCTAGCCACCCCCCTCGCGCCGCGCGCGACGCTCACGCGTCATGAAGAAACGCACGAGCGGGTCCACCCAGTCACCGCCGATGTCGATGACGACCTCGTCGATGCCAAGGCGCGCGAACGCCCGCAGGCGACGTTCGCGGCGCTCGGCCGCCTGGGCCGCGAACGCCTCGCGAACGCGGCGGCTGGACATGTCCACGAGACGCGCGGCTCCCGTCTCGAGATCACGCAGCAGGGCCAGGCCGGCCACCGGCAGCTCGCGCTCGCGCGGATCCTCGAGCGTGATGGCGACGACGTCGTGACGGCGCTTGGCGACGCGCAACGCGACGGTCAGCGCGTCCCACTCGGCGCCGTCCACGAGGAAGTCGCTGACTAGGAAGAACGTCGCGTGCCGGAGCTGCGCGCGTGCGGCGTGGGCGACGGCGGCGGCGATGTTCGTGGCGCCGCGGTGCGTACGGTGCAGGAGCACCTCGCGGATCACGCGCAGGACGTTGCGGCGTCCCTTCTTGGGGGGCACCTGCCGCTCGATGCCCGCGGCGAACAGGACCAGCCCGACCTTGTCGTCGTTGGCGATCGCCGCCAGCGCCAGCAGCGCGCACAGCTCGGCCGCGATCTCACCCCGGGTGCGGCGTACGGAGCCGAAGCCGGCCGAGGCCGAGACGTCCACGAGGAGCTGCACGGTGAGCTCGCGCTCCTCGACGTAGCGTTTGATGTGCGGCACGCCGGTGCGCGCCGTGACGTTCCAGTCGATCGAGCGCACGTCGTCGCCGGGGGTGTAGACGCGGACCTCGTCGAACTCCATGCCGACGCCGCGGAACGTCGAGTGGTAGTGGCCGGCGAGCACGTCGTTGACGACGCGCGAGGCGCGCAGTTGGATGCGGCGCACCGCCGCCAGCACGTCATCGGAGACGTCAGGGCCCGTGCAGGAATAACTTCGGGATTCGGTCGGCTGCGACGACGTGGGGCGGCGTTGCCTCTCCTCCCCGACTCGGTTCCGCAATGAGTCGCGTCGTCGAGCCGCCTTGCCCCGCGCCGTCTCGCTCGCCCTCGGTCCTGCGAACTTATTCCTGCGCGGGCCCTTACCGAACTCGGACTCCGCTGGGGCGCCGTGTGTCGTCATCACGGGTCCTCAGGGAACCGGGACCTCGGCCAGCACCTGGTTCACGATGTCGTCAGCCGTCACCTGGCGCGCTTCGGCCTCGTAGGAGAGCACCAGCCGGTGGCGCAGGACTTCGGGCGCCACGTCCTTGACGTCCTGCGGCGTCACGTAGCCACGAGCAGCGACGAACGCGGCAGCGCGCGCGCCGCGCACCAGCGAAAGCGTCGCGCGCGGGCTGCCGCCGAACTCCACGAGCGGCGCCAGGCGCTCGAGACCGTGCGCGGCCGGTTCGCGCGTGGCGTGCACCAGTTCGACGACGTAGGCCTTGATCTTCTCGTCCACGTAGATGCGATCCGTCAGTTCGCGCAGACGCAGCACGTCCTCGATGGAGAGCACCGGCGCCAGCGGCTCGCGGGCGCGGCTCGTGCCGTGCAGGTCGAGGATGCCCCGCTCAACGGAGCGCTCGGGATAGCCGACGTGCACCTTGAAGAGAAAGCGGTCCACCTGCGCCTCGGGGAGCGGGTAGGTGCCCTCCTGCTCGATGGGGTTCTGGGTCGCGAGGACGAGGAACGGATCGGGGAGCGCGAACGTCTCGCCGCCGATCGTCACCTGCCGCTCCTGCATGGACTCCAGCAGCGCGCTCTGGACCTTCGCCGGCGCGCGGTTGATCTCGTCAGCCAGGACGACGTTGGCGAACACAGGCCCCTTCTTGACGAAGAAGTCCCCCGACTTCGGTGAGTAGACGAGCGTGCCCACGAGGTCCGCCGGCAGGAGGTCCGGCGTGAACTGCAGCCGCGCGAACGAGCCGTCGAGCCCCTCGGCGAGGGCCTGCACGGCGAGCGTCTTGGCCAGACCGGGCACGCCCTCGAGGAGCACGTGACCGTTTGCCAGGAGCGCCATGAGCAGCCGGTCCACGAGGCGTTCCTGACCGAGCACGACGCTCGACATCGCGTCGCGCAACGCGACGATCAGGCCCCGCTCCCGCACGACCTCCTCACCGATGGCCTTGACGTCGCTTTCCATGTCTCCTCCGTCGTTCGCGGGAACTCCTGCCGCCGGGCCGAGCGCAAGCCACCGATTCTACGAACGCGACGACGCCCGCGCGAAAGGCCGTCGCGACGAGGCGAAGAATCCGCCGCAGGCACGAGACCGGCGCCGCTGATCGACGTGCCGACCCCGCCCCGCTGCTCGTGGACGCACGCCAACTCCGTGACTCGCATCACGATCGGAACCCAAGCTGCGCGCGATCCGTCTTCCGGTTCACGCGCACGAAACACTAGGCTCGCATGAACGGGCGTGCGAAAAACGCGTTCAACGAGCACACGGGAGGACTCCGGCACAGTCTCTTCGGGCACGGCCCGGAGGACCGGAACCATGGAATGGCAGGCTCCGGGGGGGGATGATCGTCGAGCGGTTCGGCGGCGGCCCCGGGTCGGCAGCCCACCCTGCTGTCGTTTTCTTGCCGGGCACCCAAGCGCCGGCAGAAACAGGGAGGATTAGCGAGTGCGACGCAAAAAGTCCTGGCACGGTCTCGTCGCCGTGGGCGCCATCGCTCTGATGGTGGCTCCGGCGATGGCGAACGAGCCCTCCGAGAAGGAGGCTCAGCTCGAGCAGCGCATCACGGAGCTCGAGGCCCAGCTCGAGAAGGTGGTGACGCAGATTCAGACGAACACGACGTCCCAGACGACGCTGGAGAGCCGCATCGCGGAGCTGCAGACGTCGGCGGCGGACGGCGACGGCAACGACATGGGCATGTACTGGAAGAACGGCATCCGGTTCGACTCGGCGAACAAGCAGTTCAAGTTCAAGCTCGGCGGCCGGATCATGAACGACTACGCGTTCTTCGACGCGAGTTCGAACGCCGAGAACTACTACGGCAAGGACGAGTTCCGAACGGGCTCCGAGTTCCGCCGCGCGCGCCTCTACATGGCGGGCACCATCTACGGCAACATCGGCTTCAAGGCGCAGTACGAGTTCGCCGGAGGCGACGCCGACTTCAAGGACGTGTACATCACGGCTGCCACCCCGTTCGGCACGCTCACGGCGGGCCACCACAAGGAGCCGTTCGGGCTCGAGTACCTGACCTCCTCGAAGTACATCACCTTCATGGAGCGCAGCCTCGCCGCGCAGATGGCGCCCAAGCGCAACACGGGCGTCAGCCTGGCCGACGGCTTCGGCGACGGCCAGTGGCGCTGGAGCGCCGGCGTGTTCCGCGACTCCGACACCTTCGGTGACGATACTAACAACCTCGGCGGCAGCGAGTGGAACTTCACGGGCCGCGTCTCGGGCGTCGCCTGGCGGTCGCAGAACGAGGACCAGGAGTCGCTCCTGAACGTCGGCGTCAGCGGGTCGTACCGCAAGGGCAGCGACGAACTCGTCGATCCGGCCTTCAAGGCCCCGCTGAACGACGGCTTCGGCAGGGTCGCTCTCGCCGGCGCCCAGCGCATCGGCCCGACGTTCGTCGATACCGGCCGTTTCGGCACGGACGACGAGATGAAGATGTGGGGCGCCGACATGGCGTTCCTCATGGGCCCACTGCACGCGCAGGGCGAGTACGTCATGCAGGACTGGGACGTGTCCACCGGCAGCAGCGCCGACGTGGACGCGTGGGCGGCGCAGATCGGCTACTTCCTGACCGGCGAGACGCGCGCCTTCGACACCAAGACCGCCAACTGGAACCGCACGAGCCCGACGTCGAACTACGGGGACTCGGAAGGCGACGGACTGGGCGCCTGGGAGGCCGCCGTGCGCTACGACACGGCCGACCTGAACGACGGCTCGCTCCAGGGCGGTGAGATCACCCAGTGGACCTTCGGGCTCAACTGGTACCTCAACCCGAACACCCGCATCATGTGGAACTACGTGATGGCGGAGATGTCGAACCTCCCCACCGGCACGCGTTTCGACGCCCGCGCCGACGTGGACATCTTCGAGATGCGCTTCCAGATCGACTTCTAGTCGCTCTCGATCCAGATCGATCACGGGCCCCGGCGTCGCCGCCGGGGCCCCCTTCTTTTCGGGGCCCACTCGATGCGGCGTCGGATGCAGTGCCCCGCCCGCGTTCAACCCACGCGGCAGAGGACGCACTTCAGGTAGCGGCCCTCCTGGACACTCGCGGCGACGGGGTGGTCGGCGGGGGCACCGCGGACCTCGAGGAATGCGACGTGACGGCCGGCCTCGAAGGCCGCGCGATCGAGCGCCCCGAGGAACGCCTGCTCGTCCACGAGCCCGGTGCACGAACAGGTGAGCACGAGACCGTCCTGGGCCACCTTCTCGAACGCGAGACGGTTGAGATCCGTGTAGTAGCGCACGGCGCGGCCCACGTCGCCACGCGACTGCGCCTGCTTGGCCGGATCGACGATCAGGAGGTCGTACTGACCCGGCCGGGCATGCCGCAACACGTCGAAGGCATCGGCCTGCTGAAGACGGATCGCGTCCGCCAAACCGTTCTCCGCGGCGTTCTCGCGACCGGCGGCGACGGCCGCCTCGTCGAGATCCACGGCCGTCACGTGCTGCGCCCTGCCCCGCGCGGCATTGAGCGCAAAGCCCCCGGTGTAGCTGAACAGGTCGAGTACGCGGCGGCCGGCGGCAAGTTGCCGGATGCGCAGCCGCGATTCGCGCTGGTCGAGGAAGAAGCCCGTCTTGTGGCCGTGTGCGCAGTCCACCGCGAAGCGCAGGCCGTGCTCGCGAATCGTCGTCGCCGCGTCGCGCCCGGCGCCGTGCGGCAGCGGAAAGCCCTCGCGCTTGGCGAGCCGCGGATCGGCGGTCACGTGAACGGTGCGCGCCCCGAGCGCCGCGACGAGTGCGTCGCGCAGGACGGCGAAGCGGCGGTAGATGCCGAGGCTCGAGACCTGGCACGAGAGCACGTCGGCGTAGCGATCGACGACGAGACCGGGCAGACCGTCACCCTCGGCGTGGACGACGCGGAAGGCATCGGTGACGCGCTCGAGGCCGAGCACGTCGCGGCGCAGCGTGACGGCGCGCTGCACCATGCCGCCGAACCACGCGTCATCGACGACCGGCTCCTCGTCGCGGGAGAGCAGCCGCAGGGCGATCTCGCTGCGC
>JAJRVY010000123.1 GCA_024277065.1 Planctomycetota bacterium
AAGAGCTCACGGCGGCGCTGGCGATCCGTCGCCTGCCGTTCCCGGACGAGATCATCCTGCCGCTGTCCCAGCATCTCGGCAAGCCGGCGCGGCCGCTCGTCGAGGTCGGCGATCACGTGGAGCGCGGCGACAAGGTCGCCGCGGCCGACGGCTGGGTGTCGTCGCCCGTGCACGCCTCGGCGGCGGGGACGGTCACCGCCATCGAGCTCTGGCCGCACTCGACGGGTTCGTTCCGAGCGGCCATCCGTATCGCCGTGGACCCGTACAGCGCGCAGGCCGCGCGCCCGCGCCTGATCCCGGACTGGCAGGGCCTCTCCGCGCCGGAGCTGGTCGAGGCCGTGCGCCAGGGCGGCGTCGTCGGACTCGGCGGCGCCGCGTTCCCGACGCACGTCAAGCTGAAGCCGCCCGAGGGCCGGCGCATCGAGAAGCTCGTGCTGAACGGCTGCGAGTGCGAGCCGTACCTGACGACCGATCACCGCACGATGGTCGAGTATCCCGAGCGCGTGCATCTCGGCCTGCGGATCATGATTAAGTGCCTCGGCGCGGAGAGCGCGCTGATCGGCGTCGAGAACAACAAGCCCGACGCCATCGAGGCGCTGCGCCGCACGAAACCCGGCGATCTCGACGTCGAGATCCTGGGGCTGACGGTCAAGTACCCGCAGGGCGCCGAGAAGATGCTCATCAAGGCGCTCATGGACCGTGAGGTGCCCGAGGGCGGGCTGCCCCTCGACGTCGGCGTCGTGGTGCAGAACGTGGCGTCGGTCGCGACGATCGCCGAGGTCTTCGAGACGGGCCTGCCGCTCATCGAGCGCATCGTCACGGTCACGGGTCCGGGCATCACCAGGCCCGCGAACCTCATCGTCCCGGTCGGCACGAAGGTGTGCGATCTCCTGGACGCCTGCGGCGGTCTGACGCCGGACGCGGCCGAGATCGTGCTCGGCGGACCGATGATGGGCAACGCCCTCGGCGACACCGCGGCGCCGGTCATGAAGGGCACAACGGGCATCGTCGTGCTGACCGAGAAGGACGTGCGCGCAAACGCCATGCACCCGTGCATCCGGTGCGGGCACTGTCTCGACGCCTGCCCCGTGTTCCTCAATCCCCAGCTCTTGGGGAGTCTCGCCAAGAACGGCCGGCTGGAGGAGATGGACGCTCATCACCTCGGGCTCTGCATGATCTGCGGCTGCTGTTCGTACGTCTGCCCGTCGAACATCCCGCTCAGCCAGATGTTCGGCGCGGCCAAGCAGGACCTGCGCCGCCGGCGCGCGAGGGCCGACGCATGAGTTCCGGGCCCCCGCTGCTCGTCACCGCCGCGCCCCACGTCAAGTCGGCGGACTCGACTCCGCGCATCATGTGGACCGTCGTCCTGACGCTCCTTCCGGTGCTCGGCGTGGGTGTCTACCACTTCGGCCCCGGCGCACTGCTCGTCGTGGCCGCGGCGGTCGCGGGCGCGGTCCTGCCCGAGCACTTCCTCGGCCGGCGCCGCGCGCTCGGCGACGGCTCCGCCGCCATCACGGGCCTGCTGCTGGGGCTGACGCTGCCGCCGGGCTTCCCGCTGTGGATGGCGTTCCTCGGCGGCGCGTTCGGCATCTCGTTCGGCAAGCTCGTCTTCGGCGGACTGGGCCAGAACGTCTTCAACCCCGCGCTCGTGGGCCGCGCGTTCCTGCAGGCGGCGTTCCCGGTGGCGATCACGACCTGGCCCGCGCCGGCCGCCGAGTGGGCGACGCTGCGCGGCGACGTCCTGGCCACGCCGCTCATGAGCGCCGCGGCCGACACCGTCACGGCGGCGACGCCGCTGGGACTCATGAAGTTCGAGAGCACGGGAACCGCGGTGATGGACCTCTTCCTCGGCAGCACGGGCGGCTGCATCGGCGAGACGTCGGCGCTGCTGATCCTCGTGTGCGGCGTCTTCCTGGCCGCCAAGCGCTACCTGGACTGGCGCATCCCGCTCTCCATGATCCTGACCACCGCCGTGATCTCGGGCGTCCTGCACGCCATCGACGCGGACTATCCCGGCGCGCTGTTCATGGTGTTCTCCGGCGGGCTCGTGCTGGGCGCCGTCTACATGGCCACCGACATGGTGACATCGCCGGTCACGGCCAAGGGCGCGTGGATCTTCGGCGCCGGGATCGGCGTCCTCGTCGTCGTCATCCGCGTCTGGGGCGGCCTCGCCGAGGGCGTCATGTACGCCATCCTGCTGATGAACTCCCTCGTCCCCTTCATCAATCGCGCGACGCAGCCGAGGGTGTTCGGCCAGAGACCGAGACCGAAGCCGCAGCCGAAGCCGCAGCCGCAGCAGGAAACGACGTCGTGAGCGCCGAAGTCACGCCGTCGCCGGAGTTCGACGAGGCGCCGCCGGTGTCACCGTTCAAGCTGCTCGGCACACTGGGCATCGCAGGGGCGCTCGCCGGGCTTCTGCTCGTGACCGTCTTCCAGATCACGCAGCCGAGCATCCAGGCCTACAAGGCGAAGGTGCTGCGGCAGGCCGTGCTGGAGGTCCTGGGCGGGCCACAGGAGTACGAGACGCTGTACGTCGTGGACGGCGCGCTGACCAACGAACTGCCGGCCGGCGCGGATGCCCGCGCGCTCGAGAAGGTCTACCTCGGCATCGACGAGGACGGCTCGCCCGACGGCTTCGCCATCCCGGCCGCGAAGCCCGGCTTCCAGGACGTGGTGTCGCTGATCTTCGGCTACGACCCGGCCACCGGACAGCTCCGCGGCATGAAGGTGCTGGCCAACAAGGAGACGCCGGGCCTCGGCGACTCCATCGAGAAGAAGGCCTGGTTCACCGGGCAGTTCGCCGGGCGCTCCGTGCCGCTCGTCGCGGTCAAGAAGGGCACGGGTTCGGGCGACGCCACGGAGGTGGACATGATCACGGGCGCCACGATCTCCTCGCGCACGGTGATCAAGGCCATCAACGAGGCGCTGGAGCGCGTACGCGGCATGGTGGACGCCTACCGGCCGGGCGCGGCCGGAGCGGGAGGTGCCGAGCGATGAAGGCCACCACTCCCACGCAGGACCTGATGCGCGGCATCTGGCGCGAGAACCCGGTGCTCGTGCAGATGCTCGGCCTGTGCCCGGCGCTGGCAGTCACGAACACGGTCGCGAACAGCCTGGCCATGGGCATCGCGACGTTCTTCGTCCTGCTCGGCTCGAGCCTGCTCGTCTCGCTCCTGCGCCACCTCATTCCGAACGAGGTGCGCATCAGCGCCTACATCCTGATCATCGCCACGTTCGTGACGGTGGCGGAGATGGGGCTCGAGGCCATCGTCCCCGAGGTGCACAAGGCGCTCGGCGCGTTCATCGCGCTGATCGTCGTCAACTGCATGATCCTCGGCCGGCAGGAGGCGTTCGCCTCCAAGCGCCCGGTCGGTCGCGCGCTGCTCGACGCCGTCGGCACCGGTGTCGGGTTCCTCATCGCACTGTTCCTGATGGGCGCGTTCCGCGAGATCATCGGCATGGGCTCGTTCCTCGGTCAGCCGCTGTTCGGCCCGCACTACGAGCCGTGGGTGGTCATGATCCTGCCGCCCGGCGGCTTCCTGACACTCGGCGCGCTCCTCATCGCCCTGTCCTGGTTCCAGAAGCGGCGCGCGGCCGGGGCGGCGACGGCGGCGGCCCTCGCCGCCGAGGGAGGGGCGGCCTGATGGGCGACCTGTTCTGGATCCTGCTCAGCGCGATGATCGTGAACAACTTCACGCTCGCGATGTTCCTCGGGCTCTGCCCGTTCTTCGGCGTGTCGGCGCGCGTCGAGACGGCGCTGCGCATGGGCCTCGCGAACATCTTCGTGCTCGTCCTCACGGCGCTGTGCTCGTGGGCGCTCAACACGTACGTGCTCGTCTACGCGCCGTACCTGCGCCTCATCTCGTTCATCGTGGTGATCGCCTCCCTCGTGCAGATCGTCGAGATGGCGATCAAGAAGCTCAGCCCGACGCTGTTCCGGCAACTGGGCATCTTCCTCCCGCTCATCACGACCAACTGCGCCATCCTCGGACTCGCCATCTTCCAGACCAACCGCGGGTACGGCCTCGCCGAGGGCCTCTTCTTCGCCGTCGGCGCGGGGCTCGGGCTGACGCTCGCGCTCGTGCTCATGGCCTCGATCCGCGAGACGACCGAACTCTCCGACGTCCCCGACGTGACCCGTGGAACGGGCCTCGTCCTCATCATCGCAGGCACGCTCAGCCTGGCCTTCATGGGCTTTGCGGGCCTGCTCTCTGCCGCATGACCTCCTATCTCGTCGCCGTCGCCCTCACCACGCTGCTGTTCGTCACGTTCGTGGCGCTGCGCCGGCGTGGTTGCGACGACGACGCGTGCGGGACCCACGAGCAGTGCCCGGGCTGCCCGCACGCCAAGCCATCCTCGGAGCACTCCGATGACTGATCGCTTCACCGCCCCTCGCCGCCGCGACGTGCTCGCCCTCGGGCTGGGCGCCTTCGTCGTCGCCGCCGTGCCGTTCGCCGCAGGCAAGCGGCGCCGCGCGCACCGCCGCACGATCCCCGTGATGGGCACCATCGCCGACTGCGTCGTCGTCAGCGACGACACCCGCTTGGCCAATGCCGCTCTCGATGCGGCGGTCGCGGAGCTGCGTCGCGTGGACGCGCTCATGTCGCGCTTCCGCGCGGACAGCGACGTCGGCCGGGCGAACGCCGCGGCGGGCCGCGAGGTCGTCGGCATCTCGCCCGCCACCGCGTTCGTCCTGCGCCACGCCCTCGACTGGGCAGAGCGCACGGACGGCAGATTCGATCCTTGTCTGGGCCGGCTCAGCGAAGCGTGGAACCCGTCGATGTTCGACGGGGCGTCCTCCGGGCCGGCCACCAGAACCGCGGCGATCGTCGCCGATCTCGCGGGCGCTCAGCTCTACCGCGACCTCGACGTCGGGAGGCACGACGGCCGCGACGTCGTCCGCGCGGCGCGCCGCGAGGCCGCCATCGACCTCGGCGGCATCGCCAAGGGCTACGCGGTCGATCGCGCCGTCGCCGCCATCCGCGAACTGGGCATCCGCGACGCGATCGTCAACGCGGGCGGTGACCTGGCGGCCATCGGCAGCAGCGAGGACGGCGATGCGTGGCGCGTCGGCGTGCGCGATCCTCGCGACCCGTCCGCACTCTCCGACACGCTCGACCTCCGCGACGAGGCGGTCGCCACGAGCGGCGACTACGAGAAGTGCGCCGTCATCGACGGCCACCTGATCCACCACCTCCTCGACCCGCGCACCGCGAGGCCGCGGCCGACGGCCTCCGGCACCCACAGCCTGACCATCGTGGCGAGCGACTGCATGACGGCCGACGCCGCCGCGACGGCGCTGTTCGGACTGCACCCCGCGACCGCCGAGGCCGGCCGCCTCATCGCCGGCAGCGGCGTCCGCATCGCGTCCCGCGCCTGAGCCGCGCGGCGCGCGGGCGCGGCGTCCAGCCACCGTCCGACACCACACCGAACACCAACCGATCCCGGGCCGCACTCGTCGGTCACGTTCCCTCGAAGCGGGGCGCAACGCCTCGGCGGCCCGGGGTCAACCCCGCCCGCCGCTCCGGCCGGCAGGTACGACGAGAGCACGGTCCCGCAGCAGGCGAGGCCCGAACGAGGGCAACCGGCACGGTCCCTCGCAGCCACGAGAGTGCCGCTCGAGACGGGATGTAGCCGGTTGTCCGCCCTGGGCTCGATTCGTCTCAGGCTCTGGAGCTTCCGACTGGTCCACCCCACTCTTGCGCGCTCTCGCGTCTTCCGCGCGAATGCGCGCAATCGCCGACACCAGGTGCGTTCGGTAGAGACCGGACGGCCCCTCTGCGGCCCGAGCCTCGAGAAACGGAACCGCAGGCTCCGATGTCGCGCCTCCCTCCCCGAGGATCAGGAGCGCGTTCACCACGCCGCGTTCGCGCACTGCGCGCCACTCCGTTGCCAGCACGCCGAGTGTGAGATCGTCGTGGACACCGAGCGCCACCAACCCGGCGGCGGCAGATAGCCGCGTACCCGGTCTTCTCGCTCGGAGCGCGGAGCGTAGAAGAACGATGGCGCGATCACCCGGCGCAAGCCGAACGATGTCACGAACCGCCGTCTCGGCGTACTCCTCTGGCTCCCCGCGGAGCCAGCGCTCGGCGCCCGGGACCACGAGCGACGCGGCTGCACGGCGTCGAGAGAGTTCGGCGATCACGTAGACGTTTCCGGTGTCGATCCACCGGCTGGGGAGACGTGTGCTCTCGGGCCCCGGGATCATCGCGACTGCGAACACATGGCGCAGCTCCGGCTCAGGGACGGCCAACAAGTCGAGAACGCTGCGGTCTCCGAGTGCGGCCAGTGTGTAGATCGCGTCCCACTCTTGCGCCGCGTAGCGTTTCGATGAACCATGGCCTGCCACGACGCGGAGTGCGTCCAGCGCCCCGTCAGGAACGCGCGCCTGCGGCCAATCGGTCACTCCGAGTGCGGTTGCGCATTGGCGGAGCACGAGGTACTCCTGAATCGTCGTGGGCGCCACGGACTCGCTGAACTGGCTCGGGCCGTGGGGGTTCCCGAGGCCGGAGTTCCTGCCGGTCTCGACGCTCATCTGCCACGTCAATTCGACGCGCGTCCCACCGGACTCCGTCTCGGAGAGGATAAACCGTCCTTCGGAGTTGTGGGTCAGCAGCGGTGCATCGCCGTCGTGGTAGACCGGCGAGGCCCACGTCGCCATTCCCCGTACGCTGAACACGCCCGGATGCCCCCCCGAGAACGCGGGCCAATACCAAGAAGCAGGGTGATCCGACCCCTTCGCCAACACTGCCACGATGCGTCCATACATACGGCTCCTCGAGTGGGACGCCGAACACAGCGGATGTCGGGTTCCTGCGCGCGAACGGCCGCTCCTCGACTTCAAGCCGGGCCGGCATCGCCAACTGACAACCCGTCAGCGTAAGCAGGACCACAGGACCACCACTGCGAGTAGAGGACGCGTGACTCGCCGAGCCGTCTGAGGCAGGTTCGCATGGGACTCGGTTCGTCCTCGACTCGGTCCGGCCTTACTCACGACCCACGACTGCGCTCTGGGATGTCGCATGGGACGTATCACCGGCCCCCAGTCCGCACTATTCATGACGACTCACACACCTGAACGGATCAGAGCGCCAAACTCCGCGTTGCGCCTGTTCTACGAAGCTACGGCTGGGGATTCGCCGGCGCGCCTTGATCTCGGCGCTCTGTCCTCGCTGCGGACTGGCCTCGCAGCGCGGGCGATGGCTTCCGCATCCGCGCTCCGCCTCGGGTTCGCTTCGACCGTCGTCACGGAGTGCGCGAGCCTCATCAATAGTCCGAGCTGCGGGTCCGTGGATCATCGATGACGATACTCGCTTTCGAGCCGGACGCTTCTCCCACAATCGATGACGGCCCTCCGTCATGACCCAATGTCATCAACGTCCACGGCTCGATCTCATCGACGCGGAAGCGCGCAACAGGCATCCCATCGCCGGGCTGATCGCGAGCCGCGAGCGGCGCTCTCAGAGCGGCTTCGCGCGGCGGCGAATAAGCGCGTTTTGCGCCCTCGCGAAGCCTGAATCCAGAGCGGGCAGCGTAAGCGTTCAGCCACTGGCCCCGAGCCCAGCATCCCCGTGCCAGTCACGCGCACCAGGATCCGGCCTCCGCCGACGATCAAGCCGGTGTGGGACCGGCATCCTGTAGCGACCCAGCGCAGGCAGATCTGCTCAAGAGAGTGGCTCGGCCGGAAACGGCGCACGCCAAGGAGATCGCCGTGCTCACTGCGACGGTGGAGGATCTCCGGGCGAAGCTCGGCCGCCGCTCGCGCAACTCCTCGCGCCCGCGGTCCTCGGACCCGCCGCAAACGAAGCATTCGCCGCGCAAGAAGCCCAGCGGCCGCAAGCCCGGCGGCAGCGCGGGCACAAGGGCAAGACGCGCCCCTTGATCCCGACCGAGGACGCGGACGAGATCGTCACCCATGGCGTGGACGAGTGCCCAGGCTGCGGGGGCACCGACCTCGAGCAGACGGGACTGTTCCGGCACCAGGTGACCGAGATCCCGCCGACCCGTCCGCAGGTGACGGAGCATCAGGTGCTCTCGGTGCGCTGTCGCGGCTGCGGCGCGTGTGCCGCAGGTGAGTTGTCCGCGGACGTGGCGCGCAGCCAGTTCGGGCCCCGCGTACACGCCTTGGTCGCTCACATGACGGGGGGCTTTCGGCTCACGCACCGCGAGACCGCGCGGGTGCTTGGCGAGGTGTTCGGCCTCGAGATCGGCGTGGGCTCGATAACCGCGTTGCAGCGCCGCGTCCGCGAGGCGCTCGAGGCGCCCTTCCGCGAGGCCCAGCGAGCGATCCGTGAGGGCTTTGCGGCGTTCATCGACGAGACCTCGTGGAGGTTGCGGCGGCGCAGGGCCTACCTGTGGGCGGCGCACCACGGAGAACTCGTGGTCTACCACGTGGACCGCCGCC
Organism: Planctomycetota bacterium; assembly: GCA_024277065.1. Taxonomy (GTDB): domain Bacteria; phylum Planctomycetota; class JAJSAM01; order JAJSAM01; family JAJVHW01; genus JAJRPF01. The sequence goes on from JAJRVY010000123.1 coordinate 8,405, forward strand.
GCAACCGGGCTGCGTTCCGGCGCCTGATGGCCGGCAAGTACCACGGTGTGCGCATCGTGGACCGCTACGTCGTGCACGACGACGTGCCCGACGAGCTGCGACAACTCTGTCTCGGCCACTTGCTCAGGGACTTCGAGGGCTACGCCACTGGAGTGGCGGGCCGCCGCATGTTCGGCCGCCGCGGCAAAGCCATCTTGAAGCGCACCTTCCGGGCCTGGTGGCGCTTTGAGGACGGCCTGATCGATCGCGCGGCGCTGCAACGGGAGTGCGAGGAGTTCGAGAAGCAGATGAAGGCGCGGCTCGACGAGGGCGCGGCCCACGCCCACGCCAAGGTCCGCGGCTTCGCCCGCAAGTTGCGCAAGCACGTGGCCTGCCTCTTCACGTTCGCAAAGGTCCGCGGCATCGAGCCGACTTCGAACCCGGCCGAACGGGTGCTGCGGCCGGCTGTGCAGTGGCGCAAGGGCAGCTTCGGGAGTCACAGCGAAGAGGGAGCGCGCTTCGTCTCGCGTATCCTGACCGTCACCCGCTCGCTGCGGCTGCAGGGGCGCGACGCTCTCGAGTTCCTCGTCGCCGCGCTCGACAGCCGCGTCCACGGACACGATCCCCCGTCGCTCTTGCCCGCTGCCGTCACGGCCGCAGCCTGAGCGCGACCGTCGAGGCCGGGGCCAGTGGCTGAACGCTTACCTCGACGCAGCGCTCTCCGTCGTCGAGGAGCATGAAGGACGGGGCGCTGCCCAGCGCGGACGCACTCGGCCGGGTGCCCGCCAGGGTGGACGAGGCCGACTCCGGGAGATCCTGGCCGCGCAGTACTCCCGGCTCAAGCGCAACAAGGCGCTGCCGCCACCGCCCGGCTGAGTGGCCGGCGCCGCTGCTCGCGTCCATGTCCATGCTCCGCGGGCCAGCCCCTTCGTCGGCGCTGCTGAGAATCGCGCGCCGAGGCCGCACTGCGCGGCCTCGACGCACCGGATCCGGCGCCATGCGAAGCTGCTCACGAGCCGACTCCCCCTCCGATCCCCGTCAGAGCTGACCTCTGGCACCTCGTTGCGGAACCGCTGGCTTCTCGCCTCGACGGTTGACAGCCCGGCGTAGGGGCACCAGAATCCCGATGGAGCAAGTTGATGCTGAGTTGGCGACGAACGTCCGACGACAGCAGGTGCAGGACGGGAGGGAGCGATGAGAAGACGAGGTTGGCTGGTCGCGATGGTCATCGTGTTCGTCGTCTCGCTGATGCCGGCGCGAACGGCGCTCGCATTCGAGGAGCCCACGGTGACGATCGACCGCCCAAGCCCGGACGAGACGCACGCCGTCAAGGTGACGGTTCCGAACATCGACTCCTCAGGAAACGGTCTCTACCCGTTCTCGTGCACGGTCGAGGGTAGCGGCGTGACGCAGATTACCTGGGACGTGAGCCCGTCTGACGCGCGGCGGCTGGCCAGCCGGGAACACGGGAACCGACGTCACGTACCAAGCCATTGAGAAGGGCTATGCCACGATCACAGTGACCGTCGATTACGTGTGCGAGCACGGCAGCAGCGGACAGGTGACCGCGCAGGTGACGATCCGACAGTACCGTGTGGAACTCCTCGATGACGACGGCAACGCGCTCACCGTGCCACCACAGCCGCAGCAGACCAACTACGGGAACTCCGCGCCGTTCCAGGTCTACATCAGCCAGCGCTACTCGATTGCAGGGCCGAGCTACAGCCCGCCCGTCACGCTCCGCTTTGCCGACTACCCCGTCGGCACTGGCGGCTTGGGAGGCGACCTGACGTACGTCGCGTCGGAGCAGCGCTCTGCGGACGGCACGTACGTGATCGGAGACTCCGGTACGAACCGGGTCTTCGGTTACGGTCTCTCATCCGCCAAGAACGACGTAGAGCTAGACATCCGTATCGCACGAGCCGGCGACGGCTCGAACTGGGGCATCGGTCACTTCCATCGCTTCACCGTGTGCAAGATCGTCGCGGCGAGCGTCTTGGCCTACTCCGGCAACGACGCACTCGACGACAACCCGGTCGCGAACGGCGACGGACTCCGAGTCTACCCTGGGAAGCAGACGCCGAGTGAGTCGGATTCGATGCATCGCGACTACGTCAGCGCGCGAGTCGACATCACGCCGCTCGTCCCCGACCAGGTCGTCTGGTTCCGCAAGTTCGACCCCGACGACCCCACCGCGAACGGTGTCAACAACGTCCTCGACCCGGCGTACACCGCGGCGGCGCGCAACGGGGCCGACAACTTCCCTTGGGACGCATCGAACAACTCCACGGACCCGGCGAAGTGGATCACGGGAAACCCACCTCCTGCGGGGACGCCCAACGCCGCGGAGTGGCGTTGGAAGGAGACCGATGCCGCGGGCCGCGTCGATCTCGACTTCCAAGTCGGGCTGAACGCCGGCAACAACTACATCTACACCGGGTCGCTCGAGTACCAGTACCTGGCCGATAGCCGAGTCCGAACCAGCGACGGCCTGAGCGTCGAGCACACTCCGGACTTCGCGTCGTTGCCGACGGCGTCGCCGAGCGCCAACGTACACGCGGCAGCGTCGGAATCCCTGTTCGTCTGGCGACGGCTGCATCTGGAACTCGACACCATGGCGGGCGTTAGCGCGACGGAGTTTGCCGACGAAAGCTCCCGCGAGGTTTGGATCGAGAGCCTCAGGGCAGAGACCGGCGAGGCGCATGTGAGGACTTGGTACGGGAGATCGGTGAGTTCTCCGGATGACATCCAGGGTGATGACGGGAGTCCGGCGCTCCCCGATGGAGACGGGCGCTGGCAGATGGGCGACCTTGATGTGGCGGGAACGGTTCGGGATGGTGTGATCGAGTCGAACTACCCCGACGGTGCCGTCATGGACTCACCGCAGACACTCACCGTCACGCTCGAAAAAGGCGAAGATACCGAGAACCTCGAATGCGAGTACTGGACAGGGAACATCGACGGGGACACTGAGATCTGGCTGACGACGGAGGCGGCTGCGGACTACGTTGGTGGCACGCTGACTGTCACGGGTACGTCTCACAGCGGGTCGATCGAGTCGCAATCAACGTCAGACGACGGGAAGTCGGAACTCGTCCTGACAGGTGAGGTCGAGTTCAAGGCGCGCTTGTGGGAGGACGACGACAAGGGGCTGGCGGTGAGTTCCCCGCGTGGCGTGGGAGTGGGGAAGATGCAGGAGTCGGACGATCACGGCGAGAACGTGTTCGCCCTCGCGTTCATCAAACCCAAGGTGGACGGCGGCGGAAGTGGGGCGAACAGCGAGGATGATATCTCGGCAGATCTGTACATCGATCCAAGTGACTGGCAATCCCAGATCGACACGTACTGGGACTCGAAGTCCGACAAGGAGAGTCGCTACTGGATTGCGTACGTCGTGTCCGTCTACCAGGGGCCCAGGTCGCAGACGACGTTCATGGGGTGGAACATAGCGGGGGATTACGATCCGAGTGACGAACTCGCTCTGGGCGGCTATGGCTTCGAGACGGGCGGAGCCCTCGTGTTCAGTGAGACCTCGCACGATCTCGGAAGGGCGAACAACTGGACGGCGCAGGAGCAGAACTCGATGTTCGACTACGCCGCTCCGCACGAGATCGGGCATCAGTTTGGCGCAGGCCACGACGGTGTCTCGAATACGATCATGAAGTCGCCATACTGGAGTGACCCTGACGGCGAGTTCAAGTTCGCCGAAGTGACACTGCTTCAGTTCCGGCGCCATGCGCAGAGTCCGGGAGATCGACCGTAATCAGCAGAGTTCCGAAGTTGTTGCATTCACCGAACTCGCCCGATCGACCGAACCGAGCCTCAGCCGGCGCTACCGGCTTGCTGCTGGCTGCCGGGGGAGTTCTCGTCTTGGTCGCGGTCATCATGGTCATGACCGCCGGTACTGGATCGTGCTCTGGGGGGGCGTCGTCGAGTGGGGACGTCGTCGTCGCCGACCCTCCCGATAGGCCGCGAGACAACGATGGCACGCGTTCCGCTACGGCTGTTGGGCAAGGGAGTGCGATTGACCCGGGCGATGTACGGCCGGCCGCTCACTCGAGTGACGACGAGCGCAACACGTCGGGAGGCGACGACCAGCCCCCGCCGGGTACGGAGTCAGCCGACAACCGCGACGTGACTGCGGCCGATTCGAGCGCACTCGACGAGCAACTCGAAGCGGCAGGCGTTCCCGGCCTGGCGACTCGCTTCGTCCTATCGAGAGAGAGCCCCCATCTCGGCGACGCACTGAGGGGCACGATCGATTTCGAGGTGGAGGACCGGGACGGTGTGCAACTACCTTCACAGCGCGCGCTGTGGCGCCCAGCTCTTGCAGTGCTGGCGCGATTCGAGTCTCCCCCGTCATCCGCGCTGGAAACCAACCGCTGGTACCAACTCGGTCCGCCTCGTGGCGTAGATCGTGGCATGCCGCTTCCGCCGGCTCGCAAGTCGCCCTACGGTTCTCGGGTTCTCGTCCTCGTGCCGCTCGTGTACGTGCGTGTGCTGACACCCGGGCGCGAGGACGAGAATCACACCATCTGGTCAGGACGTTTGACTGAGGCCACCGGCCGCGTGGACCTGAAAGTTGCCTCGCTTGACGAGCATGGAGACGTTTCCCTGACGTACGCCGCCACGACGTTCCTCGTGCCGACCCCGGACGAGAGTGAGGCCGCGGCTCTCGCATGGCTTCGGAGTCGGCGTGTCGTTGGCGCACTTGGCACGACTGCTTTCGACAGCGGCGGCCCCACCCTCCGTGCGACGATGAGCGAGTTCCTGGAGCTGTTCCCGGACTCGCGCTTCCGGGACGAGGCACGGTACAGCCTTGCAGTCGCACTGGAACGCGAGGGCGAGGACTCAGATGCGCTTGCCGTACTCCGTGGGCTCTCAACGGAGGCGGACGATCTAGCGTTGCGGGCCTGGGCGGCAGTGATGGCCGCGCAGGTCCACCGCGGAAACGGAAACAAGCCTGGCGTGTTGCAGGTCCTCGCCGTAACGCCTGACCCCGGCGAGAATGCCGTCCTCGCCGATCAGGTACGCTCCCTTCGCCGGTGGGCAAGCCGCTGAGTCCGCAGACAACTTCGGTCGCCCGCAGACGGGGGCGCATCGCTGCCGCTGCATGCATGGTGGTCGCACTCGTGGTCGTTGCGCGGCTCGGAGGACGACGGGGACTACGAGTTCGAAGAGGTGACGCTCCTGCAGTTCCGGCGGTACGTCGAGAGCCCCGGGCAGCGGCCCATCGAGGCCGAGTAGCGGGCGCAGAGGATCAGCATGGCACCACGACCGATCCCCGAATCGCGCCATCGAGAGAGTCGCCGTGGACTCTGGGTGGTGCTTGTCCTTGCGGCTGCCGTGATCGCGATGGGGGGCCTCATGCTCTCGATGACGCGGCCTGAGCCTCGCGGCGTGCCGCCGCCCGAGGTCCGTTCGACGGCCGGTTCGGTCGATGGTGAGTCGGACGTCGACTCAACCGGCTCCGATTACGACGCGGAAGCTGGTCCCGGCGAGGGGAGACGAGACGTCGGCGTGGAGTCGGGCGAAACCGTCTTGAATGGCGGGGGATCGTCTGACGTCGAGGGGGCGGGCGCCGTGCTCGGTCGAGACGACGCCGGGGCCGGACCGCTCGACGAGGTTCCACCGAAGCTCGGCCCTCCCGGGCTTTCGACGAACGTAGGGGTCGCCCACGAGGTCTCGGCGTTCGGCGAAGCCCTGGCGCCGGCATCCGTCGAGGTTGTGAACGCGGGCCTGCAGCGAGTGGCGGTGCCATCGCCGTTGGCGCTTTGGTATCCGGAACTTGCGGTGTCGGTGCGTTTCGAGTCTCCCCCGTCCTCAGATCTGGAATCCGGACGCTGGTATCGGCTCGGCCCCGTGCGCGGTATCGAGACCGGCCGGCCTCCACCGCGAGCGATCAAGCTGCCTCCCGATCGGGCTTTCACGATCACCGTGCCACTCGGTCGCGTCGCGGTGCTCGCGCCGGGCCGTGAGACCGAGAACAAGACGATCTGGGCCGGACGCCTGACGGAGGCATCCGGTCGCGTCCAGCTGATGGTCGAATCGATCGACGGGGACGGGAGCACTACGATGCGATTCGGAGTCGCCACGTTCGCTGTGTCGCCGGCGACCAAGGCCGACCGTGAGGCCCGCGATTGGCTTCGGGAGCGTGGAGTGTGGAAGTACCTCGGAACAAGCTGCATCCCTGGTTGGGGCGGCGAAGACGTGCTCGGTGCGATGAGCGAGTTCGTGGAGACGCACCCGGGAAGCGTCTTCGTTCCGGAGGCGCGGTTCTCGCACGCCGCGGCGTTGCACCGCGCGCGACGGAGTGACGAGGCGGTCACGCAGTTCACGCGACTACGGGACGATCCTGCGGTCAGTGCCGAACTGCGCGCCTGGTCGGCGGTACAGTTGGCGCAAGTCCATCGAGATCGTGGCGAGAAAGACGCGGTCCTCGCAGCTCTGGACGTCGATCCGGACCCCGGCGAGACGCCGCGGCTCTCCGGTTCCGTTCGCTCTCTCCGCGAGTGGGCGAAACGCTGACAACGCCCCACCGGTCGCCGGCCCGCAGGAGAGCGCTCCTCATCTCCGCAGCGTGTGTCGCGGTCGCGGTCGCGGTCGCGGTCGCCCTCGTGGTCGTTGCGCGGCTCGGAGGACGACGGGACGCGCCACCGGAGGGGCCGTCGCGCTCGGTCCGCGTCGCGGGCGTCGTGATCGACGGAGTGACACGCCTACCCGTCCTGGACGCGACCGTGGAGCTCACGGCCGCCGGCGTGTCCCTCGCGGGGCCCATCACCCTCGGTCCGACAGCGGGCTTCCACATGGTAATCGAGGCGGACGCTGTCGATGTGGCCGCGCGCGCCCCGGACGGACGCGTCGGTCGCGCCCGGGTCACGGAGGGCACCGATGTCGAACCGGTGGTCGTCGCACTCCATGCGCCCGCGGCGATCGAAGTGCAGGTGAGCGACGAACTGAACGCGGCTGTCGCTGGTGCACGCGTTGAACTTCATTTCGTGCAACCACGCGGCATCGGCGTCGCGGCCTCGATCCCGTCTGTGACGCCCGAACAGACCCACGGCGCGATCGCCGCAGAGCGCACGGATGCATCCGGTTTCGTAGAGTTCGGCAATCTCGCGCCCGGAGTCTGGAGGGCGGTGTTGCGCGACGAGCGGTGGGCCGTCGAGGGCGCCCGTGTCGAAGTCGGGCCCGGCGAGAAGGCAGTGGTCCGGGTACGCGCGGTAGGGAGTGCAACGGTCCGAGGTCGTGTCCTGGATGCAGATGCAGGAGTCGACAAGCCTTCGCGGACGTGTTCGCGTCGAGCCCGACGGCCGTGCGGTCGGCGGTGCGATCGTGCGCGCAAGTTGGCCGGCCGCCGGTACGGAGCCGCAGGAGGCGACAACGGGAATCGATGGGACGTTCGAGTTCGCCGATGCTCCGTCGGCGCCGGCCGTTCTCCTCGTGCTTCCTCCGCTCGACGGCAGCACGAACCTGATGCCGAAGCGCATCGACGTCACCGGCACGACATCGGACCTCGACGTCGTGGTCCGCCCGGGTGCGACGATCTCGGGGCGTGTCGTGGACTCCGATCGAAACCCGCTCGCGGGAGCGATGGTGTCGGCGTCGATGTCAGGAGGCATGGACAGCGCGTCGGTCATCTCAGCCATCACGAATGAGCGGGGAGGGTTCGAGCTGGTCGGACTGGAGGCCCGAGACTACGATCTCGAGGCAGCGTCACGGCGAGCGATCTCGACGGCCACGAAGTCGTCAATCGCAACCGGCGAGACACGCGTCACACTCCTGCTCGACACGTCGCGGGATGCCGACCGTTCCCGCTGATGCTCGGACCCGTCAGGCGCCGCCGACCGCGTCCGTCGTCACGGCCCCAGATTGCTCCGACGCCTCGGTGCCGTGCGCACGACCGACAGGCCGATCGACACGACTCTGCCTGACGTCAAGCCCTGACGGATCTTGAGGGTACTTGTGGACGGTCTGGCCTGCGTGAAGCCCGCCCCCTGACGCGGGGGATCCGAGCCTCCCGAGCCGGTTTCCGGCCCATCGGCGCTGTGCAGATCCTCGCTGCCCCTCGTGCCGCGAACGCGCTGGCGGGCAGCCCTGTAGGACCGGGCGGAGGCATCTCAACGTCGATCTCGACGATCCTGTCGAACTCGACTTTGCGCTTCTTGGGCACACGAGTTGACGTAAGCCTCAGCATGCCGGGCACTTGTGCCGTTTCCACCGGATCCGGCGTGTGCCTATGAGCGCCCGGGCACCGGCCCCACGCTCAAGATGGGCTGCGGGCGCTTGACGCCGAGCGCGCCCAGCAGCGAGAGCGCCTCCTCGCCGAGCTTGGTCGTGCGCACCAGCAGCTTGCCGTCCACCAGACAG